>CAYQWL010000258.1:0-4352 GCA_964421195.1 uncultured bacterium | reverse complement strand
CTTAAATATCGTTCCGAAACTGCGTCGTTTTATAAAATCACCGCTTCTGAATTGTATAAAATTACTCCGGAATTTTTAAACCGCGCAGTCGCGTATTTTGGCGATGAAAAGGATTTTACCGGAGCGCTTAAATTGATAGAAGCGATCGAAGAAAAAGAAGGAACGGAATCACAGGTATTAAGAGACGCTAAGATAAACGTTCTGGAAAAAAAAATCGCCTCCGCTGAAGCGAAAGATAAAGCTGAAACGGTTGAAAAACTCGATGCGGTTTATGGAAGAAGCCTGGCCGATAAAACTATATCTGCTGATAAACGCATTTATTTACATACGTCTTATTATAATTTCCTTAAGAATAATTCGCTTTTAAACGCTAAATTAGATAAGCTTAAAGCCGGATTTGAATCGGTTAAAGATTACGATAACGATTTATTGCTTGTAGAATTGCTTATGCAGAGCGGAAAAGGTTCGATTGCTCGCGATTATGCCGTTAAATTTTGCGCCAGATGGAACGATTTTAATTCACGCATTCATATTTCGAGAATTTACAGGCATTACGGAGAATATCTCAGGGCCATGAAAGTATCGCTTTCTGCTATGGCATTCGCTTCTAATGATAACGAGATGGAAACTCTTTATTATGAATTCGCCGTTAATTTATCTAAATTTTATTTTATAGATCTTCGTTATCTCATATTTAAAAATGCCGCCGTCGAGCTTTTTGAAAATAAATGCGCCGATTTTACCGTAAATCTTTTAATGATTTCGTCGAGCCGCCGATTTATGCGCGCTAATTATGATGCGATAAGAGTCGCACTGCGTCAGTATGTATCAAGAACGGCCGCCGTTCACTATTATAAACTTTTACTTAATTTCGAAAAATCGGATTCATATGGCCTTTACCTTAATGAGCTTGCTTCACTTTATAGTAATATCGCGCTCGATACTCAATCTTATGAATGCAGTATAATTTTATGCCGCAAACTCCCCAATTCACCTTATATGCCCGGCGCGCTTAAAAATATAGTTAAATATCATCAGAAAAAAGAACGCCCGGTTGCCGCCGTAACGAAGGCGGCTGCGGCTATCGATGAATTTGCCAATCCGTGCGCGCCGGATGGTTTTAAAAGGGCCGTCGCCGCCTTAGAACAGCTTATCTGGCTTGAATCATCGGAGCATTATTCCGATAAATATTCTGCCGCCGCTTATTATCGCGCCGCTTATGATTATTTAGCGTCTAAATATGCAAAAGCTGCCGATAAAAAATGGTTTAAAAATAAAATGCTTTCGCTGCTTTCAAAACTTGATATTATTAATTATGCGCGCGTCGAAATAATAGACGGGCTTCTTAAAGCTGAACCTTACGATATGCAGCTTTTAAAGGCTAAAGAAAATTATATGCTTTCGCAATTATCTAATGACGGCGGTGTTTTTTCTAAAAAAGCCGTTGAAGATTTTTATGCCGCGAATTATTTTGTCGATTCTGATTTTATGGAAAAATATCTTCGTTTTTTAAGCCGCGAATATAAAATATATTCTTTGATTGAAGAACTAAAATATAAAGCTGCCGCGGGCATTATGTCATCATGCGAATTAAAATTGCTCGCAGAATGTTGTTTTTTTGTTTCTGATTTCGAGCAGGCTGAAAAGTGGTTTGATGAATTTATTAAGCGTGCTCCCGCCGATACTGTTTCATTGATGAAACTCGCTAATTTAAAAAGATCTTTTGGTAAAAACGACGAAGCCGTCGAACTTCTTAAACGTTTTATCGCCGTCGAGCCGTCGAATAAAAAAGCTTATGTTACCGCGGGCGATATAATTGCGCTCGATAAAAACAAGAAATGGGAAGATGCCGATAAGTTTTTTTCTAAAATAGTATCCATAGATCCTGAAAACAATGATAATTATATTGAACTTGCCAATATTTACTGGGATTATTATAAATATAACGAAGGGCTTGCCGTATTATCTCGACGCCGCGACGCCGCCGGTTCGGATTTTATTTTTGGTCGTGAAATTGCAAGTCTTTTTGAATTGAACGGTTCGATCGAAGTGGCGCTTCCTGAATATATAAGCGTTATATGCGCGCCGGACGAACATACGCGGGATCGTGCTTATCGTGAATTCGATAATGACAGCGAAGAACCGAATGGTGAAGCTAATAGCCCCGTTTATTATAAACGTTCTTATTATCGTTATGAACGCCCCGAAACTTCGGATGTTATTGAATGCCGTGCGCGGCTTAACGCTCTTTATAAACGTGAAAAATTTAAAAAATTAATAGACGATAGCTTTGAAAAATATATACAACGATCGCCGGATAATTTTAAATTGTATTATGAATATTCAAAATTATTGATAGAATTTGGTATGAATGCCCGTGCTTTCGAGATTATTAAAAAATCGTATTCCTCCATTGACGGTTCATATCGTTTTATACAACTCGCCGGTTTGCTCGAACGAATCAAAAAAATTAAAGAAGCTAAAATTCTTTATTATCGAGCTCTGGATATGGACGCGAAGCTGCATGAAAATTATTCCGACGCACTCGATTTTTTTAAACGTTTTTCCATGCAGGATGATTATGCGTCGGTGCTGGCGAGGCGCGCTGAAAATTTTCCGGAAGATCTTTATTATATGGAAGAATATTATCGTTACTTGATGGATTTGAAGGACGGCGGAGATGGTTCTAATTATCGCTCGGCAGCCGGAGCGCTTCAAAAATTAATCGCGGCGGCGCCGCTTTCGGTTACTTATCGTAATCAATATGCCGACGTTTTAATAAAAACAAAGGGAGTGAAAGCTGCCGCGGCTTATATTGAAGATATTATTAAAAATAATGATTCGTGTTCCGATAAAAATAAAAAATTTCATGTCGATGATGTGGTGCGGCTTAAAGAAACTTTATCGCGGCTTTTAGTAACGGCCGGCCGGATCGTGGAAGCGCTTGAAATACGTCGCCAGCTTATATATGATAACCCCGTGGAAACTTCATACGCTGATGTACTTGCTCAAATAGCCGTGTCCCATAATTGCGTCTCAGAAGTATCAAAATTCGTCGAATCGCTCGATGAAAAAAAGATGAAGCAGGCGAATAAACTGGCTATGACTGCCCGTTATTACAGTCAGATTAATAATTTTACCGCGGCGGCGGATAATTATGAAAAATTGATTGCGATTAATCCTAATGACGGCCGTACCGTAATTGATTATTTTAAAATATGTTTTAAAAACAGCCGCTTTGCCGAAGCGAAAAAACTCGTTCCCCGTTATCTTAAACTTGCCGCGGCAAACAATGGCGACGATTCGCGCAGGCAGGCGTGTGAAGATTGCGTCGATCTTTATATCAGGCTTGGTAATGTGAAAGAAGCTATGGTAGTTTTTGATGAATATGCAGCATGGCTGCTTGAAGATTATAAATTTGACGCGTCGTCATATAATTATTACAGTTACCGTTATGTCAATGCCGTTAACTGGATGGTAAAACGACTTGAAAACGCGGCCGAACCGGATAACGCTATAAAATATATCGATGCGAAAATCGCGCATTTAAAAGTTAATAAAAGCAATAATAAATATCTTATCGATGAAGCGGTCGAACAGATAGCTTCTATTTATGAGAAAAAAGGCGATTTTGAAAAAGCGTTAAAATTGCTCGGCGATCTGGCGCAGGATTGCGCCGATAAAGATTCGCTTGCCGCTATTTCCGATTCGCTTCTTAAAAAACTCGTTTCTTTATGGAAAAAAACTTCCAATTATGAAAGTTATTTAAATGAATATAAAGAAATGCTTACAGGCGCGGTCGTTCTCGATAAAAATCAACTTGACGTTTTAAAATTTTTATTGAGAATTTTCAGACAGCAATCTGATACGGCAGCTTATATAGAGCTGGCTAAAAAATATGTTGCCTCCGGTTCTGAGCTTGATTATGCGATTTCTCTGGCGGCGGCCTGTCCGCAGTTAGAAAACGATTATATAGAACTTTTGCTTAAAAGAATTTCGGCCGGTTCGAAAAATGTTACGCCGTCAGCCTCTGCCGTAAACGATATGCTCACTCTCGGCGCGTTGATGTCATTTAATAATAACGGCGCGGCAGCGGAAGATTTTTTTGGAATGGCGATTAAATATAGCCGGAATAACGATATTTTTAAGAAAATAGCGGCAGCGCTTCTAAATAAAAACGTTTCTGAAGCGGGAGCGCGTTATTATAAAACATATCTCGCTAAATGTTCCGAGCGGTCTTATTACTTGAACGCGCCCGCCGCGGCTCGTGAACTGGCAGATAAAAATATCTATGGCGCGGCTTTTGACATAGCGGAAGATCTTTTGCTAAAATATGGCGAAGATATGACGAT
>CAYQWL010000257.1:0-4355 GCA_964421195.1 uncultured bacterium | reverse complement strand
GTCAATTTTTGTCCGGTAATAATAGCCGGGCGCGAGAGCGTTAAAAGAATATCGCACCTGTTCTCCGCCTTCGGCTGTATGATTATAAACTACGTCCATTACGACTTTTATTCCATTTCGATGAAAGGAATCAATCATTTTCTTGCATTCGATTACGCGGCTCGAATCAAAAGTACGGCTTGCATACCAGCCGTCAGGTGAATTAAAATTAACGGGCATATAACCCCAATTATAATCCTGAGAAGCTTCGTCATTTTCAAAATCCTGAAATGGCAGTATTTGAACCGTATTAACTCCGAGTTCCTTTAAATGCCCGATGCCGGTTTTAACCGAAGGATCGCCGGAAAAAAAAGCGTTCTGCCATGCCGCGCCAAGAAATTTTCCTCTATGACTGACCGCCGTTTTCTCATCTATCGTAAAATCGCGTATGTGCATTTCATAAATTATAGCTTTATCTATCGTAAAAACCGGCGGATCGGCTACGGGCGTTTTATCGTTGATTATCATCGCACGGCCGTTATGAGCAGTATTGCATTTTGAATAAGGATCGAGCGCTTCGCGCGGCTCGTCATCGATAATCACACGGTATTTATAATATTTATTCAATAAATCGCCGGAGATAAAAGCGGCCCAGACGCCCGAACGTTCCTTCTTCATCGAATATGCGCGGCCGTGAGACGTATCGTGCGCGTCGTAAATAACGACTTCCGCCGAAGAGGCGGCCGGTGAAAAAACCCTGAAAATACATGAATTTTTAGTATAAAAATAACCGAGTTCGCCGTCGTAATAAAAATCTTCAGAATATAATATATTGCGCATCCTTAATTTAGCCGGTTCAAAACCTTCAAAATATACCCCGGCTTCAGGCGGAACACCGCTGAAATCATATAAAATAGCTTCGGCGAGCCGAAGACGAACGATATTCGATGAAATAAGCCCGCCGCCGGCTTGCGAAACGAAAACTTCCGAAGACCGGGCGCCGCCGCTATGCTCTTTTAGTTCTTCGCCGTTATCTCCGATTAGAACGGCCGACGCCACATTTATATTTTTAACGCCGCCGGCGGGATTTTTCATCGATATAGAAAAAGCGTCATGACGCACTTTATTTATTTTTTTTGAAAGTACAACTGTTATATCGAATTTTGAATCTAAAAAAGCGTTTTTAATAAAAGGACGCACGTCCGGAATTTCATAAAAAATTTCCTTCCTGCCCGATACAATATATATATCTTTTTTAAAACCTCCGGCCGCGCCGCGTATATCATTAATGTCTAAAAAACGATTCGGATCGTCTTTTTGCTCCCATTCTTTATATTTAGGTAAAAAACCGATGCGCGCAGCGCCGCCGTAAACTGAAAGATCCACTTTATAAAATACGCCGAAATCATCGCTGCCCGCATGGTTAAGTTCCGCTTTAAGGTTTCCTGAATTTTCAGCCCAGCTCCATATATTCCAATTTTTATAATCATCGTCAGGCCTGTGATAATGCAGCATTATAGTCTCAGAATCCCTCGCGCCGGACGCTAAAACATCTTCGGCGTTTTGCGCGGCGGCGGGAACGGCCGAAAGTAAAAAAGGAAAAACCGACGCCAGAAATATAGCTATTATCTTAAATTCCATTATTATCTTTATCCTCCCGCTATTACTTTACTTTACTTTATTTTACTTTATTTTATTGCTATTAATTATTTTACCATTCATCTGGTTCATTAATGAGTCCATTCTAAGAAGGTCATTTTTTAAAAAATTGCAACGTGTTTTTGCGGATTTTCAAGTTTAATTATAGGCATTTTTGTAGTTTTTATAGCGGACTCATTAATTGTTTGTATATTTATAATTTATATATTTATGATTTATCGTACTATTCGCCGATTATTTTAATTATAAGACGCTTGCGCCGGCATCCGTCGAATTCGGCATAATATATTTGCTGCCAGGGGCCAAAATCTAAAGCGCCGGCGGTTACGGGAACGATTACTTCGTGCCCTATAAGTAAATTTTTCAGATGAGCGTCGCCGTTGGTCTCACCGGTTCGATGATGACGGTAATTCAAGTTAAACGGCGCTATTTTTTCGGACCATTCCTTTATATCTTCGAGCAAACCTGATTCGGCGTCGTTAACAAAAACGCCGGCGGTTATATGCATGGCTGAAACAAGAATGAACCCTTCTTTTATCTTTGACTTTTCCAGAAATTCCTCAACCGCGCGGGTAATATTTATAAATTCGATTTTATTCTTAGTGTTAAACCACATATATTCAGTAAATGATTTCATAAAATTCCTCGCTCCACTTGCTTCAATTTTACCCGTTTTAATTTTTTATTTTTTAAAGCCATATTATATCATTAATGGAAATATAACCGCAACTATTTTTTAAATTTTTAAATTTTACTTCATTTACGCTAAGATTTGTGTTAGAATTCTTATTGGACATAAAAATAATCTCCCTTCGTTTTGAATTATTGTTTTGAAAATCATTAATTCTAACACAAAGAGAGACTTTTATGTCCAATTATTTTTTATTCTACTGTATTTTTGGGGTTAAATATTTACAATCCTTTAAACTTGTCAGTCGAATTCTGCAAACTCAATCTTCCGTGAACATCGCATTCAATATCGAAAAGCACTTGGACCGATTGATAATTAGATTCTATTTTCACTATTTTATATGTTAACGGCTGTAGATAGGTATAACGCCCAAAAAAGTTTTTCACAACCGGATTGCATTTCGGAGTGGTTCTTAAATACCCATTCGTTACAAGATCGCTCACAGTAAAAACCGTTGGCTGGACATTCTCTTTACGATACATTTTTATTGCTTCTTCAATAGTTTTCATATTGGCTATGCAAGATTTTTTACTAGTTAACGGCCGTGCACTATTAAATGATGGTGTTGAAATCGCATAGAGTATAAATATGATCAGCGAATATATTAACAATCGTATAATCACACGTTTAATAATGTCCAAATTTATTTTCATAATATTTTCCTTTACAATAATATTTTATGGTTCATCTCCGATGTCGGCATTTTTTTAAAAAAATCCGGTTTCTGGCTACAATTTTATGCCGAGCATTTTCTTGATTATTTTTTGTTCTTAGTCCGGGGTTGATATAATTTTTATTTCTTTATTTTTGATAATAACAGTCTGTTTTCTTATGCTTTTCAATCTTTCGATAATCAAATCGAAAAGTTCATTTTTTCTCTGCCTTAACGTTTTCTTCATTCAACAAGGGTTCTAAGCGTTTTTTCATGTGCCACATCAGATAATAATTGAGCATGCATATAAAAACATGGTTTTTAATCCTGTCATCCGTTTTATGGTGTTAATCGCCATTACACGACGCACTCCAGGTGAAAAAGAGGTATTTTCGATGTTAAGTATTTTATTTTTTGGAAAATAATGAATCATGCATTTGGGGTTTGTACATTCATAATACCTTCGTGTTATTACTCCTTTACCAAGCAAACTCACAATTTCTTTACTTCGTTTTCCTATATTTACCATCTCGCCATTGCATTTTGGACAATGAATTTTTTTTGTTGAGTCTGATAATTCCGAGATGATTTTAGACAAGACTTTAGCCCCTTCTTTCGATGCTGCATCTTTAATTCTAATTTCCATTTCTTGCATTGTCGGAGGATTATCAGTCGATATATTGTATATTAATAATTTAGAATAATTTAATATTTCCGAATTATATTCTTCCTTAAATATCATTTTTTTAGCATCGGCATCTTCTGATCTTACAATATCTGTTATTTATTCGGATATTTCAACAAATTCATTCATTAATTTAACAAATGTTTTATGTGCCGCGATGTCCTCCTTTAAAATTTGTACATCCTTTGTTTTTACCCGCCGGCCAATTGTTTTTCCATTCACATTTTTCGAAAAAACATAGTATGGTCCTTTTAAAACAGGCTCAGAATTTTTATGCGCTACTTTAAGATATTGCTCGTTAAGTGTCCCTCTTTTCATAGTTTTAATTTTATCGATTTCCAAAATGATTGCTTTTCGCCTTGCGTTCAGTGATTCTAAAGTCATAAAGCCCCTTTTTATAATATTGTTAATTAAAATCAACAATATTATAACACAACAGCACGGTTCAATTCAAGGCTTTAAAAAAATATATTTTTATTTCGTATACCCAAAAAATACTCATGATTGACTTTATTTTAAATTTCAGCTATAATTAAATTAGAAACGAATATAAACGAATTGATTTAGAAATAAATCAATATATTTTTTGATGTTTTTTCATCGTTGTAACTATATATATTATACACTCGTTTTTTAAAGTAATTCAGGAGGCTGATATGAGTAAAAAACACGAAGTCTTCTCCCCCCCA
>CAYQWL010000256.1:0-4373 GCA_964421195.1 uncultured bacterium | reverse complement strand
GTAAGCTCAGCCTTCAGGATACTACCGATAAGACGAAAGGTCTGTAATTCTGTAATATAGTTTTATATGAATAATCGTTTAATCAAGCGGCGTAGTTATTGCGCCGCTTTTTTTTATCGGGTATATTTCAGACTTTTTATATTCAATAAAATATTTATTATCATTTTTTATAATAAGGTAGTTTGATTTATATGTTTCGATTAATAAACGGTTTAAAATTTGATAATGGTTTTATTGTTTTAGCGTGTTTGATTTTTATTTATTCTTATAACGCATATATTTATCCGTGGATGATGGACGATGCTTTTATTTTTTTCAGATATGCCGAAAATTTTGCACGCGGCGAAGGGTTTGTTTATAATCCGGGTGAAAAAGTCGAAGGGTGTACTTCTTTTTTGTGGCTGATGGTATTATCTTTTGCGGCTTTATTTAAAATAGATTTGTTATTATTTTCGAAAATATTAAATGCGGTTTTGATTTTTTGGATTATCGGTTTTATCGCTTCTTCTCATAAATTTATCAGGATATTTACATCCGGGCATTCGGCTGCTGCCGCGGCGATGCTTGCCGTCAGCCCGGCTTTCGCGCCCTGGCTTTCATCCGGAATGGAGTCGGTTTTCTTTTCTTTTTTAATTATAATTACTTTTTTTTACTCGACCGGCTTAAATACTCCGGTTGAATATGCGGCGGCCGGAGTATTGTGCGCGCTTACTTTAATATGCCGGCCTGAAGGAATTTTTTTAATTATGCCTCTGCTTGTTTATAATTATTATAATATATCAGGCGGCTGTCGTTACGGTTTATATATTTTTTTATTTAATTTTTCGGCGCTTTATTCGCTATATTTTATATGGCGCTGGTATTATTATTCCTCTTTTGCGCCCAATACTTATTATGCGAAATTCGGTTTTTCGGCGGCGCAGATCGTTCGCGGCTTATTATATGTTTATGATTATTTTCTGGCTGCGTTTTTTTTTATGTGCCTGCTTGTGCCGGCCGGATATTATCTTTATTATTCTATAAAATTTATGAACCGGGAAAATTTTTATAAAAGTGAAATGCAGATTGCCGTTCTTTATAGTTTTATTATCGGTAATCTTTTTTTTATAATAGCCGCTGGCGGTGATTTTATGTATGCATTCAGATTTTTCGTTCATTTAAGCGCGCCATTTTCTATTGTTGCCGTATATGTTATATCAAAATTGTTTTCACGTGTTTCAGTTTATTTTAAAACTTCCGTTATTATAATTATTGTATATAGCCTGCTTCAGTTTTTTATTCATGGTGAAATATATGGAATTATAGATTCAAGCCCGGTTTTATTCGGGCGCGCCGCCGGACTTTTTTTAAAGGAAAATTATGGGCCCAAAAGTGTTCTCGCTATTAATACCGCGGGTATAATACCATATTACAGCGGATTAAAAACAATAGATATGCTTGGACTTACCGATTCACATATTGCCCGTCTTGAAATTTCCGATTTCGGAAAGGGATCGGCGGGTCATGAAAAAGGAGACGGATTATATATTCTGGAACGCAAACCTGAATTAATCGTAATGGGAAATTTTGAAGGGTCTAAAATTCCTATTTATCGATCCGACAGGCAATTATTTACTAACGGCGAATTTAAAGAAAAATACACGTTAAAAGTTCATAAAATTAATGTAGCGGAACGCTATGCGATACGAGAGCGATATTTTTATTATTATGTTAAAAAAGGAATATGATTGTTCATTAAAGCGGAATTATAAATTTATTTTGTAATTTATATTTTTGAGTATTTCTAAAAATTCCTGTTTGTCGGCGCCATCGTAAGCTGGAGATTCTATATTGAATTTTTTGTCGTTGATAGAGAAATTAAAATTAAACTTATCGAAATCGTAAATTCTGTTTGGTACGATGTCTTTTTTTGAAATTATGTCGAGCCGGTTTAAATTTAGAAATCGTCCATTTTTTAAATTAACGGTTCCGTTTATTTTATCGTTTGTTCCTCCCGTTTTAAAAACGCTTTTAAATCCGGCGTTGAGCTGACCCTGAAAATATTTTGCCAGACGCGGATTTTGAATGTAGATTTCATTAAGAACGATATTTTCCGCGTTAAAATTTAAAAAGCTCGATAAAGAAGCGCTTGAAAAATCTGATTTAAAGTCAAGCCGCGCTTCGCCCGATAGCAAATTTAATTTGCATATACCGTTAATCACGTTGTTTTGTACGGTGAAAAATGCGTTAAAATCAGAAATTTTAATGAATAACTCGATGTAATTGTTGTCGAAGTATCTGATGGTTCCTTCTTTAATTCCAAAATTTCCGGTTATAACTTTTTTTTGAGATAAATGAATGCCGCCGGTTAAAAATCCTGAGATGGAAACTGGAATGGAACGGCATAAAAAAGAAAGAAGCAGTATTTTAGATGCGCCTTTCAGGTCAAAATCAAAATCGTTTAATTCGAAAGAACCGGTCAGGGTATTATAATTAAAATTAATGCCGCCGTCGATATTTTCTATGTTAATGCTGAATGGCAGAGGATATAAAGAAATATCGGGAGAGCTTAATTTAAGCGATATTTCTCCGTTTACTTTAATTCCATCGTTAGATCCGATTTTTAGTTCGAGTCTGGATTTATTTCGCGCCTGTATGCGTGAGATAAAATTTAAAAATTCATACGAAGAACGTCCGGCAATGATTTCAGAAAAATCAATGTTATGTATTTTAAGATTGAAATTGTAATTTTTTAGATTTTTATTCGAAAAAGAAGCGTTGAAAAAAAAAGGAACATTGCCAATAAATCCGTAAGAATCAGTGAAGTCTATACTTTCGTTTCCGAGAACGAATTTACCTCCAGCATCGCTGATTTCGATAATTTCATTTTTAACCTGCAGCGCGAGGCGGCATTTTGAAAAACTGCCGTGGCCTTTGAAATCACCGCTGGTAGATAATTTTAAAGTAAATGTGAGCCGCCCCTCACTGGATGATGATATTAATTTTTCTATTTCGTTTTCATTGAATATCATATAGTCTTTTATTTCAGTTACGGGTATTTCAGAGAAATCTATATTAATATCGCCGCCGTCTTTGATACTGGAAATATCACAGGCGCCGTTGATATTGACTTTAGAACTCATGAGGCTTCCGCTGATGTTATGAAAGGAAATCTTCGAGTTAATAAAATTTAACCTGCCATTGATATTGTTAATATTTTTATATCCTGCATCACCCTGCAACATGGCGTTTGAAAGATTAAGCTCGGCGTATGTTTCGGGATTTTCAATCTGGCCTTCGATTTTTATGAAAATTTTTGCGTATCCCGCCGGAGAATAATGATTAAAAAAATTTTTGAATTTAGAAAACACGCCGTTAAAAAAAGAAAGGTCGAAATTAGATGAAAGAAACTCCATCGATAGCATTCGGGATTTAAAATCGATATAACCGCTGAGGCGAGCGCTGCGTTTTACATTTTCATTTTCGTTAGAAGGCCTGGATATTTCTTCGATAATAATTTTATTTTTTTCAGTTTTAAATATGAAATCGGCGTTTAAAAAAATTTTAAACGGCTGGTAAATAAAAGAAAAATTTAATGCGCGGCCATGAAGTTCGTAAAATGAATTATAATTTGAAAGATCCGTCGTATTTGTTTTAAAATTTAAATCAATTTCCGCCGTTCCGAATTCGAAAAATTTAGAATTCAGTTTAGTTTTAAATAAATCTAATGGAAGAGATTTAGAAATGAATAAGTAACCGCCTTCAACGGTTGAAATAAGACTTAAACTTGAATTTACTCCCGGTTGAGACAGGGTTTGAACCGCTGAATCAAGAACCGCGTTACGGCCGGTAAAATTATAATTAGCGATGAATTTTTTTGAGCTAAAAGGTTTATCGAAAGGAAAATTAAAGAAGTTATCGCATTCGAATTGGCCGTTAATGTTTATTTTTACTCTGTTTAAAATTATCTGACGTCCGTCGAGAATTTGCCGGGCAGTTTTTATGACTGCTTCTTTGCGTTCATAAAATATTCTGGCGTTTGAACCGCTGCCGGAGTCGATAATAAAATTCGCGCGGCATGTTTTTAAATAAAATAAATTGTATAAAGGAGCGAATTCAAAAATGATGGAGCTTATCGAAATCGGGCCGCCGTTCGAAGATGAGTGAATAGATGCGTCATTAATCTTAAAGGAGCCAATGAAATTATATTCTACGCTCTTTGCATTAAAATTAGTTTTTAAAAATTCGCCAAGGTTTCTGGTATTTATTATAAAAATCAGGAATAATAAAAAAGGTAATGTTATAGCGGTTAATATAAAAATAATCGCGGGACGTTTTAGTAATAAATTCCATTTAATATCTTTATTCATAGCGTAAGAATATATCAATAAAAT
>CAYQWL010000255.1:2548-4379 GCA_964421195.1 uncultured bacterium | reverse complement strand
ACCGTGGTTATAATTACCGGCGGCAGCGCATTCAACATCTGTCATAGCGCCAGTACCAGCGCCTATAGATATTTTATAGGAACCGTTAGTATCTGACGGGCATTTAGGTTCAGCTTTAAGATAGCCATTCGACTGAAGATTCTGAGGCGTAAGCTGACCTACAGTGCCGTTTTCCATCTGATATAATTCAACGGCACCTTCGATAGTTTTCATGTTTGCGACGCATGATTTTTTCTTCGCCTGCGCGCGGGCGCGGTTAAAGTTAGGAACTGCTATAGCAGCGAGAATTCCGATAATCGCAATAACAATCATAAGTTCGATTAATGTGAAACCCGCACCGCTTTTAGTTCTGATATTGTTCATCATAGAACTTCCCCCTTTCTCATTTTTTAGAGTTTCCCCGACTCTAATTTAATTATAGCAAACGCTTACCACTTTGTCAATGCTTATTTTTATTTTACTTATTTTTATTTTTTAACTTTAACGTAAATTCGATATTATTATTTCGTACCGCTATTAACGAGTTCGAGCATAGGCATAAATATAGCCATAACTATGCCGCCTATTACAATACCCATAAACACTATAACGATAGGTTCGATAACCGATGTAAGACCTTTTACCGCCGTATCGACTTCCTGATCATAAAAATCAGCTATTTTCGTCAACATTTTATCGAGTTCACCGGTTTCTTCGCCGACCGCGATCATCTGAACGACCATCGGCGGAAAAACAGTTGAAGCTTTTAAAGGCTCAGATATAGATTCACCTTCACGAATAGACGCGCGAGTTTTATTAACCGCATCGGCTATTACGACGTTACCGGCAGTGTCGGCCGTAACTTCAAGCGCCTGCAATATAGGAACACCAGATGCGATAAGCGTTCCGAGCGTACGGGTAAATTTAGCGACGGCGACTTTTTTCTGAAGCATACCCACGACGGGCACTCTTAATATGTTAGTGTCAAAAAGCCTAATACCGCGTTCACTTTCAAAAAATTTTTTTATTCCTATAAAAGCCGCGACCGTGCCTATTACTATCAAAATAAGATACTGATTCATAAATGCCGAAAGTCCGAGAAGCATTCGAGTAGGAAGCGGAAGCTTCGCATCGCCCATATCACGGAATATAGTTTCAAACGTAGGTAAAACGAATACTATCAAAAATACTACAACGAGACAGGCGATCGCCGACACAACGACCGGGTATGTCATTGCGCCTTTAACTTTCTGACGCAACTGTTCGCTCGATTCAAGATAACTTGCCAGACGGGAAAGAATTTCTTCGAGAATACCGCCCGCTTCGCCCGCTTTAACCAGGTTAATAAATAAATTTGAAAATACTTTAGGATGACCCGCAAGAGCTTTTGAAAGATTAGAACCCGCTTCGACGTCCTGACGAACTTTATTGATTATATCGCGGAATCTGGGATTTTCACACTGCTGGCCGAGTATCGTAAGACAACGCACTAACGGAACGCCGGCGCCGATCATAGTAGCGAACTGCCTGGCAAATATCGCGACTTCAGTAGAAGATATTTTACGTTGAAAAAGTTGAAATTCTTTGCCTTTTTCTTTAATCTGCGTAACGAAATAACCGCGCTCACGAAGCTTCGCAATCACCGCTTCTTTCGAGTCGCCTTCCATATCGTTAGTAACGACCTTACCGTCAAAATTACGGGCTGTATATTGAAATCTTGGCATAACTGCCTCCTTTCGAAAAAATGGACCTTCCGGCAATCAATTACATGGTTCTCGCTTTAAGCATACGCTGCAATTCTTCGGGATACAACGTTCTGGAAATAGCCTCTTCCATGGTAATCATACCTTTA
>CAYQWL010000255.1:540-2538 GCA_964421195.1 uncultured bacterium | reverse complement strand
AAATAATCCCGCAAGCGATTGCTCGAATGTCTGCATTCCAACATTTTGAGACGTTTGCATTACCGTATAAAGCTGATGTATTTTTTGTTCTCGAATAAGGTTCTGAACCGCCGATGTAAGAGTAAGAATTTCTATGGCCGGAATACGTCCCTTACCGGATGCGAGCGGTAAAAGCTGCTGGGCCACGACGCCCTGAATTACGAATGAAAGCTGGGTCCTTATCTGCTGCTGCTGATAAGGTGGAAATATATCTATTATACGGTTTACCGTCTGCGGTGCGTCAGTGGTATGAAGCGTCGCGAAAACTAAGTGACCGGTTTCAGCGAGAGTAAGCCCTGATTCAACGGTTTCGAGATCGCGCATTTCGCCTATAAGAACAACGTCGGGGTCCTGACGCAAAACGTGGCGAAGCGACTCGGCAAACGAAAGAGTATCTACGTGAAGCTCACGCTGATTAATAATCGATTTTTTATGATAATGAAGATATTCTATCGGGTCTTCTATGGTCATAATATGAACGCGCTGTTCCTGATTTATAAGATTAATAAGCGCGGCAAGCGATGTAGATTTTCCGGAACCGGTAGGGCCGGTAAAAAGCACAAGCCCCTTGGGAAGGCGGGCAAAATCAGCCACTTTAGGTGGAAGTTTCAATTCGTCAAGTGAAGGAATTTTAGAGGGAATAACACGAAAAGCCGCACCTATGCAGCCGCGCTGTCTGTATATATTGACCCTGAAACGCCCGAACCCATGAACGCTGTAAGAAATATCGAGTTCACATTTTTCTTCGAACTCTTTTTGCTGTTCGGCGGTTAGCATATTATAAACAAGCGAACGAGTATCCATGGGCGTAAGCACATCAAGATCCGTAGCGATAAGATCGCCGTCAACACGTATAACCGGCGGAGTGCCGACGGTTAAATGAAGATCCGACGCATCATTATCTACAACTAAGTTAAGAAGATCGTTTAAGATGAACAACTATAATTCCCCCTTGAGTTATTATTAACAATAGTATATAAAAGCGTTACCGATTCTAAATAATTACAAAAATAAAATTATAACGCGAAACCGCCTATTTTAATTATAACAAATTTTTCAAATAAATTTAAGTACTTATTCAAGATTTATTATTTATTTTATTATATATATCATGTTACATTATATTATTCAACACCGTTATTATTCTTTCGTCATTACTTATGTATGTTTATGTAATACTATGCGGTAACGGCAAATACTTCATCGACGGTAGTTTTACCGAGCAAAACTTTTCTTATAGCCGACTCGCGAAGAGAAAGCATTCCTTCGGCTCGTGCGGCATCTTTAAGTTCAAGAGTAGAAGCGCGATCGAGTATCATACGGCGTATATTATCAGTTACCGCCATAACTTCGTAAATGCCGACCCGGCCTTTATAACCTTTACCGCCGCATTTTTCACAGCCTTTACCTTTAAAAAACAGCAAATTTTTAAGATTCAGATGCGGTAATTCGAGTTTAACGAGCATTTCTGGAGTGATGCCAAGAGCCTTTAAAATATCAGGTTTTGGTTTATATTCTATTTTACAATCTTTGCATATAACTTTAACCAATCGCTGAGCCTGAACAAGAATAAGCGAAGTGGCGACCATGAAAGGTTCTATACCCATATTAAGAAGACGGCCAATCGTAGAAGGCGCATCGTTCGTATGCAGCGTCGAAAGCACGAGATGTCCGGTCAATGAAGCTTTGACCGCAATTTCGCAGGTTTCAAAATCTCGTATTTCACCAACCATTATAACATCGGGGTCCTGACGCAAAAACGAGCGAAGCGCGGCGGCGAAAGTAAGACCTATTTCAGCTTTACACTGGACCTGATTTATGCCGTGCAGGTTATATTCGACGGGATCTTCAGCGGTCATGACATTAACATCAATTTGATTGACCGTATGTAAAGCCGAATAAAGCGTCGTCGTTTTTCCCGAACCGGTAGGGCCTGTAACAAGAACGATTCCATTCGGC
>CAYQWL010000255.1:0-530 GCA_964421195.1 uncultured bacterium | reverse complement strand
ACTCATAAATTTTTCAAGAGATTTAGGTTCAAAACCGAGGTCAGTCAGGTCAAGTTTCAGGTTACTCTGATCGAGAATACGCATAACTATTTTTTCGCCCCATACGACGGGAACAGTTGAAACGCGAAGATCGACAGGCCTGTTATTTACCTTTATTTTAATGCGCCCGTCCTGCGGAAGTCTTTTTTCCGCGATATCGAGCTGCGACATAATTTTAACGCGAGAGGTAATAGCGGCCTGCGCTCTTTTAGGCGGCTCCATATTAATACGCAGATCGCCATCAAGACGGTATCTAATTCTTATATCTTTATCAAACGGCTCTATATGAATATCTGAAACGCCTTCAGTAACGGCATTCGAAATAACAAGATTGACGAGACGAATAATAGGCGCGTCGTTTTCATCGAGTTCTTCAAGATTGCCAAGATCTCCGCCTTCATTAGCTTCTTTACCGATATCGCCAAGATCTTCCATAAGTTCATCCATCTTGCCTTCGTTACCGTAAGCATTATTAAGCGCTTCGTTGATAT
>CAYQWL010000254.1:0-4439 GCA_964421195.1 uncultured bacterium | reverse complement strand
TCCGGCCTTCGCTCCGGAATCATCCGTACGCAATTCTTCGATAAGCTTTCCAGCTTCATAAATATAAGCCGTTTTAAACTCCGCTTCACTGTCATCGCCAAATTCAGCGACTTCAGCTATTTGAGAATCAGCGTTATAAGTATGAAGCGTTTTTCCTTCTACCACATTACCATCGGTATAAACGGTTTCTTCGCTCAAGCGCCCCTGAGCATCATATAAATACGAACAGATCCAGTCGAGTTCACCATCGGGCCCATACTCAGCTTCACGAATCATATTACCGCCACGATCGTATTCACAGCTATAAACTTTTATACCATCAGAATCGAAATTACCGGTTTCGCTTTCTAAAAGCTGAAAAGCTTTTAAACCATTGTTTTTAATTTTATCCTTAAAAAAATTAGATTTTAATTCCCATGCATCGATAGTCATATCATTCCTCCGTTTAATTTATTTTCTTATAAATAGCTAATTCCCTTTATATGATCTATTATTTTTTTTAACCAGTACTTAGAAGGCGATTTTTCGTCCATACCGTCATGCGACAATTCTAAAAGTTCGAGATGTTGAGAAGCGGTTTCCACTAAAAGTTTTGAAATCCAGTAAGCGTCCGTATCAGAACAATCATTAAGAGTTTCAATCAATGAATTAACCATCGCGGTATCTATTAAACTTTTTACATTCTCAATAATACAAATACGGCCTTCTTCATCTTCATCGATAAAACGTTTAATAAGACGTTCGAATACCTCATCTGATTCAAATTTTGCCAGCGCGCGCGTAGCTTCATAACGCACATTTTTATTTTCATCCGATAAAAGCACCATAAGCGGGGCTATAAATGAATTATCACATATTTCCGAAAAAATTTTACATATCCAGACACGTTTTTCAGCATTATTATCGTCGAGAGCATTATACAACAAATGATATGAACTTTTAGATATATTTTTTATGATCCGCGCGATAAAATAACAAACGCCGGCATCTTCTTCACCCAGTACTTTAAGAAGATTATTAATAAATTTTTCATTTTTAACATCTTTTAAACTCAAACATAAAAGCTCTTTATTCTTCGATTTTTTACCTTTTAACGTCTCAACTATTAAATCGCATACTTTTGGAGACTCAATAAGCTCTATTAATGAATAAAGCCGTTCTAATTTTTCGGTTTCGCCATGCGTTTCGGCATTATTAATACATTTAGCTACAACATCGAAAGCGGAACCGTTAAAAGACGCTAAAATTTTTCTTGTCCAGAATTTAGTATCGCCATTGTTTATGCCGCCATGTTTTATAAGCGCATCTATAAATTTTTCCTGACCATATTCGGCAAGCGCATAAGCCGCTTCACGTCTGATAGTCCAGTGGCGATCGGCAAGCAGGTCTAAAAGAGCCGGAAGGGCCTGCTCATTTTTAGCTTCACGAAGCGCCTGTATGATAAAAGGGCGTTCGCAGCGTTCCGGATCTTTTAATATTTTAAGCAGCCGATTAAAATGGCTTCCCTCGCCGCGTGATATTATTTGTACCGCCCAATAACGAATATTTTCGTTTTCTTCGCCGTCAAGTTTTTCAAGCAAAAAGGCCGAAGCCTGAGTCCCGAATTTCGTAAATACCGACGCCACGTGTTTTCTAACAAGCCAGGCGTTATCATCGAGAAGTTTTAGTAAAAGCGGCGCGGCGCGGTTAAATTTCATCTGCGCAAGCGCTTCGATAATACAATACTTTAATTCGGAATCATCGGTTTCAATTATACGCTCCATATAATCCGCCGCTTCGTCTTTTAACATTTTAGACAATACTTTAATCGTCCAGTATTTAACGTCGGAATTGGCGCTCGATGAAAAAGTCCGTTTAAGAACATTAATGGCAGCACGGCCTTTTTTTTCGAGTATCTCGGCAGCCTGAGCTCTTACAAGCCAGGATTCATCGCCAAGACAATTTACTATCTGACAGATAATTTCTTCACCGTCATTTTCGCCAAGCGCTGTAAGCGCATAATAACGCAGATCTTTTTTTTCAGATTTAAGAAGTTTTTTAAACGAATCAACGGCATCGGCGCCAAGAAGCTGACCGAGTAATTTTACCGTCCAGTAACGAATATCTTTATTGCCCGAAGAAAAAGCCTCTTTCAGCATCGGCGCTGCCGGACGGCCTATCTGCATTAAAGCGGCGGCGGCTTCTTTACGAACTATCCAGCCGGCATGCCCGAGTTGTTCAATTAAAAGCGGTACGGCGGCTATATCTTTCATTACGCCGCAGGCTTTTATTAAATATAAAAGTTTATTATAATCTCCAATTCGATAGTTACCGGCTATAAAAGACATCAATTCGATGATAACCGCCGAAGCAGCCGGCGCATGCGAAGCGCCCGCAAAGCGCGTAATCGTTTTAACGCCCCAGTAAAAACAATCTTCCGAAACGTTTTCACCGGTTAAAAAATCTAAAAAATGCGGCAATATGTCTTTTCCAAGACGCGCGCAATATTCGGATGCAATCTTGCGCATTAACCAATTTTCATTAGAAAAATAACCGGTTAATTTATATAAATTATCGGGAAACTCCAGACTGAACGCGGCGGCTATATCTTCCATCATCTGCGATGATATTCCGTTAGCGTTTATTTTATAGCTCATAAAAGATCCTCCCGAATTTTTTTATTTAAACCTTAACCGGATTATTTCGATACCAATCTATCGTAGCGCGAATCCCTTCTTCAAAGTTAGTCGCCGCTTTAAAACCAAATTCCTCGAACGCTTTCGATGTATTCAAACAACGGCGCGGCTGACCGTCAGGTTTAGAACGATCATAAACAATTTTTCCGTTAAAACCGCATAATCCGGCTATTAAAGCGACAAGATCTCGAATTTTAATTTCAAAACCGGCGCCTATATTAACCGGTTCGCTTTTATCATATTTTTGCGCGGCGGCCACGACGGCGTCGGCGGCGTCTTTTACATATAAAAATTCACGGCTTGCATCGCCGCTGCCCCATACTTCTATTTTATCGCTTCCTGTTTCAACCGCATCGACACATTTTTTCACTAAAGCTGGAATTACATGAGACGTCGCCGGATTAAAATTATCACGCGGCCCGTATAAATTAACCGGTAATAAAAAAATCGAATTAAATCCATATTGCTGCCTGTATGCCTGACTTTGAACGAGCATCATTTTTTTCGCCAATCCATACGGAGCGTTGGTTTCTTCAGGATACCCCGACCATAAATCGTTTTCATTAAAAGGAACGGGCGTATATTTAGGATACGCGCATATAGTTCCCGCGGCCACAAACTTTTCTACGCCGAAACGCCGGGCGTATTCCATTAACTGAATTCCCATAATGGCGTTATCGTAAAAATAAGAGCCGGGATTCGCCATGTTAGCGCCTATACCGCCAACTACGGCGGCGAGATGTATTATAATTTCAGCTTTTACATCTCTGAATAATTTTAATATACAATCTTTATCGCGCAAATCATAATCTTTAGAGCGTGGAACAAAAATTTTTTTACATCCTGTTCGTTCAAGCCGCTCAACGACGAACGAACCTAAAAAACCCGCGCCGCCGGTTACAAGTATTCTTTTATCGGCGAAACCGTTCACATGGCACCACTCGCTTTCACGCCCACGCCTTCCACTATTTTTTTCACTTCAGCCATATCTGCATCAACCATCATTTTAACCAATTCTTTAAATTTAACCTTAGGTTCCCAGCCAAGCACTTTTTTTGCCTTCGCGGCGTCACCAATTAAAAGATCAACTTCAGACGGCCTGAAATAACGTTTATCTATTTCGACATATTTTTGCCATTCGAGGCCGGCATAGCCGAAAGCTTCTTCTAAAAATTGCTTTACGCTGTATGTTTCGCCGGTAGCTATAACATAATCGTCAGGCCGCTCCTGTTGAAGCATAAGCCACATCGCCTCTACATAATCGCCTGCAAATCCCCAGTCACGTTTAGAATCGAGATTACCGAGATAAAGCTTATTTTGAAGCCCGTATTTTATCGAAGCAATGGCTTTAGTAATCTTTCTTGTAACGAAAGTTTCGCCGCGCCTCGGCGATTCGTGATTAAATAAAATACCGTTACACGTATAAAGGTTATAAGCCTCACGATAATTAACCGCAATCCAGTAAGCGTAAAGCTTCGCGCAGGCATAAGGACTGCGTGGATAAAACGGGGTAGTCTCACGCTGCGGAACTTCCTGTACCCGGCCGTAAAGTTCAGATGAAGAAGCCTGATAAAATCTGGTTTTAACTTTTGTTTCACGTATAGCTTCGAGTATGCGCAATGTCCCCATTCCAGTAACTTCACCCGTATATTCAGGTACGTCAAAACTTACACGTACATGGCTTTGAGCGCCAAGATTATATATTTCATCAGGCTGAACGTCCTTTAATATTTTATTAAGCGAACTGGCATCGTTCAAATCGCC
>CAYQWL010000253.1:0-4511 GCA_964421195.1 uncultured bacterium | reverse complement strand
TAAAGAGATTATTAAAAGTGGCACCTGTAATAATGAGCGCCGCCGGCATGCTTTAAAGGCGGTATAGATTTACATTCGGCGGCCGCCTTATAACAGCGGCCCCGAAATCCACACCCCTGAACGTCTTCGAATATCGACGGAACGCTGCCGCTTATTACACGAAGCGGTTTTTTATGAACGCCGAATTCAGGAAGCGACTCCATAAGCCCGATCGTATAAGGATTACGCGGCGCATTAAAAATTTCACGCGTGCTCCCGCTTTCTACTATAACGCCGCGATACATAACGCAGACTTCGTCACATATATTGGCCACCACGCTTAAATCATGAGTAATAAGAACTATAGACGAATTAAAACGCTCACGTATATTATATAGCAAAAACAGAATCTGCTCTGACACGGTTATATCCAGAGCCGTAGTAGGCTCATCGGCTATTATAAGCCCCGGATCGTTCGCCAGCGCTATCGCAATAACAACGCGCTGACGCATGCCTCCTGATAATTGATGCGGATAAGCCTTATAAACTAATGCGGGATCAGGCATTCCAACCTTTAAAAGCATCTCGATGGACCGCTCTTTTACTTCGTTATAGCTCATATTCGGATTTTTGTTCGCTATAGTTTCATAAATCTGGCTTCCCACTGTATAAACAGGATTCAAAGAAGACATGGGCTCCTGAAATATCATCGATATCTTTGAACCACGATATTTTTTCATGCCATGATAATTTAAATTCAGAAGATTCACGCATTGTATTCCGTCAGAACCCGCATCGTAAAAATTAATTTCACCGTCCGTAATTTCAGCGCCGCGCTCCGGCAATAACCCGATTATCGAACTTCCAAGCATTGTTTTACCGCAACCGCTTTCGCCTACCAGCCCGATAATACGGCCGCGCGGTATCGTTAAACCTATATTATCAAGCGCCGTTCCGCGCCTTTTATCCTTATTAAAAACGACCGTAAGATTTTTTACTTCAAGTAAAATATCAGTCATGTCCATTCGCGCAATTTCAGCGCCATGAATATTCGCTTCGCCTTCACACCGCGCTTTTACTTTTATATTATTAACGGATTTAGATTCAATTATCGAATTCAATTTTCTATCTTCCATTTTTCTATATTATTAAAAATTCCCGCCTGAGAAGGCCTGGCATTTTTCACTTTTTTAGCCACCGCATATAAGGTATCGGCAATATATAAGAAACAATAAGGCTGCTGGCTCATAATAATCTCATGGATACGATGATAACATTTAATACGATAATTCTGATCTATCGTCTGACGCGCTTCATCGAGCAGACTATCGACCTGCGGGTCTTTATACGAAATTGAATTCAAGCCGAATTTGCCCCGCTTCATATCAGGTATATTCGACGAATGCCATATACTTGATATATCCGGGTCATATCCGAGCGACCAGGTAAGTATGAAAGCATCAAATTCGGTGCTATCGACAGATTTTATAAAATCTTTCCATTCGAGTACGCCGATATTAACTTTAATGCGGATTTTTTTCAATTCAGCCGCTATAAATTTAGCGCATAATTCACGATCTTTATTTCCAGCGTTAATAAAAAGCTTGAATTCAAATTTACACACCTCGCAAGTGCCGTCATAACCAAAAAACGATTTTACGTCAAACTTCTTTTCAAGTATGCCGTCCGCGCCCGGATACCATCCGGCTTCCGCCAGTCTGTCTTTTGCGGCCTGCACATTATACGGCAAATTTTTAACCGAAGGGTTCGAAGCCCATGAAGATGGAAAAAAAGGGCCGTCGCTTATTCTGCCAAGATTATATAATGTTTTTTCAATAAGAGCGTTTTTATCGATTGCATGGCTCAATGCAACGCGTACCGATTCATCCGCAAATAAAGGATTTTTTAAATTCCAGCCAATATAAGTATATTCCCGCTCCGGATATCTTATCTTAACAAAACGGTTTTCAAATTCAGGAGTATCGGTAAATTTAACAAATTGATCGGGTTTAAGCTGCATTATATCAATATTGCCCTGCAGCAATTCTAAAAACATAATCGATTCATTTGGAAGTATCCGATATATAATTTTTTCGATGTCCGGCGCGCCTGCAAAATATTTATCGTTACGAGAAAGTATTATATAATCTTCGAACGCCCGTTCATCAAATTTAAACGGCCCGGTTCCTATCGGATTCATATTAAAACGAGCATTAAATATATCCTGGCCTTCAAGTTTATGCTTCGGCAAAACCGGCATCAAATGCACGAGGCGTCGGATATTTAAAAACTATTTTAATTTCGTCCGAAGCAGTCTGTTCAATAGATTCCATAGCGCTTATATTATAACTATCGTAAGCCGGTATTTTTTTTATCCGCGACACCGTTTCATAAGTAAATATAACGTCCCGCGCACTAAAAGGCGTACCGTCATGCCAGAGCACTCCTTTTTTTAACTCGACCGTAAATTCAGGTTTATAATCAGCCTTAATAATAGCCGCGCCGGCATTTGACTCAAACAGTTTGCACAGAGCCACACAAAAAGTATTAAACCTTATCGATAAAACATTTTTATCCGCTTTCGTAAAAACGATATCGAGGTTCTTAAATTCTTCCGCGCTCAAATAATCCGGGAGCGGATTCGAAGATAAAAGCGCCCTGCATGCCATTTCAATTCTCGCCATTTCACCGGATCCGATTTCAACGGTATCGAAAGTTATATATTGATTCAACGCTACTTTATAACGAGCCGCAAGCGAATCTACCACTTTCATATTCTCGTCGTATTTTAACAGGCCGTTAAATATACGATTATAAACCGCCGACGATGCATAATCTGAAGTCAGCAGCGGATTCATTGACACTACATCGCCTTTCTGCGCTATTACTACCGATTTGCCGGATGCGGCAAAACATTCACCGGAAAATAAAAACATAACTATAAAAATAACGGCCGGATATAAAATAGACATGCGCCGCCAATCGCTGAATTTTGTTATAAACGATTTTCTTTTTTTTATATATTTCATCTTATCACCTTACATTTTTTCACGGCATGCCGGGCCGTTCTTAAAATCCAAAAATAGAAGACGAAGAAACGCTGTTTAAAAATTCTTTTACGGTTTTTATTGATTCCATGCGTTCACTTTCACTATAAAAAGCCGCTTTCATAAAATATTTACGGCATATACCGCATCTGCGGCAATTATTTAAAGAACATTCCACGCCGCTTTCCATAATCGCGCGCTTCATGCCGTCAAGCGCGCGATTATCGATATTTATCTTAAAAGGCCTGAGTTTTAAGACATTAAAAATAAGTTTCAAAAGATTAATTTTAGACGGCGAAAGCAGCAATTTCAAATTCGGCGCCTTACGATGAGTTTTATTTACGAGAGAAAGCGCGTCATGTATAATATCAAGAAAATTTCCATCATAAATACCCGTAAGATAACTTTTCGTCAGAGCCACAATAGTATCGCTCGGTGCGGTCCTATCTATAATTTTAAGCTTATCGACACCGAACGTTTCATATAAAGAGGCGTCTTCCGGCCGGACATACATGGTTTTCAAAAGCGATTCCGGATCATTAATTTTACTCATTGAGCATCTTAAAACATGATGTTCGATATAAAATCGGCCGCTCATATGTTCCGATTGCGAGGAATGAGACATAGCGTATGAATGAAGGCTGCATTCAGGACAAAAAATCAAACATCCAAGATTGGCGAAAAGCACTATATTACATGAAACCGCCGAACGCACGGCTGCTATAAATTTAAAATCGTTAGGATTTGCGATAAGTATATCGCTCACGCCGAGCTGCTCATAATATTTAACTTCAGAAACGCTTTTTAACATCGCAAATATAGAAACCGATATTTTTAAATGAGGATAATATTTCTTAACGAGCTTTATCATTGCAGGATCGCTAAGCGTTACGGCGGTTATCCCGCAACCGCAAAGAAAATCTAAATGCAGTCTTAACTTTTTTAAAAATAACGAATCAAAAGGCCTGATTTCAAAACACGATGAATTCAAAAGATAATTAAAACCAAACCCGGCTGAACGCGCTTTTTTTATATGCCGCCCCGCGCTTTCAGAATCGATCGCGGAAAGAAAAACACTCGGCCGGCCGCCGCCTATAAAATCAGAACCGGCCTGCCCATAAAGATGATCAATAGTTTCAGCGCCCGGCAGGGCCGCCAGGCGATCGATAAGTTCTTCATCCCAGTTATACGGAACGTTAAATTTCATATAAATCTCGTTCCCCATTATTTAATATTTTCTTTATTTTTATATACATAAACCAGCCGTACAAAATATAAAACTTAAAAAGGCGTCCATTTAAAAAGATCCGACGACGAAAACGAATCGATAAATTTTTTAACGGCGCGCAACGCCTTATCCTGAGATGCGCCATAATATTTTGCCGCCCTTATAAAATATTTATGACATATTCCGCATTTAGCGCAATTAACCGACCAGCACTTAACTCCGCTTTCAAAAATCTCTTTTTTCATCCCATCTAACGC
>CAYQWL010000252.1:0-4565 GCA_964421195.1 uncultured bacterium | reverse complement strand
GCTGATCACGATCAGGTTCGTTTAGACCTCAATGTTAAATTCTAATTTAACATAACTAACTAAACATAAAAGCAGCGCGGGTAGATATATTTCTACCCCCTGCAATATAAAAAAACCCCGGCTGACATATAAATGCGGCCGGGGTTTTTCTTTTAGTGAATAGTGAATAGAGAAGAGTGAATAGTTAATGATTTTTGATATTTTAAAAAGCGTCGAACCACATAACAAACTTATTTAAATTTTAAAAAAGTTCTCATCTGTACTCTGTGTATAATCTCTAATCTCTATTCTCTGTTCTCTATTAAAGGGGTTGACTTATTTTTAAAAGTTATGTTATAATTAAATAAGTTTGATTAATTTTGATTGAATATTTATATTTGTTATTTATTAAGTTTCGGGATAATTATAAAAAAAAGGGGAAAAAGTGATTTTTTTAAAAAATTTTAATAAAATAAATTTTTATAGCAAGTTAATCATGGCTATTATTTTAACGGCTTGTTTTTCTGTGTTAATTTCAGATTATGGTATAGCGGAAGAAATTATATTTATTAACGGCGATAGAATTACAGGCGATATAATTGCTCTTAAAGGCGGTACGTTTGAAGTCGAAGCCGCTTTCGGCCGCATATTTTTGCCTGAAAATTCAATTCAAAGGATAGAATTTAATTCTTATTCGGTTGGAATGCCTTCCGGTATTTCAATAATTAAACCTGATGACCTTATAAGTTATATTCAAAATTCAAAGTTTTCTTTTTATGTCGATAACGAAAAAATAAGCGCTAACAATTTTGCAAATCAGATCAGGCTTCGTTGGGCGATGAAAATGGCGGGAGTAAAAGAATTGGATGAATTTCGTGAAAAGTTAGTATCTTATTCGCCCGAAACTGGTGCGCATAATCTTATTGAAATATCGAAAGGAAAGAAAATTAAAGTTTGCGACTGGCTCGATTCAGTATTAAAATCATCGCGTCGTAATATTACAACGATGAAAAAAAATAATGCTCAGCGAAATTTTGATAAAAATACCATTGAAAAAAGCGGAGTTATTAAAAGTTTTAAAAAAAGATAAAAGGTAAGAGAAGGATATATAAATTTTTAATAAATGAGTTTATTCGAAAAAAGTAAAATTTAATTTTTTTTTTAATAATTTTTAAGGAGATAAAATTATGCCGAATTTGACGGCAGACGATAAAAAGCGTAAAATAAAGTATTTCGAATCTTCATTTGACGAAATTGTCGGCAGGATACTGGTCGAAAAAAATTTTTTGAATAAAGACGAATTAAGTTTTTATAAAAGGATGTGCTCTTCTCAAAAAAAACGGCTTGGAACCGTGCTGCTTGAAAATAATATAGTTTCACGACGGGATCTTTATTCGATAATTTTATCTCAAATGAAAAATAAGGATTTGCCAAATGTTCTGGTGGATGAAAAATTTATTTCATTCGATGAACTTACCAGAATATTTCTTATTAAAAAAGGGAATTTACGTAAGCTTGGCAAGTATCTTATAAGATCGGGCATACTTTCGGAACAGAATTTTGCCGTCGCCCTCGCTAAAGTGTTTGATTTAACTTATATCGCGCCTTCGAAGTTCGAGGCGTTAAAGAATGTGCCGGAACATATCGATCCGTCTTTTTTTACTACTTTTCTTACCGTTTTAACTGATTTTAACGTTAAATCTAAAGAAGCCGCGTTTGCGATATGCGATCCATCGAATATAGGCGATATATTAAGCGCGCCGCAATTTGCCTCTTTTAAAATAAGCTTTGTTTTAACTTCATTTAGCGCAATATTAAATGCGCTTGAAAATATATGTCCTAAAAATGCCCGCAGCGTACCTATAGATGAATTTAGCGAGATCGAAGCCGAAGAAGAAATAGAAAGGTTTAAAACTGTAAGGAAAATTAAAAAACCATTGAATTTTCCGCCTGAAATTTTAAACGTAGTTAGCGATAATAAAAATTCATTAATCAGGCCGTTATATGAAATATTATACGATTCGGCCCGCGCCGGAGCATCGGAAATTCATTTTGAAGCTTTTAGCGATCATATAAAAATATTTATTAAAATTAACGGCCGTTTTTTTAACTTAAACCATTCTATTAAAGTCGAAAACTACGATTATATCGTTGCGAAAGTTAAATATCTCGGCAGGCTCGATTATGAAGAAGACCGTATATTCCAGATTTCTAATTTTTCAGTTAATCTGTCGAGTTTAGAATTATTTGTTAATGCGCTTACTGTTCCGGCGCTTTTTGGTGAAAATATGGTTTTGAAGGTAATATCGCTTAATAACTTTCCCGGACCGCTCGAAGGTTACTTTAAATATCAAAAAAATTATTGTTCATTATTACGTGATGCGATTTCCGCGAATTCAGGCCTGATAGTTTTAACATCGCCTGATTCTTTTAAACTCACTAAATTTTATTATACTCTTATAAATGAAATATCCAGAATGAATTTGAATAAAAAAATCGTTTCGTTTGAAAAAGATCTTATATGTCCGATAAACGATGTAAGTCAGCTTGAATATACGGCGGCTGACGATTGTTCGGGCCTTAAGGCGGTTTATGAAACCGCCGTTAATCTTGGGGCGGAAATTGTGGCGGTTAATGTCGCTCATGACGAGCCGCGGGTATTCGAATATGCCGATAGGGCCGTCGCTTCCGGAGCGCTGGTGATTATTACAATGTCGGCGGTCAATGTGGAGGCGGCGCTTGATAAAATATCGCAGTCAAAGCAGGCCAGAAATATATTATCGTCGCTCACCTGTATTCTTGCGGCTAAAAATGTCGATTTTATATGTAATTTTTGCCGTAAAGAAAATTGTGATGAATCGGTAAAACGGTCTTATAAAGTTTATCATGGCAGCGGTTGCCCTAAATGTAAAATGACCGGCGTCGGTTTACAATCGTTTATATTCGAAATGCTGCCGCCTGACGGCGGCGTGCGTTCCGCGCTTACAGATTCTCTTAAATCCAGGCATAAAGCGTCCAGCATTGAATATGATAAATTCGAACTTTTAATTAATGAATTCAGTAAAGAAGGAATTATTTCGATTTAATATCTCTTAATGTTGAAAATTTTTAATATCGTTTAATTTCGCGTCATAAGTTGCCATAATTATATATATGTTTATCCTTAGTTTAGATATTTTAATAGTATTTATAAATAATTTAACATTAATAAAAAAAATGCTTTTTTTAAAGCAGTCTATTGATATTATCATAATATTTTAAAAAATTAAAAGAACTTTTAATTTAAATATTGTATTTAAGTTGGTTTGTTGACAAAATTCATTTTAGCGGTTATAATTGATATGATATATTTTTATGCCGTTAAATGAAAGGATGATTTTTATGCTGAAAAAGATTAAAAATAAAACATTTACATCTATTATATCGTTTTTTTCTTTTGTTTTTTTTATTTTCTGGATGGCGATTTCTATATTATCCGCTCAGAGTACGCTTTCTAATTCGGATATAGCCCGGCTTGGCTTAAAAACCCCTGTGAATATAAACGAAGCGCAGTCTCTTATGCAGTCGTCGTATAAAGAATGTATGCGCGCTATCGAAGATTTTAATAACGATAAGATAAGCGGCCGTGAATCCGATGAAAAGCTTCAGGTATATATGTTTTATAAGAATCAGTATGATACGATGCTTAAACGGCAGAATGTTTTGAATAACGACGAAAGCGCTGATAATGGACGCGGCGAAAGCGGCCGGACAAACGCTGAAACGCGGCAGGATAATTATAATGTTCAGAATAACGAAAACAATCAAAATCAAAATAACGGCGCGCAGGCTCGTAATGATTCTAATTCGAATGCACGGGCCCAGGCCGACGATAATCCTCTTCCTCATTCGGAGCTCGTAACCGATAGAACTCTTCGCGAAACCGGAAGCCTTGCCGAAAAACGAGGTTTTTTCGCAAAAATATTTGATTTTTTTGCCGATCTTTTTGGCGGCGGCCCAAAAACTAAATTACTCGATGTTCCGCTTCGCACGCAGCTCGACCCGGCCAACGGCGATAACGGCACGCATTATTGCGCGCCGACCTGCCTTGCCATGGTTCTTGAATATCACGGCATTAAAATGAGTACTAAAGAAGTCGCTAAATTATGTAATACCGATGTTAAAGGCACTACTTATTCTGACGATATGCTTAATGCCGCAAAAAAACTTGGACTTAACGGCAGCTTTGCCGGCGGCGGGGCCGACATCAACTGGTTAAAAAGCGTTACTGCAAGTGGAATTCCGGTTATAGTTTACGTGGATACGCGCAGTTACGGCATGGCGGACGGTCACTGCATGGTTGTCGTCGGCGTTAAAGACGGCTATGTTTATGTTAACGATCCATGGACTGGAAAACAGCTCCGCTATGGCACTGCGGCCTTTAATGCTATATGGACCACGAGAAGTTATTATGGCGTGGTAATAAAAAAATAATAAAAACTCTTGCAAAAACTTTCTATTTATGATAAAATATTACCAATTCACACACGGACCGATTTTTACGATGGTGCCGGCGTTATTTGTTTGTTTTTATAACGGCGGAATTC
>CAYQWL010000251.1:0-4565 GCA_964421195.1 uncultured bacterium | reverse complement strand
CGAGACCAAAATAATCATAAAGTCCAAGAATAAAATATACTTTAAATCCTTTAATACCGTATGACATAACTTTATTCACGTTATCGAATATTTCAGCATCAAAAAGCTTTTTCGCCGCCGCCCGTCTCACGTCCTCGCTTGCGCTTTCAATAGCCACCGTAATATTTCTTTGCTCATTATCTGAAAGCAGATTTATAAGTTCGCCGCTTATTTCATTTAAATAAACCGATGACATTGAAACGTCGAGGCCGCGGCCGCCAAGCGCGCTATATAAAGATAAAAGCTCCGGATGAGCGGATACGGCCGGGCCGAGCAACCCTATTTTATTGGTATGCCGTGAAATTAAATTTACATATTGCAATACATCTTCAGATGGGTTATGCTTAAAATGCCCATAGCAGTTACCGACCATACAAAACTTACACCGGCGCACGCAGCCTCTTACCGTTTCTATAAGCGCGCGCATTTTAAATTCAGTATGAGGCGTCAATATTACAGTTTTAGCAAAACGCGCGGGAGCGGCAAAGGCGCATTTAACGATTTTATTGCTATTCATTCCGGCCGAAACGGAAGGAACGAAAAAACAATTTTCGGCCGAAAGAACTTCTATAACATCACGATTAATCTCCGACGGGTTTTTTTTACTTTCGAAAAGCTTTATATAAGTCGATATTAACTTATCTATACATACTTCTCCAGCGCCGGCAGCTAAAATATCGAATACTTCATAAACCGGAATCATATTCTGCATAACTGCCGGGCCGCCGCATACTATAAGCGGATAGCCGTATTCAAGCCGTTCTTTTTTATTAAAAGGTATTCTGGCAAGACGCAATATTCGTAAAACATTTATAAAATCGGATTCATAAGAAACGCTGAAAGCAAGTATATTAAAATTAACTAACGGCGTCGCGGTTTCAAAAGACGAAAGATATTTCGATAAAACAAGCGGCATACTTTTTTCATCCGGCAGATAACAACGGTCAACAGAAAGCTGCGGATAAGAATTAAGCGACTCATAAAGGAAATGAAAACCGAGCGACGACATAGCGGTTTCGTAACAATTAGCATAAATCGCGCAAACCCGTATGTGACCGCTCGCAGGTTCTATAAGACGGACTTCATCATCTATATATTTACGATTTTGAATTAAAAATCTATAATCCAATAATTACTTTTTATGCTTTCTTAAAAATGCAGGAATGTCTATTTCTTCTTCCGGCTGAGTAACTATAGGCCTTGCCGCAGGCACTTTCGTAATATTAGATATTTCTTTCGGTTTTGGAGCCACCTTTTCTTCTTCATTAAATCCGGTAGCGATAACGGTAACTCTGACTTCGTCTTTCATATCTTCGTTAATTACAGCCCCAAAAATTATATTAGCTTCGGGAGAAGAATTATTATATATAATTTCACACGCTTTATTTATTTCATATAATGAAAGATCCGGACCGCCTGTAATGTTAATAAGCACGCCACGCGCGCCCTCTATCCGCGTTTCAAGAAGCGGGCTCGATATAGCCGATTCGGCGGCACTCGCCGCGCGGTTTTCACCAGTTCCAATGCCTATGCCCATCATGGCGGTGCCTGCATCAGTCATAATGGTTCTTACATCGGCAAAATCAAGATTGACTAAACCGGGTACAGTTATAAGATCGGATATGCCCTGAACACCCTGCCGCAATATATCATCAGCGATTTTAAAAGCATCAATAATTGAAGTATGTTGATCTACTACCTGAAGCAATCGATCGTTAGGTATAACGATAATGGTATCTACCTTTGATTTAAGATTTTTAATACCTTCTTCCGCCTGAAGCATTCTACGGCGGCCTTCAAAGGTAAAAGGTTTCGTTACCACGGCTACGGTCAGAGCATTACTGGATTTGGCGACCTCGGCTACTATCGGAGCGCCGCCCGTTCCGGTACCGCCGCCCATTCCTGCGGTAACGAAAACCATATCCGCGCCGTCAAGCACCTCGGCGATTTTATCGCGATCTTCTTCAGCCGCTTTCATACCGATTTGCGCATTAGCGCCCGCGCCAAGCCCCTTTGTAAGCTTATCTCCGATTTGTATCTTCATTTTAGCATTCGACAGGGCCAGTGCTTGCGCGTCGGTATTTGTCGCAATGAACTCAACTCCGGTTATTCCAGCGTTGATCATACGGTTAATTGCATTAGAACCACCGCCGCCCACGCCTATCACCTTAATATCAGCAACCTGTTCCATTGCGTCAAATTCGAACATTACTACTCCCCCTTTATAATATAACCAGAAATATTCATATTATTAAAATTATATTAAATAAATAAAAAACAATCGCTAATAAACTATATAATTAATAATTACTCAAAATTCAATTAAAATATATCTTTAAAAAAACTTTTAATCCAGTTTTTTACACCGTCATAAGCGCCGCTCGATTTTATAAACGGCTGCCGGTGATGATAATTTTGATACTTAAGGCCGTACATAAGAAGCCCTATACATGCTGAATATGCCGGACCGCTCACGCGATCGGTAAGCCCGTTAATGTTATTAGGCCTGCCTATCCTGACCGGCATACTCAAAAATTTTTCAGCATATTTGACAATACCGTCAAGCAGTGAACCGCCGCCGCTCAGTACCACTCCGGCTGGAATTTTAGCGGGCGGACCGATTTTTTTTATTTCATTTTTAATCATCGAAAACATTTCTTCCATACGCGGCTCTATAATTTCTATCATTTGCTTTAATTCTATCATACGCGCACCGTCATTACCTGCGTTAGCGACGCTGATTTTTTCGTTCATATCGGCATCTTCAGTCCATATAGTACCATGTTTTATTTTCAATTTTTCAGCTTCCTGAAATGAAGTTCTCAATCCAATCGAAATATCTGAACTTAAATGCGCCGAGCCTATTGGAAGTACGCCGCTATATTTAACATAACCATTCGAATAAGAAACGATATCGGTAGTGCCGCCGCCTATATGTAATAAAACTACGCCAAGCTCTTTTTCATCAGGTGTAAGTACCGCCTCAGCCGCCGCCAGCCCTTCAAAAACCGATTCTTTTATTTTAAGCCCCGACCCTTTTACGCTTTTATGCAAATTACGTATAGCTATAGATGATGCCGTTATAATATGCGTTTCGACTTCAAGCTGTGAACCGACCATACCGGCCGGATCGAGTATGCCGTCCTGATCATCAACCTTATACTCCTTGGGAATAACATGCAATATTTCATAGTTAGGAGAAAGTTGTATAGCCCTTGCGGCTTCCTGTACGCGATTTTTGTCTTCGGCAACTATTTCTTTTTGCGTCGGCGGAACGATAATCCGGCCGCGCGTATTCTGACCATGAATATGATACCCGCCGACGCTTATATAAACCGTATCTATATCGGAATCGGATATATGCTCAGCATCAGAAACTACCGATTCGATAGTTTTAACGGTTTCTTCGATATTAATTATCATCCCTTTTTTTATGCCGCTCGACGGCGCTACGCCGCTGCCAAGAATATAAATTTCATTATTTTCAGAAGCTTCGCCAACTACGACCGCGGTTTTAGTCGTACCGACGTCGAGCCCTACGACCAGACCGTCTTTTAACATTTTATTTATTTTATACCCGCCATTCAAAATCTTATATTATTAAATAGGTTTTTGACTAATTCGTTATCGGTTTAACCACTACTTCATTATTAAAACGCATATCGATATAACTTATTTTTATTCCGTCTTTTTGAAATTTATCGAGCACTATATTTAATAATTCGAAATTACTCTTAAAATTAACTGCGCTGCCTGGATATATTTTAATACCATTATTGGTTATTAATACTATTTCATTACCGTTAAGACATATTTCTGATATATTCGTTAAAAACGAAGGCGATAAATTTACAACCCAGTTAATAACGCTTTTTATCTTTATTTCAGACCGGACGCTTTCGCCAATACTGGTAACCGGCATAACAGCTCCAGTTAAAATAGGAAGATCGACGCGAACGTTCTTATTGGAAGCGCTCAAAATATAACATTCAGAATCGAGCTCATAAAATTTGCGATCGTATAAAACGAGCAATACACTTTCCCGCTCGCTTATTCTTATAAGCACTTCCCCTATACCCTCGGTTATAATTTCGACGCTTTTAATCCTTGGCATGGTGCCAATACGTTTTGCCGCCGCTTTATAATCTAATTTCAAAAAATTTTCAGACAGGCGAAAACCTGAAAGCGCAAGTATTTTTTCTTTTTCGATGGTATAATTACCTTCGATCGATATTTTTTTCAATTCGAAATATGAAGTTTCAAAAATCAAATATTTAAATTCCCAGACGGCGAGCATCAATAAAAACAAAGTAAGGATCACCACGAAAAAATTTCGTGAGAACCTTAACACTTTCTTGAAGTTAATCCATTTTTTCCCTGTAAAATCCATACTCGCACATAAAAATAAAACCTTTCGTCTTTTTTAAAAACAATTTTTACATAACGCCGCGCCGATTATTATCATCGACTGAAAACGCATCATTAAAGCGATCGGTTAAAAATTGCCGTTAAACTAAAGAAAGGTA
>CAYQWL010000250.1:0-4573 GCA_964421195.1 uncultured bacterium | reverse complement strand
GTAGAACTCACTCTCAGCGATACGACCACATATTTTAACGATTATGTTTTTCCGCCTGATTATAAAACGGTTAAAACTGATTTTGACGGTAAATTCGAAGTAAAATTTAATGCGCCGGAGCTTCCTGATGGTCTTTATCCGGTTACGGCTTTTATTAACGATCAGACTGCTTCCAATACTGTTATGTATCGAATAGGCGCTCCGGCGGCAGTGATCGCGCTCGCCATTACCGATAGCGCCGCGCCTTATAGCGAAGGCCCGGCCAATGAAATAGTTCGAATCGACGGCGTGGGTTTTCCCGCCGGCGCATCGGATATTAAAATTTATTTTGGCGTCGATGAAATGAATTTATCTTTACCTTCGGGCTATGCAGGCGATGCCGTTATAGTCGAAAATAAAAATATAACGGCGGATTCAACGGGTTGTTTCAGCGTGCAGTTTACGGTGCCGATGCTTACGCCGAATTCTTACATTATAAGGGCTTCCAATGGGGCCGTATCGAGTCCGTCTTATACTTACGCGGTTAAGCCTGTTTCTACTTTTTATACATCGGCGAATTCTGATTTTTCCACTAACGATGATGCTTTTCATAGAGGCGCGGTGATGTATTTGAAGGTGGTTTCCACCGACATAGACATGAGCGCCGTTTCTACCGCTAAATTCGGCATTGAATGCGCTTATCATACGGGCGGTTCCAAACATATCGTGTCTAATATCAATCTTACCAATAACGGCGATTATTCATATACCGGCCTTTTTGATTGGAGCGCTTATGCTAACGTGCATAACGGAGTATGGCAGATTAATTTTGATATCAGAGATGCGAGCGGGCGGGTTTATAATCCATCGAAAATAATAAATATAACCGGAACCAATGTAGCGTCTCAGTCGTCAATCGTATCAGTTAATTCTAATTTATCAACTTCTAACGCCGGTATATATCGTTCCGACGATATTTATTATAAAATCCAGTCGCCTGATGTCGAGCCTTCTTATATTACTGAAGCTTCCGCAAAATTATATTGCGCGGCTAACTGGTATAATGCAGGTGGAACGCATTATCATTTTCTCGGCAACCTTACGAATAATTTCGACGGTACATATAACGGAAGCTGTGATCTGGGAGATCTTTCGCCTTTATGTCATTATGGAATGTGGATACTTAATTTAAAAGTCCAGGATTCGTACCCGCAGGTATGCGAAGCGCCAAAAGAAATATTTATGTTTTCGAGCAGTTCATATCTGAGGGCGATTATCAGCGATAATCCGTATTTTGCCGAAACTTACGATACGCGAAGCGATGGCAAGCGTTCCGATACCGCTTCTAATTCGCCTTATCCGGTTTTTAATTCAGACGGCACGCTTTATATCGTATTTAACGCCGCGCCTTCAGACGTTTCCAATCCCGTTAATTATTCGAGCGTGGTTACCAATACTTATAAGCTGCAATTTTCTGAATATAGCGGTTTTAACACCGGAAGTTACAGTACCAGTTCGAGCGTGCCCGTCGAAAAACGCGGCAGGCCTAAAACCGTTTCCACTAACGATTTTATTCTCGTTAATAATTCTAACGGGCTTTTTACCGCTGAAATCAGCCTTACGTCGCCGGGAGTTACAAGCGTAAGAAGAACGTGGGACACTTATTTTAGAGTGGTTATGACAGTGCGCGATACGGCTAATAGAACCGCTTCGATAACTACCGGCCCGCATCAGTTCGATTATTCTAACTCACAGCCCATCGATATTGTCTCGCTCCATAAAAATCATCAGTTCAATAATAAACGAATGTCAATTAATACTGAACCTGATTTTTTATATGCCGATGTTCGAGGCTTTGTTCAAAAAGCTTACGTTAAATGCTATAACCTGATTCAACGGTTTAAAAAGCCTTATTTCGATGAAAATTATCTGGCTTCTTTAAATAATCGGCTTAAATATATTCCGGCGTATGCTTATAGCTTTAAAGACGATGAAATGAAAAAAGATATGACTCTGCTTTCCACGCAGGCAGGCCGTGAGCTTTATTTTAGAAATAAAGTTAAAAACGCTTTAATTAATTATAATCATAATTACGATACAGCGCCTTCATTAAATAATAGCGGGTTCGCTGGAATGATTGCGGGAACGGCGTTAAAGGCGCAACCCGAAGTTTTAGCCGGCGAATACCGTCATGCCGGCGATAAAGGCTGTCGCTGCTGTAATAATGGCTCCGTAAATGATGGAATTGATGAAGAACGCTCATGCTGTAAAGAAGTTAAAAATAATGAAAAAACGATACAATCGATGCTGAAAGCGTTTTTTTTGCCGGCCTCCGTCAATGCGGCCGCATATACGGGTAAATATGAGGTCGTGCATAAAATACGTAACTGGATAATTAACGGCGGTTATATGTTTACCATGTGTTATGCGACTGAAACTATCGAACGCGCTCTTGCGTGCGACGCTTCAGGTAATCTTACAGGTTATGATTTTACATTTATGTTCGAAAATTTCGATCCTACTAAAGACAGTCCGTCTTCGGCGGGCGCGATAGACGCGAACGACGGCACCATGACTATCGTCGATCAGGGCGCTAATAACGATCGTTACAGGCGTCCGCTTGCCGTTACTCAGAACCATCAGACGAGTTTTCCTTCATTCAGCGGCTCCACTACGGCATTTAAAAAGGCTTATTTAAAACAATTTACCGGGCCCAAAAATTCGCCGGTTAATATACTCGCGCAGATTAACGATAACGTCGTAAAATATGTCGGCGCTGAATATGGCGATGGCTGGGTAACTTTTCTTGGCGGTCACGATCCTCGATTAGTATCAACTTATCGCCTTATTCTCGATAATATAATGATCGGTTCGTTGTCTTCTAATAATCCGCCTACCGCAACGGCGGTTTCTTATGGCGTTATAGATTGGAATAATACTGATAACGGTTATGCGGACGAGGAACGCGATTATATTTCATCGATGCGTTACGGGTTCGGTCAGCCGCTTTTCGGCGAGATTACGACGACATATCCAGGCGATATGGCGCAGGAAGTTACCGTAGATTCGATACCTTTTTGTTTTGAAGATTCTACAAATTCTACAATCGCTGAGCTATATTCCGCCGATTCCGCTACTCCGCGTAATGAAGGTCAGAGCGGAACGCGCACCTATCAGGATTATGAAGAAGGTTCATCACGTTTTGTTTTAGTTCCGGTTGTGTCGAATTATTATTCAAACGGCGCGGCTGCTTATCAGCAAACACAGAATATAAATAATTCACCGAAATACATTTATAAAATAGTCGGCCGTGATAAAGTGCGTATTAAACGTTATGCTCTGTTTTATCTTTCAGGTAATTCAGCCGTGCCTGACGCCGATCCGCTCTATAACGAAGTCGGCGCGCTCAGGTATGGTGAAGTTAGAGCTAAGTTCGTAGGATATTTAAAGTAATTTGTACTTTACTTTAATGAAATGAAATAAAATAAAAAAATAATTTATATTATTAACCGATATTCCGGATTTTAATCCGGCATATCGGTTTCATCTATAGAATTCTGGATTCTTTCAATTATCCATTTATCATTTTCATGTTTTAAATAAACTTTTACTTTATCGGGCGCCGGAGTGGTTACCGTTATTATAGCCTGCGCGCTTGCCTGTTGATAGTTTTCTATGGCTATGATCTGACCGAGGGCGGTTTTGAAATGCTCTCTTATTACGGATGATATGCCTGCGTTATCTTTTACGATGATATTAGATGAAGCCGGTTTTGATTCATAAGGATCGCTTTTCGAAATACATCCGCCTGTAAAAAAAGATATAGTGAGTATCGTAGTAACAAATACGAACGCGGTCTGTATTTGTTCGATCATTAGCTGTTTATCGATATAATTCATGCTATGTCTCCTGTTATAAAAAATGCTGCGTATAAAAGTGCGTATGATATGATTTATTTATATTGTGTATAAAAATAACTAATATGTTATTACTGGATATACGTTACCGTAATTTTATTATCGAACGAAATGAATATTTATTTAGTTATTAATTTTTATTTTTATAGATTAATTATTAATATCGATGTCGAGAGCCGCCAATATTTTTTGCGCCGCATAAATTTCTTTGACGGGATCGTCTGTAAGCGATACACGTATAGTATCTCCGATGCCTTCATATAATAGCGCTCCCGTGCCGATAGCTGAGCGTATGATTCCGGTCGCGGTTACTCCCGCCTCCGTTACTCCAAGATGAAGCGGATAATCGCATAGGGCCGACATTTTCTGGTATGCTTTAATTGTTACCGAAGGTGAAGACGCTTTAAGAGATATGACTATATTTTTAAAATTAAGATCTTCTAAAATTTTTAGTTCGCTTAATGCCGATTCTACTAAAAGGTCGGCGCAAATTTTGCCGTTGTATTTTTGCGCGATATCACGCGGCGCCGAGCCAGCGTTTACGCCAATTCTGATAGGAATACCGTGATTTTTAGCCGTTACGGCGATTTCTTCGATATGTTTTATGTTTTTTATATTTCCCGGATTAAGCCGTAACTTATCGACGCCTTCTTTTATAGAAATTAACGCAAGCCGGT
>CAYQWL010000249.1:0-4628 GCA_964421195.1 uncultured bacterium | reverse complement strand
ACATACCGCACCCATAAAGAACGGCCCCTCCGTATAAACCCTAAAAAGTAATGTGATCGGAACGCGTTTCTTGAATCGATGGCGGAGGCCGCCGGGTCCGTGATGAAGAAAATGGGCGATAATATAGCGTACATAAACGTTATGAACAATCTGTCGATCGACTGCGACTGCAACGGCAATCCGGCGCCGCCGGAAATGGCCGACATAGGCATTCTTTCATCGTTCGATCCCGTGGCGCTCGATCAGGCCTGCGTCGATCTGGTACACGCGTCGCCCGACAAAAAGAAAAGCGCGGCGCTTTGCAAGAGAATGGAAATGAAAAACGCCGTCCATATTCTCGAACACGCCGAATCCATGGGATTGGGCAGCCGGAAATATAAGTTGGTGACGCTCAACGATTAATTTAGAGGAGTAATTGCTTATTTGTGACAGACTAATATTGAGCTGAAATATATGGTTTGCAATAGTGCTGAATTAGAGATGTTGATGAATTATGGAACCGGCGCGTGGCAGATAGGTGAAATAAAAAAAGCCAGCGATGATGCAGGCTTACGAAACCGGTAAATCCATACAATGAATTTTATCATAAATATTAAAGGAGTATAAAATGAAAAATACTATTTTTATTATTATGTTGTTAACTCTTATGTGTGCAAAGGCTGCGTTTGCGCAAAAAACCGAAAGAACTTTCAAACTGAGCGACAAAGTCACGGTAGAAAAAGTTTCATATCATAACAGATATGGAATTGCCATTGCGGCGGAAATGTATATACCCAGGAATATTGATAAATCTCAAAAATACGCCGCGGTTATTGTCGGTGCGCCTTATGGAGGAGTTAAAGAACAGGGAGCCGGTATTTATGCTCAAACGATGGCCGAGCGGGGATTCGTCGCCGTCACATTTGACCAGTCATATAACGGTGAAAGCAGTGGAAAGCCTCGAAGAATCTCTTCGCCTGAAATATTCGTGGAAGATTTTTCAGCGGCAGTAGATTTTATAGGGACCCGTCCTTTCGTGGACAGAAACAGGATCGGTGTAATCGGCATGTGTGGTAGCGGTGGATTTGCCATCAGCGCCGCTCAAGTTGACCACCGGATTAAAGCCGTTGCGACTATCGTTATGTATGATATGAGCGGAGTAAAACGAAATGGCTTTAAAAACTCAATGACCGAAACGGAGCGCGACAAATATCTTGACATGCTTGGACAACAGCGCTGGAAAGAATTTGAAGGCGGCGAAACTAAAATGATAATTGGCACTCCGAAGACTATAGACGAGAATACGGACCCGATCAGCCGGGAATTTTACGAGTATTATCGTATGCCGCGCGGCAAACACCGCAATTCCACTACTGAAATGACGATGACAAGCGATATGGCGTTCATGAATTTTCCTTTGTTTACTTATATCAAATCCATTTCACCCAGGCCGATTCTGTTAATCACAGGAGAAAATGCGCACTCAAGGTATTTCAGCGAAGACACATATAAATTGGCCGCCGAACCTAAAGAATTATATATAGTTCCAGGAGCGGGTCATGTTGATTTATACGACAAAGTGAATTTAATACCTTTCGATAAGCTGGCTTCGTTTTTTTCAAATTACCTGAAATAAGCCGTTAAAATCGATTCATAGCCGGCCGGCAAAGTGATTTACGCTTTTTATTCTGCCGGCCGGCGTCGGAAAATAAATATATAAAAGATCACGGAGGTTTATGCGATGAGTAAAAAAGTGCTTGTAATATCGGCCAGTCCTAGAAAAGGTGGAAATTCCGATCTGTTGTGCGATCAATTTATTAAAGGAGCAAAAGAAGCCGGACATGATGCCGAGAAAATTTTCGTTAAAGATAAAAAAATAGAATATTGCACCGGCTGCGGCGTATGCTTCAACGGCGAAAAAAAGTGTCCGCAAAAAGACGACATGGCAGGAGTCCTTGAAAAAATGATCGCGGCCGATGTTATCGTGATGGCGACGCCCGTGTATTTTTACACGATGGACGCCCAGATGAAAACACTTATAGACAGAACATGTTCACGCTATATGGAGATAAACGGCAAGGATTTTTATTTCATAGCGACCGCCGCGGTCAACGGAAAGAAATCCCTTGAAAGGACTTTCGAAGGCTTTAGAGGCTTCACTTCATGTCTGAGCGGGGCGAAAGAAAAAGGCTTGATATACGGCACCGGTGCCTGGAAGATCGGTGAAATAAAGGGAAGCAAAGCCATGGATCAGGCGTATGAAATGGGAAAGAATGTATAGGCAGGGATTTGTCGTAGTCGCCGAATACGGTGAATTTATGGCGCGCTCGACAATCATCAGTCGTTTCTTGACAAGCTCATTAGAAAAGCTGAAAACGAAAAATTGACGGACAGAATAACGGCCGTCAACGCTTCGATGTTCGATATGAAATTTTTGTCCGAGATCGCGCTTTATAGAAAATATAGTGAATATTACGGTTATGTTTTTTATATATTGCGGGCCAATAAGGGTTAAACCGATCGTTTTACGATATTATAATTATATACCGGGATTATGTCCGTGAAATGGATGAAAAAAACTGAAATGATAAAGGATAAATTTAATTAGTAAAATAGTAAGCTATACTAACGATATTATCGGCTTTTGTATGAAAGAGCGAGCTGCCGGTCGTTTAAAGATAAAAAAATAAAATATTGCACCGGTTACGGCGTATATGAAAAAAGTTTAGAACCCTTGTTGAATGAAGAAGACATTAAGGCAGAGAAAAAATGGATTTTTGATTTGATTATCGAAAGATTGAAGAACATAAGAAAACAGACTATTATTATCAAAAATAAAGAAATAAAAATTATTTCTACTCCAGATGAAGAACAAAAAAAGGTCCCGAAACTGCTCGGCATAAAGTTGTAGCCATAAACCGGAATTTTTTTGAAAAATGCTGACAGCAGTGTTTTTTAGTTTAAAAGTATTACTTGAATGTCCGATAAAATATTGGAGTAAGATTGTTTGAGCCTTAAAATTGCGTTTATCGTAATATAATCAAAATATTTTACCATATAGTATTCCGGATAAAGTTGCCATTACAATTACCATCGTTACGAATACAGCCGTTTTTTTTGCGCCCATTACGCTTTTGATAACAAGCATATTAGGAAGCGAAAGCGCGGGACCGGCTAAAAGAAGCGCCAGCGCGGGGCCTTTGCCCATACCGCTTCCAAGAAGGCCCTGAACGATAGGCACTTCGGTAAGCGTGGCAAAATACATGAACGCGCCGATTACCGATGAAATAGCGTTGGCGAACAGCGAATTACCGCCGACGGCGGAGGCTATCCATACGTTCGGTATAAGCCCTTCGCTTCCGGGCCGGCCAAGAAGCAGGCCGCTGACGAATACGCCGCCAAGAAGAAGCGGCATTATCTGTTTGGCGAAGCCCCACGAGGCGTAAAACCACTCGCCGCATTCGCCTTTATCGAAGCTTGTTATTATCGAAAGGCCGATAGTGCCGGCCACGAAAGGCGCCATGGGTTCGTGCGGAAAAAATATCCATGAAATAACGACGGCGGCCGAAGCGAGTCCTACCGAAAAGGCGTTTAATTTAAACCATATAGTCAGAACCACGGCGAATATAGCTGAAAAAACAGCCGTGATAGTCCATTTATAGTAATATATAGCGTGCCACGCGCCGTTAGTTTCATCCGCCGGTTTAGCCCAGTTAGCGAATACGAGAATGCCTGCCATCAAGAAAAAATGAAAAGCTGTCTGCCATAAAGGACGAACGGCTTCAGGTTCCGCAATATTGGCCATGGCTATCACTTTATCGTTTTCTTCCTTTCGATATATATAATGCATTATCAAGCCTATGATAAGACTGAACGCTATTGCGCCAAGCGCGCGCGCGGCGCCTATTTCAAATCCCAGAACGCGCGCCGAAATAATTATAGCGAGAATGCTTATAGCAGGGCCTGAATAAAGGAACGCGACGGCGGGACCAAGGCCCGCGCCCATTTTATAGATACCGGCAAATAACGGAAGTATGGTGCACGAACATACGGCAAGGATCGTGCCCGATACGGAAGCCACGCCGTAAGCCATAAATTTATTGGCCTTCGGGCCGAGATATTTCATCACTGACTGCTGGCTGATGAAAACCGAGATGGCTCCCGCTATAAAAAACGCCGGAACAAGACAGAGCAGAACATGTTCACGCGCATACCATTTAGTTAGTTCGAGCGCTTCTTTTAATGCGTTATCGAAACGCGGAATGCCTACCGGCAGATAAAAGCAAAATAAAAATACGGCGGTAAGCCAGAATAGTGGTTTAAATTCATTTTTCCATTCCATTTGAGTTCTCCTTCTTGTATGGTTAATTTTTTACGCCCTGTTAGTTGTCTAAAAATATAATAAATCAGGGGTTTTTAATAAAAAAAATAATTAATTAATTATAAAATATTTTTGACGGTAATTATTTTAAACTCAAAAACTTAATCAAAAACTATAAGCAATTTTTATGCCTTTAAGTTATTAATTAAATTTAGTGAAGTGATTTGATGATAAAAATAAGCGAAAAAATATCTATGCCGTAAATTCGATAAACCTTCCATCTATTTTAATTCGAGAAAAATTAAAATTACTTTTTATCCATTCAAGA
>CAYQWL010000248.1:0-4812 GCA_964421195.1 uncultured bacterium | reverse complement strand
ATTTACGGCGGAAACGAAACATTCGGTATAACGTTCGGACGAGGCTGCGCTAACCGGTGTTGTTTTTGTTCCGAAGCGTTCGGCTGGGATTATACCCTGCGCCGGAATTCACCTGAATATGCCGTAAGCCATATTGAATTATTACGCGATAATTTTAACCGCACCACTTTTATATTTGCCGATACCGACTTTTTATCGAACCGCAGGTGGGTTGAAGGATTTATCGATAATATAAAAAAGCGCGGAGTTAAAATTAAATTTCATATTCAAACGACCTGCGCAACTATAATTAAAAACGAATCTTTAGTGCCTGAATTAAAAAAAATAGGTCTTTTTGAAATAATGCTCGGCACGGAATCGCCTTTTCAAAATAACTTAAAAAAATTAAAAAGTTTTAAAGTGGATCAAAAAGCGATGATCGAGGCCATGAACATAGTAAAAAAGTATAATGTCCTGCTTATGGCCATGATGTTGTGGGGCACTGAATTTGATAACGCCGATACATTGCGCGAAGGCTTGAAATTTTTCGATAAATACGCCGATATAACCTGTCCGAACGCGCTTACTCCTTATCCGGGCACGCAGCTTTATAACGAATTAAAAGACGGAAATAAAATATATGTAGATGATATGTCGCTTTACGATCAGGGCCATGTTATAGTTCCGGCCGGAGATATGAGTTACGCTCAGACCAGGCGCACTTATGATATGGAATTATTTAAACATTATAATCTTAATCCTCGTTTTTATGCGGGGTTGTTTTCGAAAAATAAGTTTTTACGGATTAATTACTGGCATTTTTTAAAATTAGTCTGGTTGAACGCTTTTGAAGGGATGATGAACCCGCGTTCGTATAATAAAAAATTATATGATTTACGCGATTTTGAAGATCAGATGGGTGAAAGCTGGGATGGAGGCAATAAAGGATTTTAGGTTTTTAAATAGAAAGAGAGGGTATTTATGAAGGTTTTATTTTTAGACCCAATACATAAGGTGTGGGAATTTTTCAGGGGGCTTACCGCCAATCCGGCGTTAATATATCTGGCTGCGGTAGCGCGCCGTGATTTTAACGTGAAAGTTTATGACGCTTATGGCGAATCTTCACAGCCGTGGAATAAGACTGCGGCATATCTCGAAAAAGAACGGCCCGATGTTGTATGCCTGACTGGTTCAATACCAAGTTTCTGGTACGATACTTTAAACTGCGCCAGGCTCGTTCGTGAAATTGTGCCGGACGCTAAAATCATAACGGGCGGTTATATTTCGAATTATATGTGGCGCGAAGGCCTCGAAAGCGGGTATTTAGATTATATAGTCATCGGCGAGGGTGAAATTACGATAATGGAACTGCTTAAAGCGATAAATACTCGCGCCGCTGATATGAGTGAAATTAAGGGCATAGCATATTTAAAAAATGGCGTTCCTTTTAAAACGCCTGAACGCGATTTAATAGCCGATCTCGATACTCTGCCGCTTCCGGCCTATGATTTATTTCCAATTCATCGTTATTTTCTCGCTCCATTCGGCGGCAATGTCGGTTTTACGACTACATTCGCCCGCGGTTGTTACGGACGATGTAAATTCTGTTCTGAAACGCTTCTATGGAAGCATTGCTGGCGCGGTCATGGCGCCGAATATATGGTCGAAGTGCTTTCGCTGCTTCGTTATAAATATAATAAGCGCGTATTTTATATGGGCGATAATGATTTTTTAGTAAATCCGGAGCGTACCGATAAATTTATCGAATTAATGATAAAAAATAAAGTGGATGTTAAAATGTGGGTACAGACGACATGCCGTAATGTAATTAAACATGCTTCACAGCTTGCGGGTCTAAAAAAAGCCGGGGTATATCAGGTGATGGTCGGCATAGAAACTCCGAAACCCGAGAGCATTAAGGCGTTAAATAAACCGCAGGATATCGACATAGTAATGAAAGCGCTTGCGACTTTAAAGCCTCATGAATTTATAATAATGGGAATGTTGATGTGGGGCGCGCCATGGGATACCATGCAGGATTTAGTAAATACTCTCGAATTTTTAAACGAGCATTGCGATATAATCGGGCCGAACGCTACCACGCCATGGCCGGGAACGCCTTTTTACGAAGAATGTGAAAAAGCCGGGGTGATAGAGGTTCGTGATCTCAGACGTTACGATATGACTAACTGCGTTACGCGCACCGCCGATCTTTCCGCTGACGACGCCGATCATTACTATAAAAAGACCGTCGGCAAGCATTTAATGTTTAATAAAAAATTTCTCGGCAATTATTTATTTTCTAAAAAGCCGCTTTATCGTGATTATGTTAATATGTTCGTTAAAATGGGCTGGAGTTTTTTTACGATGAAACCCTGGATTCAAAAAAATTATCAGAGTTTCGAAGATTTTTATCCGGATTTTTTAAGTAAAAGAGCGGCATTGCAAATGCAAAAAACCGCGGTTATGTCGAGATGAAAATTTTATTTATAGATCCGCCTCATAAACCCTGGACTTTTTTTCCAGGTATAATGCCTTCGCCCGGATTACTGGCTGTTATTCCGGCGGCGTATAAATCGAAATGTTCAAAAATTTTTGTTTTAGATTTATCTATCGAAAAAGATCCGCGGGCGGCGCTTATTAAAGCCTGTCTTGAAATATCGCCCGATATAGCCGCTATAAGCGGAGCCAAATCGGCTTTCGCTTATGAAACTTTGAATGCGGCGGCGATTGTCAGGCGTTATGCGCCGCGCGCCGCTTTGATAGGCGGCGGAAATTTTCTGTCGTCTTATTCTGATGACGTTATTTCACGAGGTTTTTTTGATATAATAGTATCCGGCGAAGGTGAAATTGTATTTGAAAATCTTCTTGCCGCTATTGAAAATGAACGGTTCTCTGATATCTCCCTTATAAAAGGAACGGCGTATCTTAAAGATATAATTTCAAATGAGCCATACGTTTTAAAAGAAAAAATAAAGCTTTTTGGCGATTTTGATATTAACGCCGCGGCTGATGGTTTTAATTCAGGAAACTGTCTTTTTGATATTCCAGAAATTTTCGGCGTCGTTCATACTCCGCCCGAACGGTATATCGAAGATCTCGATTCGCTGCCGCTTCCAGCCTTCGAATATTTTGATATGGACCGTTATACGCTTCCGCCGCTCGGCGGAAAGGTCGGTTTTGTAATAAGTTTTAGCAGGGGATGTTTTAAAAAATGTTCGTTTTGCGCGGATTCAGCTTTCTGGAACCATAGATGGCGCGGATTCAGCGCCAGAAGATGCCTTGAAATAATTAAAATATTATATTACGCTTATGGCAGGCGCGTTTTTTATTTTGGCGACAGCGATTTCTGGCAGGACGGAAATCGCAATGTTGAATTTTTAGAGCTGCTCGAATTCGAAAAAAAACGCGGTTTTCATATTAATTTCTGGATACAGAGCAGCGTGGATAATATTCTTTCGAATGCGCCGCTCATATCGCGTTATCGCGCCTGCGGGCTTTATCAAATAATGTGCGGGTTCGAAAGCGTTTCTATTGAAGTGCAAAAATCATTCGATAAGCGTATAACAATAGAAAATATGAAATCCGTTTCATCATTGCTTCGTAAAAATGGCGTTTTATTAATGGGAATGATGATGTGGGGCGATTATAACGACAGCGCCGAAACTCTCAGGCAAAATCTCGACTTTATGGTTAAATATTGCGATGTGATAGGGCCAAATACAATGCTCGCGCATTATAAAACCGTTTATTTCAGCGAATGTGTAAACCGTTATAATATAAATAAATTCGATGTGCTTGAAAACGACCAGTGTAAAATAATATTTCCTACCTCTTCGCTTTCGGCCGAAGAAGCTTCTATAATTTATCGCGATATGGTGCTTAAAACGCTTATAAGTAAAAAGAAATTTATCGGAAATTATTTAAAGGCGCGAAATGCCCGCACGCGTAATGTAATGACTGAATTAAAGGCGCTCGGCGGGTTCGCCGAACTTTAATACGCGACTTTCGCGGATAAAGACGGATAAAGAAGGTGCTTATATGAGCGGCAGAGAAAAAAAAATAAGTATAAATAAAAGCGTTTATTATCTATACTTATCCGAAGAGCTATTTAAATGTTCGTTTTTTCTTCTATTTATAGTTTTTGGCGCGATTTATTATATTAACTATATTTTACCGCCGAATTTTTCGGCATTGAAGCTTTCAGGGCTTTATTTTATAGTTTACGTCGTTTTCAGCATGTTTTATATCTTATTTCCGATACGCCGGATGCTTTTTTCTAATCTGCAGGCTTATAAAATCAGTAAAAACTTATATTCTATTTACGAAAAACAGATGGAGGTTATAAAGAAATATTTTATAAGCCGGCCTGAAATATTCGGCCTGAAATGTTCTGAATCTGAAATAAAATGCCCGCCGTTCATTCTGACTTATAAAACGGATTATTATATTGCTTTTGCGCCTTATTTCGTTTCTATGGCTATTACTTTGCTTATGTTCGTACTGGCCAGGCTCGAATATCCCGCGGCCGAATCTTCGCCTGCTTTTAATTTTGCGGCGTTCGCTTTATTAGCGGCGGGATATTTGATAATAATAATCGGGTTTCGTCATTTTATAAATAAATCTGATTCGACCCACCGTGGTTTTTTAACTTTATTTTTATTATCGAACATCGCTTTTTCTTTTTTTGCGTGCCGTTCGTTTTTTTATATTGGCGTTTTTGAATATTTTATTCACGCTGCTGATGCCGTATTTATTATCTATTATTTATATCTTATATTTCACGAAAATACCATTACCGCATTTGTGCGCGCTGCTGACAGGAATATTTAC
>CAYQWL010000247.1:0-4856 GCA_964421195.1 uncultured bacterium | reverse complement strand
GTTTCCTTCATAACCTTTAAATATTCCTCAACGCTATTGTATGACGGAAAATAATCATCGTCGTTTTTAAAATCGACTTTCACACCGTCTTCCGGCTTAAAATACTCTTTAAGAAACGGAACAAGAGTATCTACATCAACCCATTGAGCGATCTCATAATCAGCGATCCCATAACTTATTTCCTTTAAATCATCGATACACTGCTGCGCGAGAACATGAGGATCTTTACCAATTTTAGTATGCAACCTTTTAGAATTGCCGGCATCAATAACAGGGTCAAAATTTAAAACCAATACCTTAACTTTAATTGGATCGGCAAAATTATCAGGCCGTTTGGGTTCAGGTTTAACTTCCGTTACCGGCTTTTGAATAGGCTTATTATCATTCAGCTTATTTGAATCAGAATTTTTAAGAGAATCATTTACGCCAGAAGATTGATTATTTTTATTACCGGAAAATAAATTGGCAATAGCATCGGTTACACCTTTAAAAAAATCCGTAATGGCTGAAAAAAAACCTTTTTTTTCAGCTTTATTAGCGACGGTTTCATTATTATTAGCGGCGGATGATTTCACCATAGAAACAGCCTGCCGTGAAGGTGTATTTTCGGGCAAGCTCATTAACATAACCGACGCTTTTTCCTTCATCGGCCCTCCATTCGCCATAACCTGTGATAAAATTTCCCCGGCCTCAACGTTCATGCCTTTTTTAATATATAATTCAGCTAATTGAATTTTTAAATTTTCTATATCTTCAGTATTATCAGAAACAGCGATCGCTTTTTTTAATTCGTCTATAATCTGATCGTCAGTTTTAACATCCTGTTTCACTAAAACTTCAGGTACGGCATCGACGATAAAAATCCCCTCATCTTCAGCGGCTTTCTTATACAAATTGTAATTTTCAACACATTTTTCAAGTAAAATTTGCTTTTCTTCTTCACTCACACTTTCAGTCAGCGCGTTTATATAATTTTTATAGCTAACTTGATATTGGGCCTGCAATACTTTTAAATCAGCCGAATATAAAACTGAACAATAAATAAATAGTAATAACGGAATAACAACAATAATAAAATATCTTTTTTTCATATGCACCTCACATTCAACCGTTAAAAATAATCATTTACATTTACATTTACATTATGAGTATATTAAAATAACCATACAAATTCAATTAAGTTTACTCAGGAAACTCTAAACCAATATGTTTTATTATAATAACAAAATATCGATTATATAAAAATTATAAAAAAACAGGCGTTTTTTCTTATTTAGAAAAAACGCCCGTATCTTTTTTAACGATTTATTTTATTTTTATAATATACCCGGCCGGAAATACTTTAATAGTATTTTTTTATTCACTTAGCGCTGCTTTTAAATTCGCGTTTTATTTTTTCTTCGAGCACGCGCAATTCATTCGTTACCTCGCTAACTTTAAAGTATATGGCGATATGCCTTTTATGACCGCAGCGGTCGGTAGCGGCGATCTTTAAATAACGGTCGCCGACGCTGTTATCGGACGACACGGAATGAAACACATATTCAAAAGTCGGCACTTCTTTTGCCATGGACGCGCCGGCGGCTAAAGGAATACTCGGATCTTCAGGACCGAGATACCACAATTTGCCTTCAGCCGCGGAATTAACAGGGCCGCTCTGGCCATGCTGAAATTCCAAACTTAGCGGACCAATCGGTGGTTGAGCCGAAGTGTCTTTCATTTCAAAAGAGACCTTAGTGCGTTCTGGCCGTGGAATTAACGTCACCACGCCATTATTCGCCACACCTTCAATATTATCATAAGCATTAACGGTGAATATATATTTAACGTCTTCAAATATTACGGGGCAATTACCGCTTTTAAGCCCGCCGGGGCCGTTAATTCCATAACCCGCATGATATTTAAAAAAATTATAAGCGGCATCTTCAATCTGATATTTTAAATTATCGGCTATCGGCTGTTTACGAACCGCAGGAAATAAAACCGTATTCGGAAATATTAATGCGCCGGGAATCTTTATACCGGCTGAATTAGCGCCAAGCAGGGCGGCCGCAGCCGGGACATTAGCTACGCCCGTATCGTCGGGAATTCGTCCTTTAAACTCGCCGGCGGCTGACGGATCGATAAGGTTTGAAGGATTCGTTAAATCATAATAAAAATCTTCAATAAAATAATCTTCCGACGCATTAAATTCACCTACAAGATAAGTGCCGTTACGATCTACTTTCCACATTTTAATTTCGATATTGGGCCTGTCATTGTCGTAAATAGAAAGCGTACCGAACTTATTGGGCGAAGGATCGACTTTATGAGTATTATTAGCCAGTCCGTCAAACTCAAAATTACCATGATTAAAATTACCAAAACAATCAGCGCCATTAAAAGGTTGAGGCTGTTTAAAGCCGGAACCGTCAAATGCATCTACATACCAGCGCAATGCCTTCATACCTTTTATATTGTGCGGCGCGGGAACAAGCGCCTGAAAAATACCAAAATTACCGCTCGAAAAAGGCCTGGGTGCATTATTATCGGGAACTCCAGGGCAGGGTTCCATCATAAGCGGAACGCCCGACCAGGTAGTGCCGTCAGGGTTATTCCCCGAAGGCGAAGTTTCATAAGTTAAATAGGGCGTGCGCAGTGCGGCATATTTATTATTATCGGTTATTTTAACTCTCACGTTTATAAGATCGCCGCTCGAACATATTATACCACCGGTACCGACAAGAGTCGCCAGACCGCTGATGGGCTGAGGATCAAAATCGATTCGCGGCGCGGTAGTATCGAGAACTTTCTCGTACACCACCGATTCATCGGTTTTACCGGAACTATCGGCATGAACGACTTTACCCGCCCCAAAAGTTTTAGATATAACTTTTTGACCGGGAACCCATTCTTCAATATCTTCTTTATGTTTATTTCCCTGATCATCGGTTACTTCCTTTTCGCCTACTTTTTTCAATTCTTCATAAGTAGCATTACCGCTAACCGTTACGCTGATAGGAAGCGGGCCCGTCTGACCCGCGCCGCCCGCGCATGAAGGTTCATTAACTGTAATATGAATATTTCTAAACTTCGGCCCCGATATACTGCCCGTCGGATCGGTATTATTTTTTAACGCGGCATAAAACTTAATAGCGGCGCTAATCTGATTGGGCGATTTATCATAAGTATAATCACGCCAGGTATGCTCTACTTTCATTGCAACCGCCACCTTAAAAGGTTCGCTCGGTTCTGGCATGGAAAATTTAAATACATCGCCGGAACCAGAACCTTTTTCTTTATCATAACTTATACTCCAGCCGCCGGAACCGGGATTAACCGATGGATAACGCACCTTCCATTTCGCGTTAAGCGAGTCCGGAAGCGGACCATCGCCGCCAATATCAATACCTGCCTTTTTATAATACCTGCCGCCTGATTCTATATAATTACCCTGTTCGCCTGGAGGCAGCGAAGAAAAATCTCCCGACGATATTCCAGTCGCGTCATTTGACTGAATTTCCGAACCGCGCTTTATAGCGGACACTACATAAACATACGCCGCCCCCGGCTGCGATGAAGGCTGAGCGAGCTGAGCGTGCGGCCATTTCCATGTATATTCTTCGCGTTCATTAATATCGGGAGGTCCGCCATCACGGCTGAAATTAATCGGTATTTGCTTTGAAACCGTTCCGGGAGGCGTATTCTGACCGGGAGGCGGCGGCACGAAATTATCGGCGGGATTGCCGCCGGGCTGGTTGCCGGGACCGGGAGGCGCATTTCCAGCTATAAAAACTATAGTTTTCGCCGCGCTCAACGATTTATGTTCCTCATTATCGCCAAAAATTTTATAACAAATCTCAAAACTAACCGTGTGGGCGCCGGCGGTATTTGGCCTGAAATCATAAACGGCGCCGCCAAAACCGCTAATTATGCCTCCCTGCGCGGAAAGCGGAACGAGTTGAGAAACCTGTCCATCACTGGTTTTCCAGACTAAACTCGCGCTCCTTATATTACCATTGCCAAAAGAAAACCCTGATTTAACCCTTACTTTAACGGCTGATCCCACAAGCGCCTGTTGCTGAGGAGCAAGATCGGTATCGATATTATTTCCAGGTATCGGTCCGGCAGGCTGCGGAGCGCCAGGAGGGCCGGCGGGCTGCGGAGCGACGGGCAAACCGTCGAGCCCCGGATTTGTACGAATAATACCGTCTATTTTAGGCTTACTATCAGCGGCGGCTTTTTTTAACCTGTCAAAATCAATATCGGTAGAAACAGGACCGGATTCCGCATAAGAAACATACATATCAACGCATGATAAAAAAATAAAAACACAAATAAAAAACAGCGCTATCGCAAAAACGGAATATTTTATTAAACCGTTATTTCGGTTTCGCACTTTTTTCATATTCAACCTCCTTAAAAAACAACTGACTATACGACTAAAAACTTAATAATATACAATAATCATATCAACCGTAATAATAATTTTATTACCATAATAATCATAATTAATGATACAAACAATACCCCTATTTTAATTATACAATTCTATAAATACAAAGTCAAGGCATCACAAAGATATTAATCATTTAAAAACATTAATAAAAATTAAATAAAGGAGAAAAAAACGCAAAAATTTCTTTTTTTCTCCTTTATTTTTTTAAATTAATTTTTGTAAAAGACATAATTAATTTTTATTACCGTCTTTTACGGTGAAAACTATAAAAACTAATTATTCCTGTTTATTATACTTAATTAGATTATTATTAGCTCATTACATTACGTTTTTCAATTTTATCATTTCACCATTTCATTACTGAACTCATTTAACTTCAAGCGTTACACTGTCTGAATGGCTGTTGAATTCAGGCGCA
>CAYQWL010000246.1:0-4888 GCA_964421195.1 uncultured bacterium | reverse complement strand
ATAAAATGCCGGCGGCCGGGAAACGTAACGGCGCTATATCAGCGGAAGCGGAATTTGATTATATTCAATTTAATCTCGAATCCATGTGCGGCCGATGGCGGGATTAAAATCTTTTTAAGGCGGGCTTATGAAGCAAATATATTTTAATTTTATTGGAAGCGGGCAAAGTAAAAGCGGAGGGCGTAAATTGCGTTTTCAGCTTTTAATATTTACGTTTTTATTAATATGTGATTTATTATTGATTGTATATTGCGCCGGTTTTACGCCTTTAACTTTAAACGGCGGCGCAGTCGAAAAAAACGATAAGAAGGCGGCGGCGCAGAAAAAATTAACCGGGCCTTTACGAAGTTATGAAACCGATTTATCGGCGTTTGATTCTATACGAATGTCTGTAATAAAAAAGGCATTTCAAAATTTAGATTTTAATTTTTTAAAAAAATTATCTCATGATTTATATGAATTAAATGCTTACGGCGCATTGCGGCCGTTATTAATTTTAAGGCCCGTCGAAAAAGCTTATCAAAATTCCATTATGATAGAATCGTTTAAAATAAGCCGTATCGGATTTTTTAAAGCCGCCGTTAAAGTTTCCGGTTCCACAGCGGCCAATAATTTTTTTATTAATTTTAGCGATTATCTTGCGCGCGCCGAAGGTATAGAAAATTTTACATTCGAAGTAAAACACCTGCATGGCGCCGGTGAAAAAAAAGAAAATGAAAGAATACATTTTACCGTTAATTACGATAGTAGTTTTAACGAAATATTTTAACGAAATAATTAAAGTTGTGATAAATTATGGATAAAATTATAAAAAAAATTAATAATATTCTCGCGATACTTTTTATAATATTGTTATTTATTGCAGGCGCGAAACGTTATAATTTATATAACGGCCGCGCGGGCGATTACGATAATTATTCATCTGAACGTGAAGCTGCCGTTGATTTATCTAAAAAGGCGGTAAAATTATTTTCAGGCTTTTTCTCAAAAACAGGAATAATGAAATTTTATTCCGATATCGATAATTTTGCCCGTTCTCAGGGATTGCGGCTTGTATCCGTTACTCATCGCGGCGCGGCGCCTGAATCGAAAAATTTAATTTTAAATATTTCAAAAACTATTTTTACAATTAACGTAATCGGCCGTTATGCAGATATAAAAAATTTTTTATTTATTCTTGAAAGTCAGCCTTATATAAATTCATTTGAATCGTTAAATATGACTTCTACAGCAGGCGTTTCGAGCGAAGCTGCGCTTGAAATTCAGTATTGCCTTTACTCTTTTGAATCCGTTAAACCGGCCGCCATGTTGCAGGCCGGCCGTAATTTGTCGCATGAATTCAAACAATTCAATATAATTTCATCTATTGATTTTATCGATAATTCAATAGCGGTAGATATATTTGGCAAAAGGCCCGATAACGGAAAAATTTCTTCTCCAGAACCCGCGATTACTTCTACCGCTTCCGTTTCTATAACGCCGCCGCAAATTTTACAATCTGTTTTACCGGCTTCATACGATTCGTCTCAAACGATGCCGGCCGGAACTTCCGTCGTTAATAACATGCAGCCGAACCATCCGGCCGTTTCATCATCATCAGACCGTCTTAAATATAACGGTTATTATTTAAACTCGCGCAAAGGCCTGACCGCCTTTATTGATATGGACGGCCGCGTATATGCCGTTACTTCAGCCAGTCCGCTCATAAACGGCTACTCTATTACCTTTCTTAACGAATCAAAAATAATTTTAACCAATACCGATGAACCTTATGACACGCTCGAAGCAGCGCTAATCATACCCGGCTATTAAAATTATCCAGCTTCCGGGTGTTCTTAGCATATTTGTGCAAACTTTGCAATTGTTTTCTAAGAAGGATTTTGACATAACGTTCAGGAAAATGGCCGCAGCGATTAAAACTAAAGGAGTTTAATCATGGGATCAGTTTGTTGCTTGAAAAAATTAGATAATAGTAAAAAAATTAGTAAAAAAATTGAATTTTTACTTCATTTACGCGAAGATTTGTGTTACAATTTTTACCGGACATAAAAATAATCTCCCTTCGGTTTAGATTAAGGTCTTAAGAATCCTTAATTCTACTACAAAAGGAGACTTTTATGTCCACTTATTTTTTATTCTACTGTATTTTTCGGGTTAATATTATTGATTTAAAGTAAATGCAAAAATAATTCAGAAGTCCGGGCAATTACCCGGCTTCTTCATAAACGCGATGTAATAGATCAGGTACGGCGAGCGTATTATTAACGCCGCCCGATACGGCGCTAAGGTCTTTATCGGAAAGTTCCGCTTTAGATTTGGCGGTACTAATTAATTCGGCGCGCACTTCAAAAAACTCTTCCGCGTTAAATTCAAATCCTTCGGCTTTAGCCGTTTGTATGATTTTTTCGGCGGCTTCATTTTGATTTTCAGGTTTGATACCCTCTATAGAGGCTAAAAAGTTTTTTTTGACGGTTTCGTCCTGTTCGACCTTGATGAAAAAATTTTTAACGCTTTCTTTGCTCATTATTACCCTTCCTTGTATTCTATGCCCTTTTTTGTTTTTATTTTTACTTAGATACTTGTATATGGCGGTCACTTGAATAATAAGTATATCGAAGCTACTCTATTAATATTTTACTTGATGTTATCTGAAAAATCAATCGTTACTGTTAAATTTTATGTTAAATTTTTTATCAAAGAACCGTTACGGTGCCTTTATAGCCATCAACCTTTATTCTTTGCCCCGTTTTAATGAGTGCGGTTATATTTTTTACGTTGACCACGGCGGGAATTCCGTATTCGCGGGCTATAATGCTTCCGTGGCTGAGCGGCCCGCCGAGCGCGGTTACAAGCCCCGCGGCGTTTACAAAATAAGGCGTCCAGCCGGGATCGGTAAACGGGGCTACTAATATTTCGCCCTGCGCGACGGTTTCGATAGTTTCGGCCGATTTAACGACGCGGGCAGGACCGGTCATCACGCCGGCGCTGACGGCAATGCCTTTAAAAACGCTTCCGTTCGGAGCGCGGTCAATATTATCAATAGAAGCTGCCGCGGCCGGATTTATTTCTTTAGAAACGCATTTTTCAATATTTTCGAGCGCGGCTTTCATGTCAAAATCACCTACTATAAAAGACGGCGGATCGATTTTTTCGCAGTTTGAATATTCGATTTTTCTGATGTTTATTTTTTTCCTGTTTATATTTCGAATATTTCTCTCTTTTACATTTAATTCTTTTATATTCGCTTCTCGAATATTTACTTCTTTTATATTTGCTTCTCGTATATTTTTTCTATTCGAACTATTAGTTTCGGCATGGCCGCTGCGAATATCGAGCAGAGTTTTCAATTCATCGAGGTCAATAAAAAATATATCGTTTTGTTCAGTTATTATTTGTGAACCCACAAGACGCGAAGCGGCTTCGAGCAAAACTTTTCTGGTTATATCTATCATCATCACCAGGCGGTTTTTGTAATTTTCGCGAAAAGTAAGGCCTTTACCGGCGGCGGAAATAATCATGCTGAAAACTCTTTTAAGAGGCGTTAACTTATATTCGGATAGAATTTTCAGCGTTTGCGCCTTTTTTTCGGCGCGCAGCCGTTCGAGCGATTCCAGCGTTTCTTTCATATCGCCGCGCGCGAGGTATGAATTAACTATCGATAAAATATAATCGGGCGTTTCATGCCAGCGCGGGCGGGCCGCATCGACTTCTCCGGCCGCGTGATGGCCGTGAACGCGCATAAACTTTTCGAAATTACATAAAAACATGCGGCCGTTATTTGTGGTTTCCAGGGCCAGTTTCGCCCGGTCGAATTTTTCAAAGGAGATAAGCGTTTTTGAAAATCCTAAATTTTTCGCGCTCAGGGCTAATTTTAAAAGCGAAGTTCCTGAATCGGCGCTGTCCATACCGCCTATTGCCGATAGAAGAATATTCGCCCTTTTGCTTCCAAAAATAGAAAATACCCAGGAGCTCGCAATCATCGTTGCCAGAACTATCGGCCATGCTTTTTCGGTTGTTTTTTCAAGAAGCGATGAAAGATGATCGATAACGGATAAAAGATACGAATCCGGGTATTTTTTAAAATCGGCGGCGTAGTACTTTTCAAGAGTTTCGATTAATTCGGCGTTGATTTGATATTTTCGAGCGGATAAGTTTTTAGCTGCAAAATGAAATATCGTTTCTGGAATGCGCAATATAAATTTAAGCCATGAAAATTTAACGCCCCTTCCATCAGCGTTTTTTAAAAGTTCAGCCGCATTTTCGTGATTTCTGATATCGCCGCCGAAAAATTCTGAAAAATCGTTTTTCATTGAAAAAGTGGCTTTTTTGATAAGGGCCGCCGCGAAATTCATATTGATATAAATGCGCCCGGCAACGAGTCCGAACGGGAAAGAAGCGGCGATATCGACACCGAAATTCTTAGTGAAGGGGGATAATAGAGGAGTGATGAATTTTTTAGATACGCTGAATGTCATCGGTGTCGCCACAAACGGAAATAATTCGCCGGCGTTCGATTTCGACCAGACTATAGATTCGTTTGTTTTACATTTTTTCATAGTCATATTTCACAAGCCTTATTTTATAATGGAAAATATAATTATTGCCGGAATAATATTTATGCCACGGTTAAATATAAAGCTGGCACGATGCGCACCATGGATAGCGAAAAAGTTCTTTATTCATAAGCATTAACCGTCTTTTATTTTAAAAATTATGTTTTTATCAGATCAATTTTAAAATGGCGCTATATGAGTATATGCTCACATTCCGCTCATATTATGATAATGATATTAAAAACAACGATAATTGTCAATATTTATTATATTTAAAACCATTTATGATAGATTTATAATATCTTGAAAATATTTTAAGAATGTTATATAATAAC
>CAYQWL010000245.1:0-4942 GCA_964421195.1 uncultured bacterium | reverse complement strand
GCTGTAGCAGTAAAACGGCGTATGGAATATATGCGGTATTACAGACCATTCAGTAAAGTAATTTTTATTTATCGTAACCGAATCGCCGAACATTATTTTGAGTTCTTTTTCATATATCGCGTTAAGATCGGCGGGGCTTAAAAGTTTTTCAACGCTCTGCTTATGCGCTTCAAGCTCGAAACGCGTAAACATATTTTGCCTGAAAGAAGTCGCAAAGTAATCTTCGAGCTTGCTTGTAAGAAGAGTAATTTTTTCACCGCGGTTTTCAAGTTTCTTTAAAAGATCGTCGGTTACTATGCTCTCAGCGAATATCGACGCCGTTTCACAAAGCGGCAGAATAGCATGGTAATTTAAAATAGTATTTTTAGATGAAAGTACCGCGTGTATCGCATGGCCTAACTCATGCGCAAGCGTCATTACTTCGCGCAGATTTCCGGTATAATTTAAAAGAACGTATGGATGAAGGCCGGGCACGGAAGAAGAGCAATAAGCGCCGGATTTTTTATTAGCGCCTATTCTGGCGTCTATCCATTTATTTTCAAAAAATTTTTCAGCTGTTTTATAAAATGAGTTATCGAAATTTTTAAAACTTTCCAGAACTATTTTTCTGGCTTCAGCCCAGTCGAATTTTTTCGTCGAATCAGCCAGTGGCGCATAGATATCGTACAGATTGAGTTTTTTTACGCCGAGCATTTTCGCTTTTAATTTATAATAACGATGCACGAGCTTAGAATTCAGGGTTGTAACTTCTATGAGAGCGTCTATTACTTTGTTATCGAGTTCGTTTGAAACGTTTCGAGCTTCGTCGGGCCGTTTATATCCGCGAAGTTTGTTTTCCTGCGCGTGATCGCGGATAATCATATTGTATAATCCGGTTATTACAAGAAGGTTTTCATCATATTTTTGAAAATATAATTCAGCCGATTGCTTTCTGAGATCTGCCGATTGGTGATAACGTAAATTTCTAAGCTGGCTTCCGTTCATTTCAGAAATTTTGCCGTCAGGCATTTTTACTTTAAAGCGAAACGACGCCGTTAATTCATCGTAAAGCTGAACTACATAGTTTTTAGCGTTAAGGTTCTTAATGTTTATTATTTGCTCTTCTTTTTCGCTTAATTGGTAAGGCTTGAACGCTCTGATTACATCGATCTGGTGGGCATAATTACTTAATTCTTTAGCCGTTTTTAATTTTGCTATCGATTTTTCATCGAGTTCACAAAGTTCGAGCCTGAAAAAAAGTAATTTATTTTCTATATCAGCGCATTTTTCTTCACAGAAACTTAATAGAGATTTAGCTTTAGCTGAAGATGTATCGAGCGACAGATTTAAAAAAGCAAATTGCATAAATTTATTAACTATTTCTATGCAATGTTCATATTCAACGAACATTCTGGCGAAATCTCCCGCTTTTTTTATTTTATTCATTTTGCCGTAATATTTATTTTTAAATTCGTCGGCAAGTTTTATTCCTTTTGCGATATCAGTTTTTATTTTTTTATCGTCCGCTCCGTTATAAAGATCGGAAAGATCCCATACCACTTTTGAAACGCTCTGTTCGATAGTTTTATCAGTTGAATTCACGTTTTTTTTCTTCGCGCTAACTTCGTTTTTATTTTTCATGTCCACCCCGCCTTTTAATTATCTTTAATTTATATATAAAAATTTTTATTAATATACCATAACTTTTTCAGTTTGTAAATATATCTATCATAAAAAAAATAATTATTATATAATCTATTATATTTAAAGTATCCCGTTATATTTCTTGACAAATTATTTAAATTAATTTAAAATATCTGCCCATGAGCGGTGCAATTAATTTTTTAGAACGCTTAAATTTTTTTTCAAAATTTAAGATTATAGACCGGTACATATTAAAAGAGCTTCTCGGCCCTTATTTATTCGGTATGCTTGGTTTTATCGTCGTAATATCGATCGATCCGATGATATATGCGATGAAAAATATAATAAATAGTTCGGAACGCGGCATCGAAACCACGGCCGTTTTAAAATGGTTTTTTTATTCTTTAGCGACCGATATGATATTTACCTTTCCCATGGCCATGCTTCTTGCCGCATTAATTATTTTCGGACGGCTGTCTAAAGACTCGGAACTGACCGCTATGAAAGCGGGCGGCCTTAGTTTTACCAGATTATGTTATCCGGTTATGTTTTTTGCCATGGTTTCGACCGTCGTGGCTTTTATATTCGGCGAGTTCGTCGTGCCGCACGCCGTGAAACGTTCTCAACTTATTAAACGCACTCAAATATTGAAACTTTTGCCTGTAATGGGACAGGAAAATATATATCTCAAAGATTCGCCGGATCGTACCATATACGTCGAACGCGCTGATAACATAAATAATATATTGACGAATATAATAATATCGAATTACGACCATGAAAGCAGTTTATTAAAAACGCGCGTTCTCGCCAGGACCGCACGGCATATAGACGGCGGCTGGGTGTTTAGCGACGGCGTGCTTTATGATTACGATAAGAATGGAAATGGTAATAAAATCGAAGAATTTAGTAGAAAAAAAATATTCATCAATCAAAAACCGGATGATTTTAAACGTGATGAACAGATTTATCAGGAAATGTCGATGCGCGATTTATCTAAAAAAATCAGATACGCTTACGAACATGGCCTGTCTGATGTTACGGGACTGCTCGTCGAATTTTATTTAAAAACTTCGATACCTTTTTCGTGCTTTATTTTTGCTTTGATAGGAGCTGCTCTTGGCACATCCAATACCCGCGCGGGCGGTTTTATAAGTTTCGGTATTTCAATGGTTATTATATTCGTTTATTATGTTATATTTTCAATAGCGCGTTCTTTCGGTAAAAATGGAATGCTTTTGCCTCTGGTGGCGGCATGGATTCAAAATATTATATTTCTTGCCGCCGGCCTTTTATTAATAAGGCGCGTTAGAAATTAAAAACGTTCAGATACCTGAATTGTAAAGCCTGTAAATAATTTTTTTAAACTGAGTTACGAATGTAAAATATTAACATTAAAAATAAAATTAATAATAATTAGTGGAGGATGATTATAAAATGTCGGATTATCAGAATGATTACCAGAAAAAGGTGGAGAAAGCGGCGGAATTCATAAATAAAGCGATGGATAGCCGCAATCTGAGGATTGATACGGCCGTTATTCTCGGTTCGGGCCTCGGCGCGCTTGCCGATTTAATCGAAGATAAAATAACGCTTAATTACGCCGATATTCCTCATTTTCCGATATCAACGGTAAAAGGGCATGGCGGGCGGCTTATTCTCGGCACGCTCGATAAAAAAGGCATTATGGCAATGCAGGGCCGTTTTCACTATTACGAAGGCTATCATATGCGTGAGGTTACTTTTCCAATAAGGGTTATGAGCGGCCTGAAAATAAAAAATCTTATCGTGACCAATGCGGCCGGCGGCATTAATCGTAATTTTAAGGTTGGCGATTTAATGATTATAACCGATCATCTTAATTTTTTTGGAACCAATCCTCTGATCGGCCCTAACATAGAAGAATGGGGGCAGCGTTTCCCTGATATGAGCGAGGCTTATTCGAAAAATATGATCGAGCTCTGCGATAAAACCGCCCGCGATGAAAAAATACGCGTTGTACACGGCGTTTATGCAGGATTTACCGGCCCGTCCTATGAAACTCCCGCTGAAATAAGATTTTTAAAAACTATCGGAGCGGACGCGGTCGGAATGTCAACCGTGCCTGAAGTAATTACCGCAAGACATGCGGGAATTAAAAATATTCTCGGTATTTCATGCATTACTAATGTAACTAACGGTGAAACTAAGATCGAAGCCACGCATGAAGAAGTCGTAGATGCCGCGGCGTCCGCTTCTGAAAAATTTATAAGACTTGTACGCCGTACCATTGAAAATATCGAATTATAGCGCCTATTAAATCGAATACTCGCCGGCGTTTGATTCGCTTTCTGTAAAACGGTCTTTATATTTTAACCGAAATTATACGTCAAATTATATTTAGCGCGCGCCTGGCGCCGCGCATATTATCTATGGAGTGGAATAATGTTTGAATTATATAATAAACTCGAAGAAATAGAAAACAAATATAATGAATTAGAAACCAGATTATCAGAGCCAGATATAATTAAAAACCAGTCTGAATTTACCAGAATATCACGTGAAAGAGCGTCTTTAGAAGAAACTGTTTTATGTTTTCGAGAATATAAAAAACTGCTTAAAGATATCAACGATAACGAAAAACTTTTAGAAACCGAAAAGGATACTGATATACTCGCTATGGCGGCGGAAGAACTTGAAGATTTAAAATCTAAAACCTCCGTTTATGAAGAAAAGTTAAAAATACTTTTGCTTCCCCGCGATCCAAACGACGATAAAAATACGATAGTTGAAATACGCGCCGGCGCCGGCGGTGAAGAAGCGTCGCTTTTTGCGGCTACGCTTTTTAGAATGTACAGCCGTTACGCTGAAAATATGAGCTGGAAAATCGATATTATCGATTCGCATCCTTCCGAAAAAGGAGGATTTAAAGAAATTATATTTTCCGTCACCGGCGATAAAGTTTATTCTAAAATAAAATATGAAAGCGGCGTGCATCGCGTGCAGCGTGTTCCTATAACTGAAGCTTCAGGCCGCATACATACATCTACCGCGACCGTAGCCGTTCTTCCGGAAGCGGAAGAAGTCGATATCGAAATTAATCCTAACCATCTTCGCATAGATACTTTTTGCTCTACAGGACCTGGCGGCCAATCGGTTAATACTACTTATTCGGCGATACGAATAACTCATTTGCCAACGGGGCTCGTCGTTCAATGTCAGGACGAAAAATCGCAGATAAAAAATAAAGCGAAGGCTATGAAGGTTTTAAGAACGAGAATGCTTGAAATCGAACAGCAAAAGCAAAACGATCAAATCGCTCAGGACCGCCGTTCACAGG
>CAYQWL010000244.1:0-4954 GCA_964421195.1 uncultured bacterium | reverse complement strand
GCCCTTCATCAGCGTTACGCCGGCTGCAAGAGTCGGGCGGCCCACTTTAACGATCGTGTTCGACCATGAAGTAGTCGGGAAATTGAAAGGCGCCGGGTTTGGATTGGTCGGATCCGGGAAGGGAACGAATCTTACGATAACGCTGTTATCGGTATTTGCGCCAAAATTAACACCCATAAATTCGAGCGAAGTAAAATCAGATTTAAGCGTAACCATCATGCCCGGAGTAATCGTAATGCCGTTAATCGAGGTTATATTCGGACCCGTCGTTGACTGGCCGAAATTAACATAGGCTATATTAGAAATTATCGATGCGCCAAAATCAGTTTCAGCGATAAATATTTCGAATGCGCCTACCGGCTGATCAAATAAAGTTGCGTTAATCGAAGTATCAGTCCAGGTTGCCATATAAGAATCTGCAAGATATTTCCAATCATTAGTGCCTTTAAGTTTCATATAAAGCATACGGGATGTGCCGTAAGTAGATTTAAAGCCCTTACCGGTTATATTGAGCGCGGTTACGCCCGGAGCGATCGTAATAGCCGAAGCCGTCGATGTGCCGTTTATATTGCTTATAAACGCGCTCTGAGTGGTAGTGGCAGTAGATGATTTGATATTTACAAGAACGATCTTAGAAAGCGTAGCTACGCCGGTCGGATCGTAATTTGTCGCGCTGGATGTTGCCATATCGCCTATGAACAGCTCGTAAATTCCGCCGGGCATACCAGCGGGCATCATGGCGCTGATCATTGTAGAATTCCAACCATTAAAACCAAGCATCGTAATCGTCGGCATCGGATTCATCGGCGTAGGCTGCGATCTTAAGTATAGGCCTTTAGTGCCCAAAGTCGATTGATCGCCAAAATTCTGGCCTTCAACTTTAAGTTCGACAGCATCGGCATAAAGTTCGATTGGCGTACCATTAAAAGCTTTTCCATTAACGCTTGTAATTAAAGGCATCGTAGTGGTAGTCGCCATAAATTTAAGATTTACCATAAACGGCGTTACCTGTTTTTGAAGTTTATCGTCCCATATTAAAAGACCGCATGGATATTTAGTGACGGCCGCGCCGAGTGTTTCGCCGGCGGGCATCGTCGGATCCACAACGGGGATGGGCATATTATAGTTAATAACGCCTTTAATATAGCCGTCGGACCAATCAGGTGAAGCGGTACCGGCGGCGGTCATCGGCGCGCTATAAGCTATAGGAACATGAACCGGACGGCCGTTAATTTGAAGCACCAGGTCGAGATGGCGGCTGGTATAGCTTGAAAAGCCGCTGCCTATTACGTCTATATTAACCATCGTATCGGCCGCTTTTTTATCTATCGTAACCGTCGATTTAGCGTCATAACCATTAACTGTATTAATAACGGCCTGCGCGCCCGCGTTTGGATCGATCATCTGACTGAGGAATACCACCGATATCTGACTGGAAGCCGGCATATTTTTAACGTCGTCCCATACAACAAGCGAAGTCGGCATACCATCGGTAAGCACAGCCGAATCCGGAAGCATGTTTTTAGGAACGGTTATCATGGTATTCGTCCAGCCTGAATCTGTGGATACGGCGAACGAGACGAACATCATCGACATATCGCCGGGCATCGTCGAAGCCGACATCATGTTGTAATATCTTAAGCTGTAAGTGCCCGCAGCTGGTTTTAACTTATCGCCTTTGATTATTAAATCGTAATTTCTGTCTATTTCGAACGGCCTTGCGAGATTAAAAGGCTGAGAACTATTCGAACCGCTGGTAATCTGGAAAAGGATAGCGCTGACGGCGGCGGTAGTTCCGCTTGCTTCAAAATTAAGAGGTATGCTAATAACCGGGCCGCGTTTTGAATCAAGCATTTCGAGATTATACAAACCTTTCAATCCTTTAAGCTTTTCAGATGAAAAACTTATCGAATCGCTCATCCATTCATAACTTCCGCTGTCAGAAAGAATGACCGGGAACTGCAGATTAGGTCCAAGAATACGCAATACCCTTTTAACATCAGGCTCATAAGATTGAAGATTGCTGCCGGCCACTTTAACGAAAGGCATATTAGCGAGTGATGGAACGGTTATCTGTCCGCCGCCCGCGGGTATGGTAACACCGGCAAAGCTTGTTATTACGGGCGTTTCAGAAGTAACCGGCGTTTCGGCGCCAGAACCGCCCATAGCGATAAGCCATGTTGAAACACCGTTAGCGAAACGTTTTGCGAAACTAAAATTACCTTCGATAATAAAATCCATAATTTGAGCGCCGGTTTTACCTGGAGGAAGAAGCAGTTTACCATCGGGAAGCATAACGCCGTTAGGAACGTCTTTAATGTACGTACCCGACACTTTCCATGGCGCATAAACTCCGAGCTGAATTTCTCCGTCATAGCTCATTTCGTATTGAACGAACCGACAACCGTAAACTTAAGTCCGTTAACCGAAGTAAAAGCCGTTGTCAAAGCGGTTTTCATGCCGCCCGGAAGCGTCGAATCGCACATTTTTTCAAACGCCGACACTTTTTCTGCCGCCGTTTTCGTACCATTAAAATTTTCAAGCACTTTATTATAAGCGTTAAGCACTATCTGATTATCGGCGCCAGCGACCGTGCTTTGTACGAAGAAATCGAATGGACGGGCATCGACGGGCATCATAAGGCTTGTAACCGGATCGGCAGGATTAAAATTAACCAATTTAAACAGGAACATATAACTGCCCTGCTGAAGTTTAGGAAGGTCTTTCGCCAGATCAAGGGTAAAATCGTTCGACGCAGTAGAAAGACGTGTAAGTTCAATATCCTGAGGATATTCAAGCGAAGGCGTCATACTGCCGTACTGCGCGCTCATAACACTGACATAAACGCCGGTATATTTACCTTCGGCTTCATTATAAGCAGCTTCAGGAGCATGAGACGCGCTTACCGTGAATATATGGCTCGTGCCTTCGGGTTTTACATTTACGTTAGTAATACGGGCATAAGTGCTCTGGCCTTCTATAACAAAAGGCACATAAGCTTCGGACGATTTAGACTCGCTGGTAAGAGCTACTATTTTAAAATCGTAAGGACCGATTTCAAGATTTTTAGGAACCATAAATTTTAATTCCCATTTTTCGGGAGCGCCAGCAACGCTCGAAGCCGCTTTTTGAAAATCGAGTGCTTTTAAAGCCACGCCGTTTTCATCAAACACGGTGTTACCGAATTTTTTAAGCTCGGCTTTAACCGAAGTGATAGTAACGTCGGAATCGGCGTCAGGAATAACTACGCCGGCATATAACGAAAGCTGAGCGGTTCCGGCTTTTACCTGTTCGAGGGTTAAAACATGATTATCAATGAAAATATCGGTTATAATCGGCTGATCATCGCTGAATTCAATCATATTTTCTTCTTTAAGCTGCGATATAAAACGTTTAACGTCTGCTATAAAAGGCTGGCTGAATTCAGTGGTAACAAGTTCGTTAAAATATTGAAGGGCGAAGTTTTTATAATTGCCCTCCTTAATCATCGGCATCATGAATCTTTCCATGTAAAGAATTCCAAGCATAAATTTAGCGTGCGCCCTGAAGTCTTTTAAACCCGTGGCAAATTTAGGATCGGCGAAAGTGCCGATATATTTTTCATCGGTGGTAAGTTTAACCACGACTTCTTCGAATATAACTTTAGCCTGATTAAAAGCCGTTTCGATTTCTGTCGTAGTAAAATTATTTTTATAGTAAAGGCGAAGTTTATCCATTAAAGCCATAGCTTTTTCAAATTCCGGACCGGGTTTTGCCATATTAGCATTAACGGGGCCGAGTAATGAAACCGCGGAGTTGATATCATTAACCATATCGCGTGCCGCGCTTAAAAATTCGGAATTAGGGAATTTTAAAGTGAAAAGTTTAAGTCTTTCCAGCGCTTTTGTTCTGGAAGCCTCGTCAACTTCGGTCATTAATTTCAACTTATAGAATAAGCAATAACCGCTGTAGTAAAGAGCGGCTTCTTTCATTTTAGCCGTTATCTTCGTGTCCGTCGATTTGTACGATTCGTCGAATTTCGCGAATGCTTTATCGAATTCGGATGCGGCGGAAGCATTCTGTCCGTCGAAATATAAAGTTTCGGCGCGTTCGAGAATTTTTTCGGCAGCTTTATAAACGGTACCATCTTCAACGACAACGCCGGCCATTTCGTTTTCGATATTTTCGAGAGTTTTGATCATCTGCGTTACGGCAAAATTTAGATGAGCATATTCAGCATCATAAATCAGAGTGCGTATCGTTAAAAATATCTGTTTGGCTTTAGCTATTAAATCTTTATTTTCGATATTAAGTATTTTATAGGCGCGGTAGTCGGAAAGGAATGCGAGACCGAGATGATAATGCGCATCGCCTTTCATAACAGCCACGACTGCCGGATTGTCAAATATAGCTTCAAAAGCGGCTTCAGCGTCTTTAATGAGCTTTAACCCCGTATCGGCCGCGGGCGCTTCGAGCGTTCCGGCCGCCGTTTTCCCTTCATAAAGCAGGACTTTACGTTCCGATTCGCTTTTCGCGTTACGCGCCATATCGATAAGTTGATTAGCGCGGAACATAAGTTTGCTGGCTTCCTGAAACGCTTTTTTAAGAGTATCGGTTTGTTCGGTTATATCGACAAATTGCTCACCGAATCCGCTCTGACCGTCGGCGAATTTTTTACCGACTTCGAAGAAACTCGTTGTCGGTTTTAAATCTTTAATCATTTTAGCGAGCGTTACGCTCGGATCGTCTATAATCTGCTCATCTGAGCCTTCAAGCTGTTCTTCGGTTTTAATTTTATTTTTAATCTGCATAATATCGGTTTCGGTCGAATTTTTTAATCTATCCAGAACCGCCGCGAAAGCGAATATAGCTTCGTTAATTTTAGCGAACTGCGCTTCTATGTTCATACGATTTTCAAAACCGTTCGATGATTTAACGATATCTTTAACCGAGTCTTTAAGGTTTTTATAGGCGT
>CAYQWL010000243.1:0-4998 GCA_964421195.1 uncultured bacterium | reverse complement strand
GATTACATTCAGCAAGGAGATTAAAATGAATTTTCAGCAGATCATACTGGCTCTGCAAAACTACTGGTCGGCTCAAAAATGTGCGATAGTGCAGCCTTACGATATTGAAAAAGGCGCCGGTACGTTTAATCCGGCTACATTTTTAAGATCGCTTGGCCCTGAGCCGTGGAACGCCGCTTATGTTGAACCGTGCCGCCGGCCGACCGACGGACGTTATGGTGAAAATCCGAACAGGGTTCAGCATTATTTTCAGTTTCAGGCGGTTATGAAACCCGCTCCCGTTGATATACAGGAACTTTATTTAAACAGCCTGGAACAACTCGGCATTAAAAGAAACGATCATGACATTCGTTTCGTCGAAGACGATTGGGAGTCGCCGACGCTTGGCGCATGGGGTCTCGGCTGGGAAGTATGGCTTAACGGTATGGAAATTACGCAGTTCACTTATTTTCAACAGATTGGCGGAATTGATCTCGATCCGATTACGGTTGAAATTACTTATGGTATTGAGCGGCTTGCCATGTATATTCAAAAAAAGGATTCGATATTTGATATTGAATGGGTTGACGGCATTACTTATGGAGAAATATATCATCAGAACGAATTTGAACAATCAAAGCATAATTTTGAAATGGCCGATACGGACATGTTGTTTACTCTTTTTAATACTTATGAAAAAGAAGCCGGTCGTTTGATTGAAAACAATCTCGTGCTTCCGGGCTATGATTACATTATGAAATGTTCGCATTCTTTTAATTTACTTGATGCTCGCGGCGCCATATCAGTTACTGAGCGCGTTAAATATATCGCGCGTATTAGAGAAATGGCAAAAAGCGTGGCGCGCGGTTACTTAGCTAAACGCGAAGAGTTGAATTTCCCTTTACTGAAGGAGAGAAACTAAAAAATGAAAAAAGACTTTTTAGTTGAAATAGGCGTTGAAGAAATTCCGGCTTCTTTTATAGAGCCGGCCGTTGATAGTTTTCATATGTCTTTAACCGAAAAATTACGCGCGCAAAGCGTCGGTCGACGCCACGCCGTCTTGTTGTTTATGTTACCGGCCTGGATTTAAAGCAAAAAGATCAGTTTGAAGAGGTAAAAGGGCCGCCTAAAAAAATAGCTTTTTCTGATATTGGCCGTCCGACTCAGGCCGCTATAGGTTTTATTGAAAGCAATAATGCGAAAATCGAAGACGTGACTTTTAAAGTTACTCCCAGAGGAGAATATCTTTATCTTAATAAAGCTATTAAGGGCGTTGATACGTTCCAGCTTTTACCTTCGATAATTTCATCGGCGTTATCTGCTCTTAATTTTCCTAAATCGATGAAATGGGATGAAAGCCGAGTTAAATTCGCCCGGCCAATAAGATGGATATTAAGCCTTTTTGGCGCTGATACGGTTAAACTTAATTTCTCCAATGTAGAATCTTCTAATAAAACTTTCAGCATAAGACGCCTTAATACTTCTGCCGTAGTCGCTTCACCTGCGGATTATTTTGATGTCATGAAAAAACTCGGCGTAACGATCGATCTTAGCGAGCGTTGTAACGTCATAGTTTCGAGTCTTAATCATACGGCGGAAAAATACGGATTGAAACCATTTAAAGATGAAGCTCTCGTGCGTGAGGTGGCCAATCTTACCGAGGCGCCTTTCGCTATATTATGCGAATTTGATCCGCTGTTTTTAAAATTACCCGAAAAATTGCTTACATCTACCATGATTAAAAATCAGCGTTACTTTCCGCTTTATGATTTACAGTCGAAGCTTTCAAACCGTTTTATTGTATTTTCAAATGGCATTCCCGAAGAGATCGACGAAGTAAAATACGGTAATCAAAAAGTAATAGCGGCGCGTTTTGCTGACGCTGAATTTTATTATAAAGAAGACTTGAAAACTAATATGGCGCAAAAAGCTGAAAAATTAAAGACGGTTTTATTTCAGCAAAAGCTCGGTACGGTTTATCAAAAATCACGCCGTATAAGCGAATTAGCTAAATATTTATATTCATCTCTTATTTTAAAAGCCGCGCCGTCCGAAGAGCATAAAAAAACGAAACTTGAGAAAATAGAATTATGCGCTCTGCTCGCTAAAGCCGATCTTACATCAGAGGTCGTTAAGGAATTTACTGAACTTCAGGGATACGCTGGAATGGTATATGCCCGTAATGAAGGCATTCCTGAAGAAGTCTCTTCAGGAATATACGAGCATTATAAACCATGTTTTAAAGGAGACGCTCTTCCCTCGACTATTGAAGGGCAGTGCGTGGCTATCGCCGATAAAATGGATACTATCGCAGGATGTTTTGTTATTAAAATGGTTCCTACCGGTTCCGGCGATCCTTATGCGCTGCGCCGCGCCGCGCTTGGTATGGTAGAAATAACTATTCATTCATCGTTTTCATTTGATTTTGAAGCGTTTATACGTCAGGCGATCGAATTATATCCCTGTGAACTCCGTGAAGCCGAAGAATGCGATATCGTAAAAACGCTATCGGATATTTCGGCTTTTGTCAGGCAGCGTTTTGACACTAAACTCAGGGAGCTGAATATACGTTATGATGTAATTAATGCAGTACTCTGGAACGGTGTTTCTAATATTTATGAAGATTATAGAAAAGCTTTATGCCTTTCTAAAGCCCGTAACGAAAAGGAATTTATGGCGCTTGCTCAACCTTTTAAACGCGCTTTGAATATTACGAAAAATGCTAACGTTAAAACGGCGGCGGTAATAGATGAAAATTTATTTACGCTGGATGCGGAAAAGGTTCTTTATTCGAGTTATTTAAAAGTTAATGAAGAAGCCGCTCAGGCGATTTCCGTTAATGATTATGATCTTGCGTTTCGTAAGTTGAGTCTTCTGAATGAACCGATCGATAATTTTTTTGCCGGTGTTATGGTAATGGATAAAGATGAAAAACTTAAAAATAATAGAATCGCTCTTTTATGCGCCGTTAAAGGTATGTTTTTAAAACTCGCCGATATATCGCAGTTAGTAATTGAAGAGTAGAAACGGAGTTATGAATGAGCAATAATGATATACTTAAAGCGCTGAGCCGGAAATTAAACGAATTGAAACAGGAGCTTTCTGACAGCCTTACATCCGGTGAAGATGCAGATTCGATTATTAAAGAGGTCCATGAAGACGAAGAAAAAAAATATATTATTCCTTCAGAACTACCGGTTTTGCCGATAAGAGAAATATTAGTGTTCCCATATATGGTAGTGCCGCTTTTAATAGGCCGTGAGCTTTCAATTAAGTCGGTCGAAGACGCCATGACGGCGGGACGAAGAATAGTTCTGGCGGCGCAGAAAGAACCGGCGAATGAAAATCCAGGCGCGGCGGATATTTGCGAATACGCTATAGCGGCGGAAATACTTCAACTATTAAAACTTCCCGACGGTACGGTTAAAATACTCGTTGAAGGGCTAAAGCGCGTTAAAATAAAAGAAATTATAGTTGAGGAAGCTCACATTAAAACCGCTAAAATAGAAATGGTTGAAGAAATATTATACGATACTCCTGAATTCGAAGCGCTTAAACGTTCCGTAATCGAACAGTTTGAAAAATATGTAAAACTTAACCGTAAAATTCCAGTGGAAATAATGATGGTTATTTCGAATACCGAAGATGCTTCACGGCTCGCGGATGTGATTACGGCCCATTTAAGCATTAATATCAATACCAAACAGAGTATTATCGAAGCTATTGACGTTAAAAAAAGATTTAACATACTTCTTAAAATTATAAGTAAAGAAGTCGAGATACTTACGCTTGAAAAAAAAATTAGAAGCCGGGTTCATGAACAGCTTGAAAAGACGCAGAAAGAATATTATATTCGTGAACAGATAAAAGTGCTTCAAAAGGAAATCGGCGAAGATGAAAGTCTTTCCGGCGAAGCTGAAGAATATCGTAAAAAACTTAAAAAGATTAAAATGCCGGATGAATGCGTTGAAAAAATTGAAAAAGAAATAAGCCGGCTCGCTAAGATGCATCCCATGTCGGCGGAAACATCGGTTATGCGCACTTATTTAGACTGGGTTATCGAGTTGCCATGGAATAATGAAACTGTAGATAACGACGATTTAAAAAAATCTGAAAAAATACTTGAAGAAGATCATTATGGGCTCGATAAAGTTAAAGAGCGCATACTCGAATTTCTCGCCGTTAAAAAATTGGCCGGCGATAAGATGAAATGCTCGATATTATGCCTGGTGGGTCCGCCGGGCGTTGGAAAAACTTCGCTTGGCCGTTCCGTCGCCCGTGCTCTCGAACGTAAATTCGTAAGAATATCGCTTGGCGGAATGCGCGATGAAGCGGAAATAAGAGGGCACAGGCGCACTTATGTCGGCGCGCTTCCCGGAAAAATTATGCAGCACATTCATCAATCAAAAACAAAAAATCCGGTTTTTCTTCTCGATGAAATCGATAAATTGGCAAGCGATTTTCGCGGAGATCCCGCTTCAGCGCTTCTTGAAACGCTCGATCCACAGCAAAATTATTCATTTACGGATCATTATATTAATTTGCCGTTCGATTTGAGCCGTGTTTTTTTTATAACGACGGCGAACCTTGCGCATTGCATACCGGGGCCGCTTCTGGATCGGATGGAAATTATACGGATTTCCGGATATACCGAAGAAGAAAAGTTGAATATCGCGCGTAATTATCTCGTGCCCCGCCAGCTCGAAGAAACCGGCCTTTCTTCGTTTGCTCCGCGTTTCGAAGAAGAAGCGATTCGTTATATAATAAGGCATTACACCCGCGAAGCGGGAGTGCGCGGTTTAGAACGCGAGATAGGCTCCATATTAAGAAAATATGCCAGAATTGTCGCGGGCGGCCGTAAATTGCGCAGTCTGATTATAGATACTGCGCAGGTAAAAAAACATCTCGGCGCAAAAAGATTTAAATATGGCGTTAATGAAACGAGCGATCGTCAGGGTGTGGTTAATGGTCTTGCCTGGAGCGAAACCCGCGGGTCGGAGTTCAAAATTGAATAGGCGA
>CAYQWL010000242.1:0-5037 GCA_964421195.1 uncultured bacterium | reverse complement strand
GGTTATACGCGATATCAAAGTAATGGATCTTACTCCGATAGCTACCGAATATACGCTTTTTATAACAGGTGAAAAAACCGAATATATCAAAGAAGGCGAATTTATTTTAGAACACGGCCTATCGAGCCTTATAGTAATCGCGCAGGGCTTTATCGATGATTTTCAGAGGCTCCTTCCGTATTTAAAAGGATCGATGAAAGAGATGATAGATATAGTAAGAGATTTCGTTACTAAAACTAAATTCACCAAACCACAGGAAAAGAAAATGGAAGATATATTCAAAGCATATAAAGTAGCCGGAAGAGTCCGTACTAACGGCGTAGTCCATATTTATCTGCCTTTTTTCGACGTTGACGATATAATTAATTACTTCGTTTCCAATAATTATTACGAACGGCCGGAAGTAGGCTATCCATTCTGTAACAACCGCCTGCACGACCGTTTTATGTCATGGGCCACTAAATTCGAAGGAGACATCAAAAAACATTATTACGAACTCGTGCCCTATGTTATTCAAAACCAGAAACCGACGCCGAAAGTTGAACAATATACACGCTGGAGCACATTCCCTAATTATTTAAAACAATATCCAAATGAAACCGATCCGGAAAATCTCAAACAACTGTTGCAAAACGCCGAATTGTACGCCACCGAAATAATCCCTCAAAATTATTATATTTTCGGCGATAAAAAAACGCCTTATAAACTTGACGGAATAACCCTCATTAAAGGCGATCTTAAACTCGCCGGCGTGCTCGAAGGGCGCGGTATTCTCCTTGTAACCGGAAATATACATATACATGGCGACGTCAATTTATTCGACGATAAAACTTTACTAACGCTCGTTTCTCAAAATGGAAAAATAATAGTGGCGCCTAAAGCAAAAATAAATATTCACGCCTCGGTATATGCAAAAGATTCAATATTTGGCGGCGAAGATGTTACCGTTACCGGAAATTATACCGTTACCAATTTAAACAGGCAGGAAGGCGAAGACGGCAAAGTGCTCATGCCAAGAAAATTTAAGATCAAATACGATAACCGTATAAGAAATATAATGGGCGATAATTTCTGGGTTTCCATATCCAGACGGGATATAAAACGATACGAAACCGGCAGCGCGGGCGGCGGCGGCGACGATTGAAGAATGATAAATAATAAAGCAATCACGGATAATAAAACATTGAAATGAGGCGAATTGTGATGAATTTAACAATCGAAGAGCGTTCGAAATTAAAGTATTTATTTACATTTTTTTTCCTGACGCCGTTTATATTTTTAACGGCTTTATCTATTTTTATAATGCCTCCCGCCGTCCGGCGCGCTTTTGCCGATCAAAAACCGGTTTCAACGGAACGAACAGCCTCCGCCGAAGCCGCTTTGCCCGAACATTTTAAAAATATAGATAATCTTAAATTCGCGATAAAAAAATTAAAAAACATAATTACGGCTTATGCGACGGCTTATAACGAAAATGAAAGCCAGCTTAAAAATTTTCTGTCCGATCTCATATCATGCCTGGCCGATTATGAAATAAGCGAAATGGAAGAATCCGGCCTCGCTGAAACGCTCGCTGAAACCATTGTAAAATTAAAAGTAATGCCTGACGGGCGTAAAAGAGTATATGATCAATTCATCAGAGTCATGGATGAAGCCCTCGTTAAAAGGACCGTCTCATCGAAAATAGTAGATGACGCTGAAAAAGTATCTGAAATAATAATTAAAAAAGACGATACCGGAAATTCTACCGAAAGAATCATTTATAAATACTATGGAGTCAACGCTAAAGGCCATGCCGCGCATAAAGTGGAAAAAGAAAAAAATATCATACGCGGCAAAGATAATTTTTTTGGAAAAAATGAGGAAAACGCCGACGCTACGATGCAAAAATACAACTCAGCTTCACAGGAAAAGGGTGGGAAAATAATCGGCATGCAATTTATGGACCCCGTGGCGGCGCGTGAAAGCGCTGAAACTGAAAACCAAAAAAATTCAAAAAAACAAAAACCTGAAGATATAATAAAAGAAAAAACAGATAAAAAAACGGAGTGAATATTATAATGTCATTTGAAAACATGGAACTCTTCGAGAATGCGCGCATAGAAAACGATACAGGGCCTTCATTCGACGAATCGATATTTGAGCGTTATCGGCTGCAAAATGCCGACAATATAATGCACTATTTCGAATCGCGCCTTCAAGCGGCTGGTTATCGATTAATAGCCGGAGTGGACGAGGCCGGCCGCGGTCCGATAGCCGGCCCCGTGGTGGCCGCGATAACGATACTGCCGCCCGGCTACCATATAGAAGGCCTTTATGATTCTAAATCTGTATCGGAAAAAGTCAGAGAAGCGGTTTATGCCCGAATCACTTCCGATCCAGATATTAAATGGGCCGCTGGAATCATCGACAACGAAGAAATCGACAAAATAAACATTCTTCAAGCCACTTACCGTGCGGTTTATCAGGCATATTCCAGACTCAGCGGCGCGCCTGATTTTATTTTAAACGATGCCATGATAATACCGCAAATTAAAATAAAACAAAAAAAAATCATAAAAGGCGATACTAAATCGGCGTCGATCGCGGCCGCTTCGATAATAGCTAAAGTTACGCGCGACCGGATTATGCTCGACTACGACCAGAAATATCCGCAATACGGTTTTTTAAAACATAAAGGATACGGCACGCCCGATCATATCGAAAATATACGCCGCTATGGCTATTGTCCGATACACCGCCGTTCTTTTAAAATAGACATAAACCATAACAATTAAATTAAATAAATCTGGAGTCATGGCGCCATGTCAGACATATCAGAAATACAAACGTCAAAACCCATACAACCTGCCGCTCCCGTCAGGCCGGTTAAAGAAAGCGCGGCGAAGACGGATTTTAATATTCGCGAAGGCGAGACATATAACGCAAAAATAAAAGGGCTCCATGACGGGGCCGCGTTAGCAGCTATTAACGATAAAATATTGATATCGCTTTCGGGGCTTTCGCTAAAAACCGGCGATAATATATTATTAAAATTTATAAAACGCGAAGCCGATGGAAAACTTATTTTCGAGCCGGCGGGCGAAGCTGGAACTGAAGGATTAGAAGCGCTCGAACGAAGTCTTGCCGATATTTTAAAAACCGCCGGGGCCGATTCTAAACTTCCTTATACTAAAAATATACTTGAATCATTTTTAAAATTTGGTTTTCGTTTAGACGGACGGGCGATTGAAAAAGCCGCGGGCGGGCTTAACGCATTTATAGACGGCCGCGAAGCGGCCGGTGAAGGTTTTTCGAACGAGCCGGAAATAATTAAATCATTACGGGTGGACGGGCGGACAAATGCCGCCGAAAAAAACTTCGAAAAATCTCAATATTCCCCGGAGCGATTATTCGACGCCGCCGCATTATTAGGCCATTCCGGAATAAAAATAAACGAAGAATCCTTAAAATTAGCGGCTATGCTTCTTGAAAAACTTAAAACAGGAGCCGATTTAAAAATTTTATTTTCAATGAACGAAATGGAGTTGTCCGAAACGCTCGAAACAGTTTTACGTATGTTCGAAGGTAAACATAATAATAAAGCGGCGCAAGCCGCCGGACGAATTATCTCCCTTTTAAAAACGAATCAGGCGGGTGAAACCGGCGGACTGAAAATAATAAACGCTCTCGCGCGTTTTTGCGCGGGCGATGTTAAAAGCATAGAAAACGGCATGGCTGTATTAAAAGATTTTATGACGATCGCGGGCGAGTTAGAAAAAACGGCGCGTTTAAATAGCGATAAAACTTTATCACAAATAAATTTTCTTCCCGAAGCAAAATTACTTGAAACAATATCAACGGCTTTAGAAAACCGGGCGATGTTAGAATTTTATTCAGCCCTTACCGGAACTGAATTTTTTAAAATACCGATAAAATATGAAGACGAATATAATGAAGCGTTTTGCCGCGCCAGCCGGGAAGAAGGAAAAATAACGTCTATAGACATATATCTTAACATGTCAAAATTAAACGACGTTAGAATCAATGTTAAAAAAAAAGAGACGGCCGCCGGAATTTATATATTCGTTAAAAACATAAAAATAAAGGAATTTCTTAAAAAAAAATACAGCGAATACAAACCGCTTATAGATTCAGCCATGAAATCGAATTATTATTTCAATATAGTTATCGGCCGTAAAATAGATTTTACCCTTCCGTTTATAAAATACGATGGCGAAAGCGAAAATGCGGCCGCATCTATCTCTCGAATCGATCTTAACGCTTAACCCGCCGCAAAGGATTATTCGCGCGGCGGAGCTGATTAACCATTAATTTACTACGAGAAATAATTTTATAAAAACGATAATATAGCAATTTTTTTTAATACAGGCGCTTTCATGAATAAAAAAAAAGACGGCGAAAAAAACGATAAAAATAGACCGGATACCAATCTTAAAGCGGTGGCGCTTTTATATAATCAGGAAAGCGAAGCCGCGCCGCGTATCGGCGCGGGCGGCAAAGGATTTATAGCGGAGCAAATCATTAAAATAGCCCGTGAAAACGGCGTACCGTTTTATAAAGACGAAGATCTTTGCGAAATTTTACTTCAATTCGAACCGGATATAATCATTCCGGAAGATTTATACGAAGCGATAGCCAGAATATTAGTTTTTATTTATAAAGCCAACAATAGTTATAACGCTTAAATTAAAAGATAATTTTTTATAAGGAGTGAAATATGAAAAATTCATTTTTCTTATTTACATCGTTTATATGCGTCATTTTTTTATTTACGATCACATTTACCGGTTCCGGAGCGGCAAACGCCGAAAATGATTCTAAAATCAAACCGGATGAAAAAATTTATTCCGAATTTAAAAAAATATGTGAAAATTGCTATACAAACGTCGAATTTGGCGGAACATCTAATTACACTATCAATGGTTCGTCTATTAACGTCAAATTCAACGTAAAATCTATAAACATCGAAAATATGACATGGACTTTTTATTTATATACCAATATTTACACGGTAAATGTGAGTCCGGATAAAAT
>CAYQWL010000241.1:0-5039 GCA_964421195.1 uncultured bacterium | reverse complement strand
TAATAAGTAAATCTAATGTTTCGAGTTTTCGTTTTAATGCGTTGTAGTGATTTTCAAATTGATCGTATTCTTCTTTTATTTTCTTTTTGATCTCTTCTAATATACGGTTATCAGTTATGGATTCGATTATTTTTCTACGGTCTTCCGGTTTAGATTTAATAAATTCGTCGAATTTATTTTGAGCAAGCATGGTAGTTTTGATAAAAGTTTCGTAATCTACGCCGATAAGCGAAGCGCTCAATCCGGCAAGTTCGTTGATTTTAACGGCAGTTCGCGCTTCGCCGTTTTTATAGACGCTGATTTTTTTATTGTCGCGTTTATCTATCTGCCAGATGTTTTTATATTCGTCGCTTTTAACGGAATATACAAGCTCAATATAAGCGTTTTCCGATGTTTGATTCTTTAATGCGCGCGTCATTTTGCTGTTAAGCCGGGGCGTGCGGTCGTAAAGCGCGGCCGTTATGGCGTCTAATATGGTGGTTTTACCGCTTCCGGTCGGGCCGGTTATTAAGAACATATCGCTCGTGCAGAGCGGCGGAGCGCTAAAGTTTATAAAATGTTCGCCTTTGAGCGAATTAATATTTCTTAGTTTAAGCGATATCAGTTTCATCGCGTTCCTCGTTACGATTGTGATTATGATTGATTTTACAATTATTTTTGTTTTTTATTCCGGCGCCGGCGTTTTCGCCGCTATTGCGTTCTTTTGCAGCGGTTTCGCATTCGGCGGCTATAACGCTGAATTTTTCCGTTAATTTTATTTCAAGGCAACCCGTTGTTTTTAGATATTCTTCAAATAAATTTGTCATTGAAAGATTATTATAAGATAATTCCATATTCCGGCTTTCTCCGTTTATCCGGTTGATATCGAAGCCCTGCGATACGATTTTAACGTCGCGTTCACGCGCGGATTTCATTATCTTATCCTGACGTTCTAAATTAAGCGCTTCGGTGAATATTATCGAAACATAAGCATTATTTAAAGCGCAAATATTTAAAAATACTTCGTCGAAATTTCCTTTTATATTTTTATATTCCGAAAACGAAGGAAGGGTTATTATGTTTATTCTTTCATCGCCTGGCGGCCGTTTTGTGTCGAACATCACCATTTTTTTGCCATGCGCCGCTTCGTCGATTGAAATGGGGATTATCGAGCCGCTATAATAAGCGTTTGATGAAATTTTCTGACAGCGGTGCAGATGGCCGAAAGCGCAGTAAAGAAAATCCGCGCAAAAATTTGAAGCGTCAACTAAAAGAGCGTTACCGCGCTGTATGGCCCTTTCACTGCCGCAGTTTTGCGCGCCGGAAAAGAAAGCGTGCGCCATTAATATTTTATTGCCGCATTCGCTTTTTTTAGAGGCGCGTTCTATTATTTTAGCGTATTCAGCCGAATACGCCGCCGCCGCTTTTTCGGTGGAATCGAATGCCGCCGCGGCCGAATCGAGCGTCTGGCTTTCATAAACATAAGGTACGGCCGTTATGGAAACTTTTTCGTCGTTTATAAAAAATTCGAACGGCGTAAAATCGCAATCAGTAAGGCTTACTTCGACGCGTATGTTATGGCGGTTTAAGAATTCCGCCGGCGCGCACAACCTTTCGTGATTGTCGTGATTGCCCGCTATTATGGCAATCGCGGTCCCGCCCGCGCTCGTTTCATATAAAAAATTATAATAAATATCTTCTGATTCGCCCGACGGATTGTAAGTATCGAATATATCGCCCGCGATCAATAAAAGATTTATACTTTCTGAAACGCAAAAGTCTCGAATATGCGAGAGCATTTTTTTTATGTCGGGGTTCTGACTGTGCCGGCCGAGACGTGCGCCTATATGAAGATCGGATATATGAAGAATTTTCATTTCTGGCTCCGTTATGAAATAAAAAAATATTACAGGCGCGTATGAATAAATATCGATAATTTTATTTTATTTTAATTGAAGCGAGTTTTTGGCCGAGCGTTTTAAAATTGGAGCATGAGTTTTGTATTGCCGCGGAGCAATTACATTCGCCACGGCAGAGTTTTAAGCCGTTTCTGGCTGCCGCGATCAGGCTTTGCGGTTCGATTGTTTTAGAAATATCGGTTAATTTTTGCGTCAGGGCGCCGAGCGTTTGAAAAGCGCCGGATATAAACAATGGCATATCCACTTTTGCGAAATCAAATTTTTTTAACTCGCTTAATGAAGAAATTTTCAAGATCCATGATACGTCCTGATTTGCCGCTATAGCCATCGTCGCTATGCCGTTAGATATACGGTCTTCTAATTTTGTTTCTTCGCATGTTACGCCCGCCGGGACTTCATCGGCGGTATTAGCGCCGAGAGGGGCTATCATATAGTTATGATAAGCTATATTTTTTTTGAAAAAATCGATATTTTGAAGAATCGGTTCATCCCATATTTTTAAAAATAAATCGCTGTTTATCTTATAGGGGCTTTTTACGCCCCAGTACGCGTCGCGCATATAAACCGACGAAACGGTTCCTGAAGTATCGGTTTCGTAGCCCATTACTACAATCCAGTGCATTATATTTTTAACGGCTACATAGCATATAATGGGTTTTCCGGAGTCTATATAGTAACGAATATCGTTGAGAGTCGAATTGTTTTTTACATCAGATGCGATCGTACGCAGCGCAAGGTATTTAATAATAGTGTCAGGAGCGGTAAAACAGCCGTTCGGGTTAGTATTTATATTTGTAACTTTTTTTTCTTCAATTATTCTATAGTAATATAATACTGAATTTATAGCATATTGCCCGCATGTATTGGTATGCGTGCGGTCTTCGCTGTAAGGGCCCGCGAAGTTCAGTACAACGGTTGATGGTTGAACAAAAGAATTGGTTTCAAATGAAATTGTAGAAGATTTAAGCGTCCGGGATTCCGTTTTTGTGTATGATTTCATGAATTTATTATATTTAGCGAGCTCTTTTTGATATTCGGCTCTCAGCTTATCGATTTTATTCGCGGATATTTTTTTATCCTCGGCTTCTTTAAGCGCGGCTAATTTATATAAGCATTCATATTGAAGGTTGATTTTTTCAACATTATTATTTTCGGAATAGGCGGGCGATAAAAGTAATATATTTATAAAAACAGCGCTGAATATGATTTTTAAAAAATATCTTTTTTTACTCATAATATTTCCCCCCCAAAAAAAACATGATACATTGCAGCAGGTAATAAATAAAAAACAGACAGTATTTAACGGGACATTCAGATGAGGTTATGACTTAAATTATGATATAAAAATTAAAAAATAACCATTAAATAATTATTGTTGATATAATTATAACATAATACCTTTAGTAAGGCAAGTTTTTCACTTTAAGGATTGTTTTTTTACTTTAATTTAACAAAATTTTAGAAAATAGTTGCAAAATTTGAGTAAAAGTGCTAACATTATGTAAACTCATATTTAAACTTATATAAAATTTATTTAAAAATCATTGATAGTTTTTTGATAAACTTCTTTTTTATGCTTTTTTAACTCTGTATCAGGTGTGTGTCCGTCGATTACATTAATGCAGTTATTTATATGCGCTAAGTTTATTATGTTGTATGGGCTTTCGTTATTTTTTAGCGCGGTAAGCCTTTTTTACTTAAAATAAAGACAGGGGGAGTTTTTAGTAGTATGAATTATGTTTATGTTTCACCACATTTTCCGCCTAATTTTTATAATTTTTGCGTCAGATTAAAAGAAGCCGGCGCGAATGTTCTTGGCCTTGCCGATGAGCATTATGATAATTTAAGGCCCGAATTAAAATGGTCGCTTAAAGAATACTACCGGGTTAATAATATGCATAGTTACGAACAGCTTATTTCGGCCTGTGGATATTTTACTCATCGATACGGTAAAATCGATCGTATTGATTCTCATAATGAGTACTGGCTCCAGACCGAAGCTAATTTAAGGACTGATTTTAATGTTTATGGCGTTAAAAACGATCAAATTCTCGATATAAAATATAAATCGCGTATGAAGAAAAAATTTATGGAAGCTGGCGTCGAAGTCGCGCGCGGCGTGGTAGTCAATCGTAAAGAGGACGCTTATGATTTCGTAAAAGAAGTCGGATATCCGGTAGTGGCGAAACCCGATAATGGCGTCGGCGCGGCAGGCACTTTTAAAATTCATAATAAAGAAGAACTCGATAATTTCGTTAATATGCGTCATCAGGCCATATATTTTATGGAAGAATTTATTATCGGTAAGATTTTTACGTTTGACGGATTGGTCGATAAAAACGGTAAACTCGTTTTTTTTACATCGCACACATATAGCGATGGTATAATGGAAGCGGTTAACGATGATAACCATGTTTACTATTATTCGCTGCGCGATATTCCGCCCGATCTCGAAGATGCCGGCCGTAAAACTCTAAAAGCCTTCGATGTGAAAGAAAAAATATTTCATTTTGAATTTTTCAGGCGCGATAAAGATAATAAAATAGTAGCTCTCGAAGTTAATATGCGCCCGCCCGGCGGCCTCACCACCGATATGTTTAATTTTGCTAACGATATCGATATTTATCGCGAATGGGCTAATGTGGTTCTTTATAATGAATTCAGAGCTTCGTATAGCCGTAAGTATCACTGCTGTTATATAGGCCGTAAAAATAGCAAAAACTATGCTCATTCTCATGACGCTATTATAAACGAGTTCGGCGATAAAATCGCGCATCATGAACAGATATTTTCAGTTTTCAGCGCGGCTCTGGGTGATTATGGATATTTAGCTCGCGCCGAATCACTCGATCAGATTAACGAAGTGGTTGAATTTGTTCATCGTTTGAAATAAAGCTATTGAAATAAAACCGTTGTATATAACTTAATTAAAAATTAATATTTATTAATAAACTTATCCTGAAAAAGACTGATGTTTAAAAAGACTGATGATTGAAAATTCGTAATGTGCTTATCAGAACTTTGACGGCCGACTTCAGGTGTTTTTATGGTTTTTATAGCAGATTTATTAAAAAATAAAATTATAATTAGAATAAAATAAAAAAATGATAAAAATATTCGCCTCGTGAACTTTTTGCCTTA
>CAYQWL010000240.1:0-5059 GCA_964421195.1 uncultured bacterium | reverse complement strand
CCAGCCTGCCAATTGTAATCAGATTTGTTTTTTTTATTCATGTAAAATTCAAGTTCTCTCGCTGCGGCTCGTCCCCGGCGCAATCGAGCGTTTCTGATTTCAACATTATCAAGATCATTATCAACATTTGTAATAATATGTGCAATAAGTTTTTTAGAGCAATTCTGATTTATTAAATATTTCTTGCAAAAAAAAGCCAGATCGATAAACGCACTTCCGCCTACTACATCATCTATTTTAAATATAAACACCACTCTTAAAGGGCCGCTTCCATGAGCATTTGCTATAAGCCGCTCTAAATTTAACGTTAAACGATTATTAATAATATTATAATTAAGAAAAAAAGCGGCGCGTGAATTCATTCTCCGATAAAGCTGATTATTGTTAGGCGGCAAATACCAGCTTGTTAAATAATCAGAGGCTTGACTCTCTAAATTTATATTAGTGGGCAAATTTAAAATTATCTTCTCATCGCCAGTCAAATCAATAATATCCGATATACTGCCAGTATTAACGGCGTTATTAACGGCGCTATTATTGTTACCGCCAGCTTGGTGAACGACATCATAATGCAGGAATAACGCTGGTATATCAGCCTGAGATCTAAAATCACCGTGTTCAATATATATATTTTTTCTAAATTTCTCTAATATATCATCCATTCCAGGGCCGATAGAAATATATAAAGTAGAAGTATTTGTGGGCATAATTTACTCTCCTTATTTTAATTTCCATAACAAATTAATCATAAATCGTTTAATTTTTCAAACTATATCCAGATCAATTTCCAAAAAGAATATATTAAGGCTATCAGGAAAGGCAAAGTGAATAAATTTGGAATTATTAATACAAGATAACTTGATGTAAGATAAAAAGGTAAAATTATGCTGACTAAAATAATAAGCCCGAAAGCGAAATACATTGTATTTAAAACCTGATCAGGCATTATTACAACGTTCTCTTTTCTAACAGCAGTATCGAGTATTTTACCCATCGCTCGATTACCGGCAAAAATCAATAAAATAAATAAAAATAGTGCAATAATCAAAATGCCCATAACAATGTTACCGTCAGCTCTATCAGAAAAGCTTTTTAAATAAGGGCCAAGGTCGGAAGGTAACTCCAATAATTGCCATGGGTTATTTGTTATATCCGTAAAAGTTTTTAATTTTATCTCGCTATTTTGTCGTTTTTCTTGCGGCGCTTCTATCGCTACCTTTTTTTCGCCGGGCTGAGTGGCGACGGAATTAGTATCCATCGTTTCATTAGTTACTTCAACATTGTTTTCATCCCAAACTTCCTGTGCCATAGCCATATTAGAAACCAGCATAACCGAAATAAAAACTAAACCCAACAACATTTTTTTCATAAAAAACTCCTTTTTCTATGTGATTCTTATTCTATAATTGTTATTAAAATCCGACGAAAAATTTGCTGTGATTGCTTCTTTTTTATTGCCAATAATGATAAACCAGTTACCGGGACCTTCACATTCAAATTTTATAGTATTTTCGCCTTTCAAATTCGTTAATTGGCCGGCATTATCATGATATTTCATAAAAAACTCCTTGTTGCCGTAAAAATACCAGTGATTTTTTTTCATAAAAATATTGATCTCATCAGCGGAGCATGACGCTAATTGGCGCTCACTGCCGTTTTCAATTCTATATAAAAGAATGTTTTGAGTAAATTCTTGTTTTGCAATTTTTTGGTATTGATAAATTAAATATATAACTATGAAAGCCAGGATAGTTAAAAGCATAACTTTCCAGCGATTCAATGGAACGCGTGAACGGCTTATAATTAATATTTCATCGGTAAACTTCTGACCGGCGGCGGTTATAAAATCAAATTTTATGGGTATTTGAATAGCGTCATTATCGACGCCGATAATCATATATTTAAATGGCAGTAAAGTAACTTCACGAGTCAAAGTTATCGGCGCGGGCGTTTTTATTTTTAGTTTATTCACAAGCGAAGCGATCTCGACGCGCGGCCGAATCGTTATGCTGCCAATCAAAGATTTTTCAATTTTTATTCGCACCCAAAAATGAGATAAATAATTTGAAAAACCAGAAAATGTTTGCATATAAGGAATTTTAAAAACGTCCTTTACTGGTTTTTGTATATTAATAAACTTAGATGCTTTTTCATCCTTGCCATAAATTACGCTTAAAGAATGAGATACTTTAAAATTTTTTACGGGTGATTTTAATTTATTTTTTAAAATCGAAGGATAAGCGGCTCTTACAATAACCTCATAGGTACCGGGAGTATTAGTCTGATCATAACGAAAATTATAAATTTTTTTATTTTGACTTCCGAATCTTCCGATTCTACTGTTATTAAAAATAAGTTTTTTATATTTTTTTTGCTCCGGTTTTTTTATAAGTAATTCTAACGTCGAATCGCTTAAATATACTTCAGCGCTTTCATTGTCAGCTATTATGTCATGCATTGCTTCGATAAGAATCGGCCGTCCTGCTTCTAAATATAATTTTTCTAATTTCAACTTTGGAGGTTTAATGTTGTAATAATAAAAGTTATTTTCTGAAGACACTATAACTTCTTGACTTTCCTGTAATAACGCTTCGATTTTTGCAGAATAAGCCCCTTCCGCCGGCAGCTTTAAAATAGCGCTATATAAAATTTTATCGCCTTTTTTCTCATATCGAAAATCATTTATAACCATAGCCGTACTCGCCGTATTTAAAAGATCTTTGACGAGCGCTTTAATATTTATTCTTGCCGGATCGATTTTATGAATACCGGCACATAATTCGGCTTTAATTTCTACCGTGCCGTAATCAAAAAGTTCTTCAGATAATGGGGTTTGCAATATAATAACCGGCCTTTCAAAAACCCGAATTAAAATAGGAGCGGCTTTATCGATTTCGATGCCATCGCCAGAAGAATTAATTTCAAGTTTAAATTCACCTTCTTGAGAAATATCTTTTAGTATTCCGTCGAAATCTTCGCTGGAGTTTTCTACTCTGGTCAATAACGCTTCACGAATAAGAAGATCATCTTTATATAACAAAGCTTTTAATGAAAAATCGACAGGTAAATTCGGTTGAATATCGGGTATTTTGATTTTAACCATAATATCGCTGTTTTTTGTATATTCAGCCTTATCGGACGGCTCGGTGACAAAACAATTCAATCTGGTTTTTGGAGCTATATTAACTTGAATAAATTTTGAATACTTATAAATATCGTCTTTTTCCCTATAATGCAATAAAATCTTAAAGCCATAAACCCCGGGCAAAACTGGAATGAATTTTAATGAAAATAAATTACCGTTTCTAACCATTGAATGTATTTCTTGCGTGCTGTCAGGAAAATTCACTTCGGCATTGGCGGTTAAATCATACTTAGACAAATCAACCGATTTATCGGCGCTGACTTTAAAACTTAAATCGAACGCTGAACCTGAATAACCCGTGAATCCACGAGCAGGCGATATAATATTAATGTCGAAGTTAAGTTTTTTTAAAATAAGAAAATCTAAATTGCTTTTATCAGCTAATTTAAATTTAAAATTAAGCGTACCGGACTTTCCTGGAACTGGATTGGTTATTTTAAAAATTTTGAAAAATTTGCCGCTTTTTTCAATACTGGTAACTGACGATTGCCCATTATACAACATAGATGTCTCAGTAAAAAAATTTCCTTCGTTAGTGTCATTTTTACTGCTTTTAGTTATAAGCATGATTACTTCTTGTTCGTTTGCGCTAACCGGATAATCGATTTTTAATTCAGAGCTATCGGTAAATTGACGAACCAGAGCAAATCGATCCGAAATTTCGACGAATATTTTTCGATACGAATCTATTAAAAAATCAGCGCTTGCACTGCTATAATAAGCGCCGCCGGTATTATCCGCTATACGCTTTAAAAGAACAGTATCCAGATTCCCTTCCTGGCCGAGGCCGACTGTCATGATTTTAATATTACGCTTTTTACATTCGTCCAGAATCATATTTATTGAACTCAAAGCCTCTTCACGGGAAGTTCCTTCAGGCAAATCTTCCGAATTTATATTGCCGTCAGTTAACATTATAATAACCGGAATCCTTTGAGTTGCAGGCTCCGTAAAAGCCGGCTTTCCGGCAGCGTCAATTATTTCATTCAAAGCTGCTTCAAGTCCAGTATGCATGGAAGTATAATTATCCTTCCCCCTTATTTTTTCGATCGCATTTTCGATTATATTAATATTTGATTTAACCGATGCGAACGAAAAATTTATTTTTGCCGAATCACCAAACGAAATAACACTGATTCGATCTTCATCCGCGCAAAGATTAGCTATCAGCTTAGCTGCTTCACATCGAAGGCGCCCTGAATCGTTACGCTGCCCTTTCGAGCCTTCCATACTGCCCGAATCATCGATAAGCAAAACTATATCTAACGCACTGTTCCAATTAGCATAACAAACAGATGACGCAATCAAACACGAAAAAAGCAAAACCATTATTAAAACAAAAATATTTATTATTTGATGTTTAAGCATTTTTTTCATTTCCTTTCATAAGTATAAACCAATTACATTAATGTATGATTTCTGTATTAGATATACTGTCATAATCAGAATAAATTTAAATTGTTAAGTTAATTACAAATAAACTTTTAATTGTATAAAAAAATAGTAAAATGTAATATATAAACTAAAGTTTTAACTAATTATATTCCATTGCATATACTTTGTCAATAATGTTTTATTTATTTATTTAAAATAGTTTTTAATAATTATTTTTTAATTATGTTTAATTTAATTTAAATATTGGTTATGATTATATTTTTGTATATTAATTTTACAGGGTTTAATATTCATTATATAATTAAGTAATCTTTTTTTATTTTTTTCCATAAAAATAAAAAAATTAATTATAATAGTTTAAAAAAATTTTAAGTTATTTCAATTGCCCTGTAAAAGTTATTTTTATATTGGGAATTTGACGTGAGATGGCTATTATGATATAATTAGCCTGAAAAATATAATTAAAACCTAAATTCCCCGGAAATTATAACAATGCCTTTATAAAATAATATAATTAAT
>CAYQWL010000239.1:0-5101 GCA_964421195.1 uncultured bacterium | reverse complement strand
ATACCGATGGTGGTTGAGAAGACCGGTCGTGCGGAACGTGCGTATGATATTTACTCCCGGTTATTAAAAGACCGGATAATATTTATAGGTTCCGATATAGAAGATTACAGCGCTAACCTGATTATCGCACAGATGCTCTTTTTAGAAGCTGAAGATCCCGATAAAGATATCAACGTTTATATAAACAGCCCCGGCGGGGTCGTTACCTCCGGGCTCGCGATTTACGACACCATTAATGTAATAAGGCCTGAAGTTTCGACTATTTGTTGCGGCCAGGCGGCTTCTATGGGAGCCGTTCTTCTTGCCGCGGGAACTAAAAGTAAGAGGCTCGCGTTATCGAATGCCAGGGTGATGATACATCAACCGCTTGGCGGCGCGCAGGGCCAGGCGACTGATATAGAAATACAGGCTAAAGAAATACTTGGTATAAAAGAAAAATTAAACCGTATATTAGCTAATCATACCGGCCAGCCTTATGAAAAAATCTGTCAGGATACCGAGCGCGACAATTTTATGTCGGCCGCTAAGGCTCTTGAATATGGTATTATAGATAGGGTGTTAGAGCCGCGTCCCAGGAAAACCCCCGAGGAGGTATAAACTTATATGGTATTCGGTCCGAATAAAGCATCGCTTAAAGCCTGTTCTTTTTGCAATAAGACGCAGAATTTAGTTAGAAAATTGATCGAGGGCCCGAACGTTTATATATGCGATGAATGTGTCAGACTCTGCAATAATATTATATTAGAACCGGAAGAAGACGCGTCTTCTTCACGCGATCGCGATGGGCTTATCAAGCCGCGTGAAATTCACGCGGCGCTCGACCAATATATAATCGGGCAGAAGGAGCCTAAAAAAACCCTTTCAGTAGCGGTTTATAATCATTATAAGCGCATAAGAAACCGCGCCTATCATAATGACGATATCGAAATCCAGAAGAGTAATATTCTTTTGATAGGGCCTACCGGCACCGGAAAAACTCTTCTTGCCCAGACGCTCGCTAAGATTCTCGATGTTCCTTTTGCCATAGCCGACGCTACCACTCTTACCGAAGCCGGTTATGTAGGTGAAGACGTTGAAAATATACTTTTGCGCCTTATACAGAACGCGGATTATGATATTCAAAAAGCTCAACAGGGAATAGTTTATGTAGATGAAATAGATAAAATAGCCAGAAAATCTGAAAACGTATCGATAACGCGCGATGTTTCAGGTGAAGGCGTTCAGCAGGCGCTTTTGAAGATCCTCGAAGGCACCGTAGCCAATGTTCCGCCTTACGGCGGCCGCAAGCATCCCAATCAGGATCTTATTCAAATAGATACTTCTAATATATTGTTTATATGCGGCGGCGCTTTTGACGGACTCGATAAATTAATCGAATCGAGGATGTCCACGAAAGTTATGGGTTTTGGAGCTGAAATAAAAGCCAGGAATCAGCGTGATATAGGCCGTCTGCTTTCCGCGGTTCTGCCTGAAGATTTACTTAAATTCGGCCTGATACCCGAATTTATCGGCCGTCTTCCGGTCCTCGCGACTTTTCATCAGCTCGATGAAAGCGCGCTTACCGATATACTTACGAGGCCTAAAAATGCTATCTGTAAACAGTATCAAAAACTTATGAGAATGGAAGGCGTCGATTTGCAGTTCACCGACGACGCGCTTAATTCCATAGCGGCTGAGGCTTTGAAACGTCAGACTGGCGCGCGGGGCCTTCGTTCTATTATCGAAAATATAATGCTCGATATTATGTATAACGTTCCTTCGAGTGAAAATAAAATTAAAAAAATAATAATCAATCGTAATGTCGTCGATAAAAAATCACAGCCCCTTAAATTCGGTGAAAACGAAGAACCGCGAGAATATGCATGAGTAAATTAAAAATTTATAAAGCCCTTTTGCGGCGGTAAAAATCGGTATTTCAAAACGCCTTCCCTGTTATAGGGAAGGCGTTTTGATTTTTAAGGCAGGAGAGTTCCCGCATCGATATTTTAATTTCGTGGCCTGAAATGATAATTTATGTTTTAATGGAGTTGATGGGGAGAATGAAACTGTCGCTGTCTGATGGTATATTTTGCGCCGTAAGAATGCGGATGGTAAGACATTTTAACTTTTCTTAAATTGTCGAAGCCAAGATCGTCGCCTACGTTGACGAATTCGCATTCTTTAAATTCCCTTCCGCAAAATTCCTTGAATAGATATTGTGAAATGCCGAAATACTGAAAATTTGTTTTTTCTATTAAAATGGAAGCCGTGGAGTCGTTTATTTTTTCTCCGAAGCTTATGCCTTCGGCGCGTCCATTTATAAGTATTACGGCGCCTTTCAATCCGAGCTCGTCGTGATGATCTAAAATTCTCAGTATGGCGTTACGTTCGAGCGCGATTAAATCGATGAAATGGTTTAATTCTCCGGCGCTAAGCGGCGATATGGATTTGAGTCTGAGATCCGCCCAGCGGTAAATCAGATCCGCGGCAGTGTCGCGTAAAATACATGAGTAAGGAACGTATTCAAAAGCGAAATTTTTAGTGAAGTAATTTATTTCATTTCTTTTGGTTTTATATTTATTTCCTCGCAGTTCTATAAGTTCGCTATTAAGATAAATGTAATCCGGGTTTTGTCTTTCGGCTTCATACCGGCCGAAATCAAGTCCGTCAAGATAAGACGGATAAACATAATCGACTTTTGAAAAATGACGTTCGTTATTGCATGAATTCATTATTTCAAAGCATTCGTCGAGAATTTCAATCTGGTTAGAACTTCCGATAGGCGGAAGAAGCATGGTTAAAGCATCGTTGTTATAAATAAAAAGGCAGAGGCTGCCGTTGATTATTTTAAAATATCCGTCGGCATTTTCGAACCACATATAATTATTGGCGAAAGTATAATCAGAAAGACTGATTCTAAATTGTCTTATATATGAGTCGAAAGTGTTTTTAAATGAAATATCGATTTTTTGAAGACCAGTATTTTTTAATGATGCGCTGAGAGATAAAATATAAACCACTTCCCCAAACATAAATTTAAACTTTACTAACGTTATTTATGCAAACAAAAAAACCAGATCAGGCGATACTATAATAATCGCCCGACCCGGCATTACGAGTAAATGAACCTTATATATTTATTTTTTTGTTATTGTGTATAAAATAAAATTTACACATATCCGGGAGCGCGGCCCGGCCGTGCTCCGCTAGAAGTCGCCTTCTTTAATCCGCTTTTGCGGAAACGTACTCTTTAATTACTCTTTTTCTTCTTTAGCGGCTTTGCCTTTAGCTATTACTTCGGGTTCGGCTGAAGTTTCAGCTGCGCCTTCGGCGGAAGCGGAAGTTTCTTCTTCGGTGCGCGGCGCGGAAACGGTAACGAGAACGTCATGCGGATCTGAAATAACATGAACTTCAGCGGCCGTTTTTATATCGCCGACGCGTACGGTGTGATGTAAATCGAGAGAAGTTACGTCAATCGAAAAATGGTCGGGAATATGTATCGGCAGGCAGTCTATTTCTATCTGATCTTTAATATGAGTTAAAATACCGCCTTTTTTTAAGCCGATCGGCGTTCCGTGAGTAACGACGGGAACCATCGTTCTGATTTTTTTGTGTTCGTCGAATTCATAAAAATCAACGTGTGTTACTCTGGATTTGATTGGATCGTATTGAATATCTTTAATTAAAGTGTTCTTTACTATGCTTTTAGAACCGTCATTGAAATTAACTGTATAAATAGCTCTTTTCATATTTTTTCTAAAAACATTTTCAAAATCCAATTTTGTAAGTGTAAGCATGGTGCTTTCTTTGCCCTGGCCATACAATATGGCGGGTATTCTGCCTTTTGTCTTTAATTTGTTGTTAGCTGAAGTGCCTGCGGATTTCCGGACTTCCGCATTGATGCTGACCTGTTTCATGGTAAAAATCTCTCCTCTTTTCGTAGTTTAATTTTAAATTACAGGCGAATTTTACCATAATTATGTAGTATTTGTCAAGCGTTTTTAAATATTTATTATAAGATTTTATTCTGGATTTAAATAATTATTATATTATTAAGTTGCCCATTATATTTCCGGATTATAATTTGTTCCGGCCGGCCCGGCTGAAATCAACGGTAAAAATGCTGCCTTCGTTTAGTTTGCTGCGGCAGTTTATCGAAGCGTTATGCTGCGATAAAATTGCCTGGCATATGCAAAGGCCGATGCCTGAACTATTTCCGCTTCGCGCGGTATTAAACGATGGATCAAATATATTATTGAGTGTTTCTTCGTCCATTCCGCGGCCATTATCTTCTATAGAACATGATATGAGCGAACCGCAGGTTTCTATTTCGATTTTTACTTTTCCGTCTTTTTTTTCTTCGACGGCGTTAAGAGCATTTGAAATCAGGTTTATAAAAACCTGTTCTAACTGAGGTTCGTTTCCGCTAATTAAAGCTTTTTCAGGTGGTTTTTCGAATATAATTTCGCGATTTTTTATTTTTGCGTTATTTTTACACCAATCGGCCGATCGGGCTACCACGGCATTTAAATCTATTACATTATGACCGGCCGGCACGACTTTTACCAATCCAAGGGTTTTTAAGATGACGCCGTGTATAAGTGAGGCAGCCTGGTTTATATCGTTTATTTCTTTGTCCGTTTGCGCGTTGCCTGGCGTCTGTGAATTTTGAAGGCCGGTTATTGCTGAAGTAATCGAAGCGAGAGGATTTTTGATATCATGTATTATTTCTGAAATGATTTTTCCAAGAAATATCATTTTTTCGTTTTGAAAAAGCTGGCGTTCGAGAAGTTTTTTCTGTGTAATATTGCTTGCGATCATTACAATGGCCTGTGGGCGGCAATCAGATTTATTGGAACTTTTGATTGTGAACGCGGAAAAATTAGTGAGAATTTTTCGTCCGTCTATACAGCGAAGGTAGATATCTTTGTTATAAATATCATTACCTTTTAAAAGTTCATCGATGATTTCAGAATAATTGTTTTCACAAAAAAAATGAGCGGCGCTTTTCTTAATGGCGTTTGCTGAGCATACCTGCAGCTCTTTTTCGGCTCCGGAATTGAAAATGTAAATATTCAGGTTTTTATCGAGAATAATGATTATTTAGGAAGAGCTTCTTATG
>CAYQWL010000238.1:0-5105 GCA_964421195.1 uncultured bacterium | reverse complement strand
CGTTTACGCCCTGCACTATGCCCCTGAATTCAAAATTAATGCCGGCCGCATCGCCCCTTATATCGAGCTTACCGTCGTTAACGGCCGTGGTAAGTTTTTTCGCTTCAAAAATAAGAGAATTAAGAACGGCATAAACATTAGAAACAATAAGCCAGCCCGCAATAATAGCAAGAATAATTCCGGCGAATATAACCATCATCATATTTCTGACAGCGCCGTTAGCGAGTTTTGTATTATCTTCGGCGGTTTGTCTGGCTATTTTTACTTTTGCTTCGACAAGATTTTCGATGTTTTTAAATACTACAGCGGCGACTTTAGAAAATTCAGTTTTTACAAAAATATTAGCCTCATCGATTTTTTTATTCCTTATCATATCAACAGCCACTTTAAATTTATCTTTATATTCAGTATAACTTTTTATATAATTATCATACATCAACTGGCCGTCATTGGTTAATATAGTCTTTTTAAACGAATCACTGACCTTATCGTTAAGTTCGATTAACTCATTAACCTTCTCTATATATTCCGCTCTTTTTTCATCTGTTTCAGCGCTTAATAAATATAATATGTTCACCCTGCATTGTTGAAAATATGTTGATATATATATCAATTCAGTAGCCGGAACGGTTATTTTTTCATAAAGCATCGTATCGGCATCATCGATTGTTCTAATATTGATAATTCCAAGATATCCGACAACGCCGACCACTATCGCCGCAAAAATTATAAGCCCGAACACCTTCGCTTTAATCGACAGATTATCCATAATCACAAAAACCTCCGTTATTTTATTTAATTAAGATATTTAATATTCAATAATAATTTTTAATAATTAAAAATTTCAACCGGACTAACTCAATTTAAATTTTCACCTATTAATTGATGCTCTTTTTCAGATAACACTTTATCGATTTCAAGAAGTATCAATAGTCTTTTATCGTCGAGCTTACCGACGCCTTTAATATATTCGCGCCCTATGTTAGATATTATAGGCGGCGGCGGCTGAAGCTGTTCATCATTAAGCCTTAAAACTTCAGAAACTCCATCGACTATAATTCCCATTACCCTGTCGAGAACGGAAACCACAATAACTCTCGATTCATTGGTAATATCGATAATAGGCATTCCGAATTTTTTACGCAAATCTATAATCGGAATGACATTGCCGCGAAGGTTGATTATGCCTTCGATAAAATGAGGCATTTGAGGCACTTTTGTAATTTCCTGCATCCTTATTATTTCCTGAACTTTCATAATATTGATGCCGAATTCTTCCGAACCGATCTTAAAACTGACCAATTGTTGATTTTTGATCCCTTTTAATTCTTCAGCCACGATTTCACCCCTTTACTTAAAATCGAAATTAATCTATCACATATTAAAATAAATATCAATTTTTTTTTAAAAACTTTTTCAAAATTTTTCAATTCATTCTTTAATCAATAATTTAAAGAGCTCATTAACTATCTGCCGCTTTTATTCTCTTTTAAAACCGGCCGCCATATGAGCCTTAATCCGGTGTACATATCGCCATTTTCAGGTTTCTGCATCGAACGGGCGGCCGATCTTGAATATTGAGAACGAACCGCCCAGTTTCCGCCGCGCACGATTTTATATTCGCCTTTCGGCGGGCCCGGCGGATCAACGGCCGGCGCACCGCTTCTTTCATAAACATTTTCGGCCCAATCCGAACACCATTCAGAAGCGTTACCGCTCATATCATATAATCCCCACCCGTTAGGAAGTTTTATGCAAACAGCCTGCGGTTTATTATAAGCATTATCCATATACCAGAAATAATTACCTTCCGGTGATTCGCCCCAGTAATATGACGTATTGGAGCCGGCGCGGCAGGCGTATTCCCACTCGGCCTCGGCCGGTAATCCGTATATTCCCGTTTCCGTCGAATTAAGCGCCGCTATGAATTTTACACAATCATGCCACGATACTCTTTCCACCGGACATCCATCACGCCCGCTATGATATTTTTGATTATCGCCGCAAGGATTATCGAGTTCCGATTCTTCACCGCCTTCAACATATTTATTTTTAAAATAAGACGGATTGGAACCGGTAACGCTCCGCCACTGGCTTTGCGTTACTTCATTTTTCATAAGCCAGAACCCTTCGCTTATCTTAACCTCGTGCGCCGGCCAATCAGACGAATCGCGTTCAGGATCGGATAATTCGCTGCCCATAATAAAATTTCCTGGCGGTATGTAAACAAAATCAAAACTCGTAACGTTTTTTATATAAACCGTTTTCACCTCGCCGGTATTATGCTCCGCGGCATATAGCAGGCCGCGGGATAAAATAAAAAAAGTAAAAATAAAAAATAAAAAAAGCGCGAAAGACGCACTTAAAAACATTGATTTTTTTAAAAACCGGCGAAATAAACTTACCTTACACTTCATAATAACTCTAATACTTTTCATCTTAAACCGCCTTTACTTTTAATAAGTATATTCAATTTTTAATATATTATTTTATTCGTTCGAAATAATCGTCAACTATAGCGGTTACATCCGCAAGCGCCCATTCATCGTTGACAAGATAATTTATAAATAAATCCTCCACTTCTTTATTTCCTTCAAAACGTGCAAGATAAGAAAATGCCGCCGGCCATAAACCTATAAAAATTTCAGAACCGGCTATTTTATATGAAAAATCATAAGCCTTAGAATCTTTTGTAGTTATAAGAACATCGAGCATTATTTCAACGGCTTCATAATCGGGCGACGGCGAATTTAAAAGCTCGCCGGGAAGTTTTGCGTTTATATCGCCCAGAATCGCCGTTCCTTCAGTCAATTTCATATCGGCATAACCCCGCGCGGGAATATGATTATTTAAAAATCCGGCGGGAATGTTCCATTCGGCCGAAGACGAGCCATGCGCGATTAAAGAAGCGTCAGAAGGCGATAAAATTTTATTTTTACGATTTACCATCGTTTCAGTAAGATAATTGATATTTATTCCGGCCGCATCGACGGTAACCGGCCCAAAAAAAAGCGTAACGGGTTTTTTACCGTCATGCGCATATCCGGAACATGGGATTATAGTACGGCACGTAATTTTAGAATTTTGTAAATACGCGGCCGCCGCCCGATGATGCCCATCGATCAATACGCTGAGAAAATCTTCGAGATAAATCGCCGTAGCGAAAACCGAAAGGCCATTACGCATATCGGCGCGAAAGGCCGATATTTTTTCTTCGTTATAACCGCATGACGCGCAAACCGCTCCGAGATAAGCCGGAAATGCCCGCTCGCGCGATGACCGATAATAAAATTTATGTTTTTTATATTCGGCGGTGGAAAGTTCCGCGCAAAAACGCCCGTCAGGCATAGCAGGATAATGATCGTTCAGGGCGAATAAATAAAAACCGGCTTCAAGAAAACCAAGCAAATCGATAGAAGAATCGTATGCCGCCATAACGTCAAAACCGCAAACAGGATTATGATTTTTAATCGCGCATGCGAGCCCGCTTTCGATACTATACCGGCCGGCGCCCGCGCGGCAGGCAATTCCATCCGCATCGGAGCGGCACCTGAACAAAGGCGTAAGCCCGGCTAAAACGAAAAAATAAGATAAACCTTCAAAATCTTTGCCATAACGTATTTTTATACATTCGTCATTAAAACCGCCGATAGTTTCATCTCCTGAATTTTTCACATAAAAAAGCACGGCGGAATCACCGCGGGCAAATCTCGAACTATATTCAACCAGATCAATAAAAACCACTTTGTTCTTATTCATTTTATCTTTATATTATTTTATCTTTAAATTGTTTTATCATTTAACCCTCGAAAATAATAACTTATTATACTAAAAATAAATACATAATTGCAAATACATAAATAAGCTCATTTTGAAAAAGGCATTTTCTAAAAAATCAGTATATTCTTGATAATTTATATATATTCTATCCTTATTTTCCCAAAAAAACAATCTTATCCTTAATTTTATTTTAAATTTTATAATTATTTGATATAATTAACATACATCAATCAGGAGGGTTATATGAAATATTTTTTATTCAGCGCCGCGTTTATTTTAATTTTTAACTCAATTACAACATCGTGCGCTATCGCGGCCGAAATTATCGGCCACCGCGGCGCGGCATTTTACGCGCCCGAAAACACGCTCGCATCGGTTCGCACGGCGATAGAAATGAAAGCGGACGGCGTAGAAATAGATGTATTTTTAACTCGCGACAAAAAAATCGCGGTAATTCACGACGCCGGAACAAAACGTCTCAGCGGCGGCAAAACCGACTATAAAGTCGCCGAAACGGACTACGCCGTACTCGAAAAAATAGACGTCGGCGGCCACAAAGGCGAAAAATTCAAAGGCGAAAAAATACCGCTGCTTGAAGAAGTGCTCGAATTAATACCGGACGGTAAAAAATTATTTATAGAAATAAAATGCGGCGCTGAAATATTCGAAGTGCTTCCCTCTGAATTAAAAAAAGTAAAACGACGGGTTAAAATAGTTATAATCAGCTTCAGTTTAGACGTTGCCGCGCTCGCCAGGATATTATTGCCGAAGGTTGAATCGTACTGGATACTAAACGATGATTTTTTCAATGGCGCCGGAATTAACGATGCGATAAAAATAGCCCTCGCCAATAATCTTGACGGATTGGACACCGATCATAAATCAGCAAGCGCGGAATTTATAAAAGCCGTGAAAAACGCCGGACTTAAATACTACGTATGGACGGTTGACGACCCCGGACGAGCGGCCGTTTTAAACGCGCGCGGCCTGGACGGAATTACGACAAATAAACCCGATGTTATAAAAAAAGCCGTCGAATGCGAAAAATAGAACAAAACGATGAGCAGAAGACGGAACCGGCGCAAACGCACTAACTAAAACGAAAATAAATTATAACGCGCTATAACGCGACTATATTTTTTTATCTTATTATCAATTTTTAATTAATAAACGCGCAAAAGTTCAAGCTTAGCGCGGCGAATATTTTTGCCGCGTTAATAATATCGTTATCGGCAACATTAAAACGCGGATGATGAAGCGGATAATTTTCGTCAGATCCGCCGCGGCCGCAGCCGAAAAAAGCAAAAGCCGACGGTGCTTTTTGA
>CAYQWL010000237.1:0-5112 GCA_964421195.1 uncultured bacterium | reverse complement strand
CTCATTTTCATTAATAATTAATAATTATTTTACATCCTGTATCTTATATTTTTAATCAATCACGCCCGCGCCAGGCTAATATAAAGAAAACGTTAATTTTCCGGTTGATAAAGCCATCATACAGGCTATTTTATAACTTTATCAATTTGATTTTTAATGCCTTTTCCCGCTTTTTCAATCAGCCCCGCGCCGCCTTCTATAATTTTTCTGCCGCCTTCTATGACTTTATCTCCTGCATTTTTAATTCCAGACGGCGTTTTTTCTATTTCATATTCTTTTTTTATCATTACCCGGTCTTTATTTACCCGCTCCTTCATATCTTCAGCCGTGCGCTCAAATGAAACGCTCGTCACAGCTTCATTCTCATGCGTCCGGCGATTATCGGAATCTTTAGCGGCCATTTTAAATGTAAGCACCTCATCGCTTTCCGAAGCGCCTGCGGCGTCTGCCGTTTCTTCAATCAGCTCATCGACCGGCTCTTCTTCTAATTCCGAATTTTTTCCGGCATTTATCACGGGGCCTTTTTCTTCATCGACATCCGCAGCGACGCTTTTTAATAACACGCTGGCCGGTTCGACGGTCTCCCCGGACGGGGAATCATCAGGAGCTACAACTGTAATTACAACAGTTTCAGAGGTTCTTTCAATGTTTTTTTCAAAACTATCGGCTGAAACTCCGGTTGGATTTACCGAAACGCTCGTTCCTGAAGCGTCTTTACTTTTTCCGGCCGGCACAAACGCCTCGACGCTCTTCGTAGAATCACTTTCCTGCACTAATAAAGCCGGTTTATTATAAACGAATTTTCTGTCTTCGGCAACCTGTTTATCCTCAACGGCCGGTTTATCTTCGACAACCCGTTTATCTTCTACTATCGGTTTTAATTCAACGGACGTGCTTGCGGCCGGGGGTTCTATCGTTGAAAGGTTATGAGAAACTACAGCTTTAGATTTCAGAATATCATCATTTTTTATAGACGCCGGTTTATTATCTTTTTCAGGCCTGGCCGATAACGGTTTTACCGCCGATTTCATTTCCGCTTTCAAAGAAGCGCCGACCGGTTTTTTGGACGCCATTTTTTCTTTTGATTTAACCGACGGAACGGATTTTTCCGGAACGAATTTTTCTTTATTAATATTTTTAAGAGGCACCGTACTTAAACTTTTTTCAGCTTCTTTTTCTTTAACCTCTTTAAGAATAGAACTGCCGCCGCTGACTGCGGCATTATGACCGGCCGCATATTTACCGGCAAAATAAAAACCCGCTATCACCAATAAAATTATTGAAAAATCGCGAGCGGTAGATAAAATTTTACTTTTTATTTCATTATATTTTTCTTCACCAAATACCATACGCACTACAAATTGCAATATAAAAAAAATAACGCAAAAAATAATTACAAGCGTTAAAGGCTCGATTCTAATATTTTTAAAAAGCCCGGAAGACATGAGCGCAGTTATAAAACCTATAGTCACTATCATAAGGCTCAAAATTTCTTTAAATAAAACTAATTTATCTTTAGGATCCGACATGCATTTTTCTCCTTTTATACAACGCCATCTTAAACAATATGCACATTAAAAATATAAAATAACTTTACTCACGTCACCGCTTATACTTATAAAATCTTTTTATTTTAACATAAAACCTTTATAATTTCAATAAAATTTCATTCATAGCATAAGTTCATCAATAAAAAGTCAACAAACAAAAAAAATAATCAAAAACTATTTAAAGACTAAATAATAAACTATTATAAATAAAAAAACGGCGAAAAAACATACGCCGTTTTATCATGTTATATAATCTTTAAATATAATTACCTGCAAATTAAAAAAAATAAAACATTAAATTTAAATTTTATAAAGCCATTTTTCAAATTTCAAAAAATAAAACATAAAGCGCGTCTACCGATTGATATGATTTAAAACTTCCGTCAATGTTTTTTATTTCCTGAGGCCACCGAACTTTCTACAATTCGCGGCGTTATAAAAATTATAGTTTCGTTTTTACGAGATGTATTGGACTGGTTTTTAAACAAATTTGAAACTAAAGGAATATTACCAAGAAGCGGCACGTTAGTCTTAGAATTGGTGCTTTCTTCTTCTATCAGGCCGGCTATAACTATCGTATGACCGTTTTTAACCACCACATTGGTAAGAGTTTCTTTAGTTGAAACTATCGGCTGACTGTTATCAACCTTACCTGCAAGTCCCTGCACTTTGGGATTAACTTCAAGCGCAACAAAACCGTCTGGATTAATCGCAGGAGTTACTTCGAGTCTTACCGACACATTCTGCTTTTCATAAGTAACGGAAGTAACCGGTCCGGTAGTGGTTGTAACTACCGTTTCACGCCTTACCGGATAAGTCGTTTCGACATTCACATAAGCTTTTTTACGGTTGGTCGTTACTATAGTCGGACTGGCTATAACTTTTGAATTATCTTTTTTCTGGAGCGCCTGCATAACAAGCCTCAACTGATCCGTCGAAAGCGTTCCTACTTTATAAGTAACGCCGCCGATGCCATCATCGCCTATAGGAGCGAAGGTTTTAAACCCTATCGAATTTTCGGCGTTAGCATTATTTTGCATCAGCCGGTTCCAATTTACACCCATACTTTCATCACGCGATAAATTCACCTGTACTATGCGCGCTTCGATCAATACCTGTTTGGTGCGAACATCGAGCTCTTTAATAAAACTTTCTATTTTTTCAAGATTAATCACCGATGCGGTAATTAAAAGACTGTTAGTCGTTTTATCGGATTCTATCAAAAAAGTTTCACTATTAGTGCCCAGAACGGTTTTCAAACTCGAATTAAGCGTGGCTTTAAGATCCTCGGATGAAACATATTTACATTGAATTATTTTAGACGCGCTTCTTGAAGAATCTAATTTTTTTATTATAGCCTGAATTTTATTTAGATTACTTTCCAGATCGGTTATTACAAGCGTATTGGTACGGGAATCCACTTCCATCGAACCAATTTCAGGAGTCAGCGCCTGAGTCAGCATGGTTTTTATTTTTAACGCATCGGCATAATTAAGAGTTATAAGCCGCGTTACAGTTTGATCCATAGCATTGAGCTTTTCGAGCGTTTCAATCATTTTTTTTATAGTTTCAAGCGCGGCCGGCGTATCTTTAATAATTAGAGTATTGGATTTTTTATCCACTACAATGCTTCCCGCCGGCGATTTAGCGCTGATTAAAAGATTATTGACATCCTGCGCTTTAGATTTAATAAGACGCGCGATTATAGTTTCCATATTAGCGCTATCCGCTTTTCTTATTTCGATCATTTCTGAAGTAATAATATAATTTAAATTATAATTAGATGTTATAGTATCGAGAACATTTTTTACAGTAGAATCCTTTATATAAAGCGTTATATTACCGGAAATATCAGGACTCACCGTACAGTTAAGTTCCGCGGAACGTAAAAAACCTTCCAGCACTTCAGCGATAGGCCGGTTGGTCACGTTAAACGATATCGGCCCGGCTAATTTTCTCGCAGTATCAGGATCGATATCGATATTTTTTGTAGCGCGGTCTTTAACGCTTGAATAAGCCCATAGCGCATCTGATGAAGCTCCGCCGGCCGCATGCCGTGGGCTTATATTATAAAAAGTAGAAGACGACGGTTCCGGTCTTCCTTTAACAAATCGCAACAACTTATTATCATCAAGTACGACGCTTATATGCCCTTCATTTTTACGCTCGCTAACCCTTATCGAAAGCCCTTCAAATTCATGTTCTAATTTTCCGATTAAACTTGATAATTTATCATATTTATCTTCTGAAAGCCATAATTCGGTCAAAACTTCATGCTTTTGCTTTTGCGAATATTTATTTTCATCTTTAAAATATTTAATCAATGTCTGCGCGAAATCGACTTTCCATAAAGCGTGACCTTTTCGATAAGCGAGATTAAACCACTCCGCGCGTTCGCGGCTTTCGGCAAATTCCTGTATTTCAAGATAAGCGCAATCGCCCGGCGGCATTTTATATTTATCTTCCAGCGCTTCTTTTTCGGCCGCAAATGAAACCGGATTTTTCAAATATACGGCCGGCATAAAAATAAAAGACGCGGTAAGACAGCTCATGAATATGGCACAAAAAATCGCTTTAACACGGCGTATAAATCCCGCCGGTAATAATATGTATTTATTCATCAATCGATTCAACCGCCTTTTTTTTGATTAATTCACTTTTAATTATATCGCCGGAAGGAGTTTTTATTTCCACCGACTCATCGTTTAATTTTACAAGCATATAACCAAAATTATTTTTATTGATATACCATAATTTCGAATTTATAACGGCGCAGCCTTTATCGCCTATTTTTATTATAGCTTCCACCCTGAAAGTTTCGGCTTCCGGGCCGCCGGATAAATTACGCGGCGTCTTAACCGGGCCGGATGTCCTTACGCTATAATCATTTTTATCTTTAACAACTTCTTTTTTTATCTCAAAATCCCGAACAAATTTTTCATCAGGTAAATAAAAAATATCACGTTTAATCGAATTTCTATATTTAACGACATTGGAACCATTATCAAAAATAACACGCTGCGAAGCTGCATGAGCCGAAAAACCGGCGCATAAATAAACCGCGAACGATAAAAATAAAAATACTCGCGCCGGAAGAAAAAACACGCTTTTATTAAAAGCAAAAAAAAGTTTTAATATATATAATTCAATGCATTTCATAAATTAATACCATAATCAACTTTTAATTATATTTTCCACTTTCTCTCAAATATCGCGCATCAACAGACAATTTTTTTTGATATCGCTTAATTTGCCATCTAAGAAAAATTTATGGTTTTGACGGTATATTCAAGTTTAACTCCGTTACAATTTCCATTATAACATTCGCATCAACAAATCCATCATTAGAACGCGACGCATTAATCCTTTTAATATTAAAATTCAAGTTTTTAAAACCTTCTAATATATTTATAAAAGAAAGAAAATCCAGCGGTTTTGCACGAAACACAAATTCGAGCGGCAATATTTTGCAGCTCATTTTCGACGCCGGATCGCTCTGTCCATCGTCATCCACAGCGGCATGGCGCTTTTCATAAACCCTGTCGAACTGCGCGCTGTTTTT
>CAYQWL010000236.1:0-5186 GCA_964421195.1 uncultured bacterium | reverse complement strand
ACGAAGGACTCTGGATATTGAAAGGAATATATGAAACTCTCGCGGAGGACGATGATAATTATTCGATCGATATAAAAGTCGTAAAAAATTTATTGAAAGAATGCGGCGGGTTTTACGCAAAAAGCGGAGTGCTAAGATTATCCGAATATCTTCCTGTTTTATCTGAAACAGGCCGCGCGCTTTTTAAAGCTTCATATTTATATTATAAAAGTAAATATAATGAAGCGGCAAATATAATTTATGATTTAATGGATTATCCGGAGGCGAAAGAGCATAAATTTAAAAAACAGGATGCTAATCCGGACGAGCGGTTGAAGGCGCATCGAATATTGCTTCGCTGTTATGATAAGATGAAAAAAGCGCCGAAGGAACGTGTCGATGAAGTGAAGGCGCTTGCAGTCAGTGAATTTGATACCGAAGAAGTAATAATCGATCTTGAAAAACTTATTGAAATTGAAAAGAAAGCCCGTGGTGAAATAGTTTACGATACTGAAGAAACTGAATTAACCGAAGATACCGGCGAAATAAAAGCCGGCCCTGATAAAGCCGATACTCTTCCGGTCGAAGCCGCGCCGCCGGTTGAAAAAGAAAAATGATTTTTTATATTTTTTTTCTATAACCGTAATCGTCTGAAATAAAACGTCCCATGCTTTCAATTACGGTTTTTATTTTCTCGAATGATTGATCAGGAGCGTCGGCAAGACTTATTTTTCCGGGATATAACAAATATTTTAAGCGGTGTTCGCCTTCTGTGACGTTGGGCATTATAACATTCGCTCCGGCGCGAAGCGCCGTTATTCGTCCCTGCGGATCAAGCGCTTCCATGGCGGAAGTTGCCGGTATGTTAATATCCGGCATAAGAAGGCGGGTGACGGCGAGCATTTTAATGGAAATTAAAAGCCCGCCGCCGGTTTTACCCGCGAGCGGCGTGTCGGGATTGATGATTAAAGGCCCCATGCCGATCATATCGGCGTCTATTTCTTTAAAAAATAAAACGTCGCCCGCAAGATCTTCAAAACTCTGTTCGGGAAGCCCTATCAGGCAACCCGTTCCAAGCTCGTAACCGAGCGATTTTAAATCTTTAAGACAGCGTATGCGGTTATCGTAATCCATTCCGGGATCGTATTTTTCATATAATCTCCGGTTGGTGGTTTCGATTCGCAGTAAATATCTGCCGGCGCCCGCTTCACGGTAAGCTCTGTATTCATCGCGCGTTTTTTCGCCTATGCTCAGAGTAATTGCGAGATCGATTTTTTTAATTTCGCTTATAATTGAGCACATTTTATCTACGGTAAAATACATGTCTTCACCGGATTGCAGCACTACCGTTTTATAGCCCATTTTTTTAGCGTTTCTGGCGAATTCTATAATGTCGCCGGGCGCGAGCCTGTAGCGTAAAGCGGAACCGTTATCGCGCCTGAGCCCGCAGTAACAACAATTACAGCGGCAGTAATTAGAAAATTCGATCAGCGCCCGGAGATGAACGGCGTCGCCGACGAATTTTTTCCTTACCCTGTCGGCGGCTTTGAACAATTCGGCTTCGTTACCGGTATCTTCGAGCAGGCGCGTAATTTCGACTTTCGTTAGTTCGTGCGTGATTTCCGCTTTTTTAATTAAATCTTTCATTTAGTTTTTCATATTTGATTTATTATATATTAATATATTAATATTTATCGTCGTATTGTAAATATTACTGTATTTATAAATAAATTAATTTTCAATATAAATATATCAATCCTTAAAAAGTAATTCTGAATAAGTAGGTAAAATCCAGAATTCGCTTCCGGTGGTAGTTTCAAGATAATCCGCTATCGCTCTTGCATTTTGCATTTCAGGAAGAACTTTTTTAATTATTAAGCCTGATTTTTTTATATGGTCTTCTTCGTTTGCGAGTTCTAATTTGATTTCACGCAGGCGTTCTACGGTTAATTGCAGTTTAGAAACGGCCGCTGAGTATTCTTTTAAAAATTTTATCTGCGGTTTGACGTCGAAATTATCGAAAGGTTCTTTTTTTTGCCCGCCGTTTTTTGCCCGCGCCGTATTATGTATTTCAAGCGATAATACGGCGTTTATAGCCGACGCGATTTCTTTCTGACACGTATAAGCCGGCGGCAGCACCTGGCGTGAAATCATCTTTAACATCGTCGCCAGTTCGATTTCAATAGTTTTATAATATTGTTCGTGGCATATATGATAGCGTGATTCAATTTCCTGCTCGTTTAATATTCCCGCGTTTATAAAACAGGAATTTTCTTTTTTATCAAGCCAGAATTCAAGAGCTTCAGGAGTGCTTCGGGCGATAGGCAGATTCCGGCTTTCCGCTTCGTTCAGCCACTGCGAAGAATAGTTATTGCCTTCAAAGCGGATTTTTTTAGTTTTATGTATGGCATTTTTAATTACTTCGATTACCGCGGCTTCGAAATTTTTGCTTTTTTTGAATCCGGTTTCGATGAGCTCCGTTATTTCATTAAGAGATTCCGCTACGGCGGCGTTTAAAACTGCAACCGGTATCGATATCGAAGCCGATGATCCGACGGCGCGAAATTCGAATTTATTGCCGGTAAAAGCGAACGGCGAAGTGCGGTTACGATCAGTCTGGTCTTTCGATACTTTTGGCAATTTTGAAATGCCGAGGTCTAAAAACGATTTTTCTTTAGCGTCCTTTACTCTGCCGCTTTCGATTTTATCGAGAATATTTGAAAGCATTTCACCGAGAAATACCGACATTATCGCGGGCGGCGCTTCATTGGCGCCGAGCCGGTGGTCGTTACCCGCCGAAGCGATCGATGCGCGCAGCAGTCCGCCATGTCTTTCGACCGCCATTAAAGAAGCCATCAGAAATACTAAAAATTGCAGGTTTTCTTCAGGCGTTTTACCCGGTTCTAAAAGATTATTACCATCGGTATCGATGAGCGACCAGTTGCAATGTTTGCCCGAACCATTTACATAGGCGAACGGCTTTTCGGCTACAAGGGCGCAAAAATCATGATTTCTGGCTATGCGTTTCATGGTTTCCATGAGCAGCTGATTATGGTCCGCGGCTATATTAGCTTCTTCATATATAGGAGCTATTTCGAATTGATGCGGCGCGACTTCGTTATGGCGTGTTTTGCAGGGAACGCCGAGTTTGAGAAGTTCGCGTTCGAAATCCTGCATAAAATCGAGGACCCTGTCTTTTATAGATGCGAAATAATGGTCTTCCATTTCCTGGCCTTTTACCGGGCGCGCGCCGAGAAGCGTTCTTCCGCATATTTTAATGTCGAGCCTTTTATCCGCGTATTTCCGGTCGATTAAAAAATATTCCTGCTCCGCTCCCACTACCGATTTTACACGATAAGCGGTTTTGTTGCCGAATAATTTTAACGTTCTCAGGGCGGCGCCGGAAATAGCTTCCATCGAACGCAAAAGAGGAGTTTTCATATCCAGGACTCCGCCGTGATAGGAGATGAAAGCCGAGGGAATACATAATATGGACCCGCGGCCGCGTTCGATTATAAAGGCGGGTGAAGTAGGGTCCCACGCGGTATATCCACGCGCTTCGAAGGTGCTTCGCATTCCGCCTGATGGAAATGAAGAAGCATCAGGTTCACTCTGGATAAGCTGGTTTCCGGAAAATCTTTCGATAACGCTGATATGGTCGGCTTCGTCGAATTGAATGAAAGCGTCATGCTTTTCAGCGGTTAATCCTGTCATGGGCTGGAACCAGTGCGTATAGTGAGTGACGCCTTTTGAAAGCGCCCATTCCTTCATTGCATGAGCGATTGCGTCAGCTGTGTCTGAATCTAACTTTCTTCCTTTTTCGATAATATTTAAAAATTTGTTAAAAACCTGTTTGGGAAGTTTTTCTTTCATTACGTTAAGATTAAATGTGCAGCTTGCAAAGATCTCAGAATTTTTTAATTTTTCGGGGCTAATGGACATTTATTCGATACCTCCATATTTTATTCGTCCACCCTTAATTTACAAATTTACAAAATTATTATATTTTTATATGAGGATATGCTTTTGATAGTTTTTCATTTTTTTATTTTTAACGTTATAATATATCATAATTGACTAAAAAAATACAGCTAAATTATATAACGATAAAAAATAAAATAAAAAGTAAAAGGTAAAATAGTAAAAACAAAAGATAAAAAATAATTGACAGTCCGTTAATTATCGGTTATGATTATAAAATAGTCTTTTTTATTTAAAAACTGATTATTTTAAAATGGTAAAATCGTGATTATATATAAATCGGGGAGGCTGTTTGTGGAAATCGACATTCATGATAATTTAATATCCGATTCTTTGCTTCAATCGGCTGCTGACGGCGATGTTGCCAGAATGGCTTATATTTATGCTGCGTCGTATGGTAATTGTGATATTTTAAGACAGTTGATATCTAACGGCATCGATGTGGATACTCGCGATAACGCCGTCGGCATGAGTGCGCTTATGATAGCTGCTTCCGCCGGACAATATGAGGCCGTAAAACTTCTTATAAATCATAGGGCCGATATAAACGCCGTTGATAATCTCGGCAATACCGCTTTTTTTTATGCTTCGCGTATGGGACATGTTGATATAGTCAAGCTTTTAATTGAAAGCGGTATGAACGTAAATTTAAAACAAACTATTTTTGGCATGAGCGCGCTTACTCTTACCGCCGTTTCGGGTGATACCAGGATAGCGCAAATTTTAATAGAACACGGCGCCGATATAAACGCTTCCGATAATAACGGAGTCAGTCCTTTAATACAGGCGGTGGCTTCGGAAAGTTATGAGATGGTAAAGTTTTTAATAGATCAGGGGGCCGATACAGACGCTGAAAATAAATCCGGCTGGAGCGTGTTGAGACTTGCAACCGAAAAGGAAAATCGCAAAATTATAGAAATTCTTGAAAAAGCAGGCGCCAGAATATAAAATATAATGTCTTAATAATATTTTTTGGTTTGCGTTAATAAATAAACCCGTTAGCGGCCTTTATGTTTTTATTTTAATTCCGTTTGAATTCATTTAAAATTATTTCAGTCAATTTTTCTTTTGAATTTAAATTTTTATTTATTATAACGGCGTTAAGCGCGAATTTCAGGGCGCGTCCAATTACCGCTCCGGCGCCGGTTGCGCCGAGAATGGTCTGTACTTCTTTTCCATTAATCGCGAGATCTTCTATATATGTCGGATGTTTTTCCATAATGATG
>CAYQWL010000235.1:0-5189 GCA_964421195.1 uncultured bacterium | reverse complement strand
TTATAAGAAGCGGTTTTAGAAACTTTACGCGACGGTTCTTTAACTGACGAAACAGTAACGCTTATATCGCCGGCGGCATTCGCGGGCGCCGAATAACCCGGCGCATCCGATGTATTGCCGAGCATCTGAAGTTTTAAAGAAAAAGGAGCGTAATCGGATTTATCCGCCGCACCGGTCAATGCGCCGCCGCCGCCGCTGCCGCCGCATCCGGCGATAATAAAGCATAGCATAACGACAGATACAATTAAAAAAATACCTCTGTTATTTTTTCCCGAAATCATTATGAACACTCCTCATATATAAAAATTTTTATATCATAAAGCAGATTATGTTTTTTAGTTATCTTATCAAACTATTATATAAATGTCAATGAATGATTTTTAATAATTTAAATAATATTAAACCAGATTATATAATCAAAAAATATATAAAAATGATAAAATGAATTAACCATATAAAAAGTTTAAAAACTTCAACCAGACCTTTCATTTTTATCATATAATTTCAACAAATAATCATACACTTTTTCAGACTGCGTTATTCCTTCTTTATACCATCCTGTACAGATACCGCCCGAAAGGTATTTTTCAAGAAGCGCGAGCGGTTTCATTCCGATAGGCGAGTATTTAGATAAATAAAGCGAAGTACCTGGAAGAGAAAGAAAAAAATGCGTCTGTATTCTCGCGCCGAATTTAGTATGAAGATCTTTCATAACCGCAAGAGTTTTCATCTGTTCTTCTTCCGTTTCATCCGGAAATCCAAATATAAAATCCACCACAGCCGTCAATCGATGCCGCCGTAAAATTTCACATGCTTTATAAACCGAATCGATCGTATGGCCGCGCGCAAGTTTTAAAACGCGGGCGGGCTCTCCCGACTGCGCTCCTATAGAGACCCGCCTGTTGCTGCAATATTTTACAATCAGAGCGGCGGTTTCATCAGTTATCGTTTCAGGCCTCGATTCCGAGGGAAATATTCCATATTCTATATATTTAATCCCATATTTATGACGCGCCGTAGAAAGCATATTTTCGATCGCGCCGATATTTAAAAAAGCGGGCGAAACAGCGTCATAATGAAAAGCTGACGGGCATATAAAACAAAGCCGTTTATAACCGCGCGCATTGTATAACTCGAAAAATTCGAGAATAGAATCAAAACCGCGATATTTAACGGCGCAGGAAGCCGTCTGGCAAAATTTACAATTAAAAAAGCAGCCGCGCATAATTTCGAGCGGCGGTACTAATGAATAAACGTTTCCCGCCGGCAGATAATCATCTAAAGACACCGGACGTTCGTCGCGAATAATTTGCGATGAATAATTAGAAAGTAATTTTTCTTTAAATTTAATTTCCGTATGATATTTAAGAGTTAAATTAAGAAAATCCGGCCAGCTGTTTTCGGCTTCATTTTGAAATATTAAATCAAAACCCATTAAAGCGACCGAAACGGGATCGCCGGATGGATGAGCGCCGCCCGCAATGCTTATTATGCGATCGGTAATTTTATATTCGGCCGCATTTTTTTTTATTTTATCGAGCGCTTCTGAAACTTCGCAGATAATCGAACTCATAAACGAAAACATAAAAATACACGGGGCCGCTAAAATATCCGCCTTTTTAAAAATTTCATTTACTCCCGCCGCATCTTTAAAATAAAATATCCGAAAAATCCGGCAATCGCATTTTTTTTCGAGAATAAAAAGTAAATAAGCTATACTGAATCGGTTTACGGGACTTTCAAAAACTATCAAATTAATGACAGGCGTTATATTTTTTTTAAAAACTGAATAGGGCATATTAATATTTTTTAAATAATTCTCCCCATTTAGATTCTTTAAGCCATTTATGATAATTTTTACTATCGATAAAAGGCCAGCGCATATAATCGTGATAAAATTCAGAAGCGAATATAAAAATATTTACAAGAGGAGTTCTGAAAAAGAAATTCTGAAAATCTTTCAAAGCGCCAAACCACATTACATCTCCCACACTGCTCGCAAAATTATCACCCACGCTGAAATTAAAATTTACTTTTGATATATCTTCACCTTTAATTTCTATATTTTCAGGCCGGCCGTTTCCAAGTCCATGCTCGTCGGCAAGACGGATATAGCCGATATTCATTGGATCGAATCCCATCATTTTCGCGGCGACGGCGTCTATCGCCACCTGATCATCAGAAGCCAGCATATAGTCTTTTTCAACCGGAAACATGGTACGCGGTCCGGGCCCATTTCCGCAGGTAGTTCCATCCATAACGGCGAATATGCCGGCATGTATCTCTTTTTGAATGGCAAGAAGATCGACGAGCGTTTCATGTATCCATGAATGAGTATAATGCCGCATGGTATTAAGCAGACCGCCGAAAGCGTTCTTCATAGCGCCCGTAGTGGTAGTATAAATGTGACATTTAACTGTAGGAAGATGAATCACGTTACGGCCAAAAAAATAATCAGGCACCATTATTCCATCAGGAAAAATATCATGCAAAACTAAAGTTTTAAATTTCGGTTTATAAATAACCCATTTCATATCGGAATCTTTAAAATTATATAAAACGGGTATATTATATTTTTTAAATACAGGCAAGTATTTATTCAGATCTTCGCCTTTAAAAGCATTAGTTACGACCGTTTTATTCTGGACGCAAACTATATCTTTATAGCCGTGCATTTTAAGCGTTCGCGCAACGCCTTCGAGCTGCCACGGAGTAGTATTGGCGCCGGGCATCGGAAAATGCCATGATATGTTATCTTTTAAAATAGTGCCCGCTTCCGGAACAAGCGTTTTTTTAAAATCCGCCATGCACATAAGACGGTCGATATCGTTTAATATTGCCTCCGGCCTGACTTTTAAAACAGTTACAGTCGATTTTTTCATTTTATACCTCTTTTTATATAGCTGATGGCTTAATTAACAAACAAAAACGGACATGATTTTAGCATAAATAAAAAAGTATGTCAATAAAACTATATGAAACTATGTAAAAACGTTAATTTAATTAAGAATAAAAAAATTCAGGGCGAAAAAAAAGAGTTGTATTCTTTCTTTTCGCCCTTTCATAAACTTTTATAAATCTTTTTTATTTATAAACAGCCTGTATATTTATTCTTAAAAACCAACGGTTTAACCGATGATTAAGCTTTCCAGAGGCCGTGCAAATTGCAATATTCTCTTACTTCGACGGAATCGGCTTTAATTAAAAATTCAGCTTCAGGAACTTCGCCGGGTTTGAGATGTTTTCTATAAATTTTATTACCGGCAATCAATTCAATCCATTCTATATAATGTTTTTCTTCCATAGGATGCGCTACCGAACCAACTTTAACCCTGAAACCGCCTTCGATTTTTTCTACCTGCGGAACGTGTTTTTCGCGGCTGGCATCGACGGTATTTTCGTTAAGAAGCGTCATCGGCTCTCCGCAACAAACTAATTCGCCGCCCGCTTCATGAAGAATCTCGACGATATTGCCGCAACGCATGCACTTATAAATTTGTTTTAATTGTGTCATCCTTTTTCCTCCAGTTTAAATTATTATTTAATTATTAAAAACCAACCTATTAAAATCATATCAAAATTATATGATTTCAATAGGCTTGATTTTTTTATCGGATGCGCGGCCCGCGCAGGTTTTAATAATAAATAAAATAATTATTTAGCGGAAATAACTTTCGCTATCTGCTTTTGAATTCTGGATTTAGTGCGCGAAGCTTTATTTCTATGTATCGTGCCCTTACGCGCGGTAGAATCAATAACGCTTTCAACCTGTTTCGAAGCTTTTAATATTTCATCTTTATTATTCGTAGCTAAAACTTCTTCAAACTTTTTAATAGCAGTTTTAAGCTGAGATTTTCTAATTTTGTTAATCGCGTTATTTCTATTATTGGTTTTCAGGCGCGCTATTTGTGATTTGATACGTGGCATCGGTTCACCTCCTCATTATTTATTCAGTTTTCTTTTTTATTATTTAATTAATTTATAAATATAATCAAAACATAAATCATCAAATTATAACATATTAATCATTCATTTTGCAACTATTTTTTTAATTTTATATAATAAATTTTAAACTTAAAATTATTATTAATAAAATTATTATTGAATATGCGGCCAGAATAGTGTATAATAATGCTACCGTCAATCTTTAAAATTTAAAAATCAAATGAAAACACCGGTGCATACGATGTCTGAGTTCGACAAAATATCCGGACTTATTCAAAAGTTCGGCCTTATATCGGGAAAAAAACAAATATTTAAAACGATTCAGTCTTTTCTGGACGGCTTTGAAAAAGCCGATCTGGCCGTATGCGTTACATTTGATCCAGCCGGCAGATATATTTTCGATATTAACTCACGTATATGCCTCGATGAAAATACATTTATAAAACTTACCGAAACTCTCGAACCTTTTATAATTAAACATTTTTCAAACTATGTCGAATCAAGGTTAATAGAAGGTATTTCAGAATTAATTGATTTCGAATATCATTCATCTCCCGCCGATTATTACAGCCGGGCTTCGCAAATCAAAACAAAAAGCGCCGGGACATTTGCCGGTTCACTCGTTATTCCAGTTTTTATCGATAGCGGAGTATATTCATTATTCGCAATATTTAGCGAAAATGAATTCGAACTCGACCGTCACGAACTGCTTACATTAAATATAGTCGCTCACATGAGCGCACTGGCTTTAAAAACGCTTTCAATGAATCGTAAAATTCAAAAAGCTGTAAACGATTTAAAATCCGAAAAAAATGCGCTCACCGAAAGGGCCGCAAAACTTTCTGAAGTTCTCGAATTGAGCCATTCATTAATATCGCTTAATTCATACGAAAAATTGCTCGCGGTTACTATAAATTCATATTGCCGGATTTTTGGAATAGAACAGGCGGTAATACTCGGCATAAATCATCATAAAAACGAACTTTACATACAGCAATGCGCGGGATACTCCGAAGGCTACGCCGATACATTCAAAACGCCTGCCGGATATGGCTTAATCGGCGCGGTTATCGAAAAAAACGAACCTTATTTCCGCAAAAACATATTCGAACCGTCACCCGAATTAGCAATAATTCCTTTCAGCGGTGTTTCCGGAATCGTATGCGGCGCGATAGCGCTTTATGATAAATTCAATAAAATATCATGCGACGATGATGAATACGAGCTAATGTGGATACTCGCCA
>CAYQWL010000234.1:0-5250 GCA_964421195.1 uncultured bacterium | reverse complement strand
GATTAATTATATTATTTTATAAAGGCATTGTTATAATTTCCGGGGAATTTAGGATAATTATGTCGATATAATCTTTAAAAATAAGACGCTTGCTCGTAGAATGCGGCGGAAATCCTTTCGGGCCAAGAATTTTCTGGCCGAGTAAAAAAACGAGCAGCCCGATAGCCATTCCGACTCCCGCGGCGGAAAATCCCCAATCCCAGCCGTAATTTTCACCGAGCGTGCCGCATACTAAGGGTGAAAAAAAAGCGCCGAGATTTATGCCCATGTAAAATATCGTAAAACCGCCGTCACGGCGCGGATCGTGTTCTTCATAAAGCCCGCCGACTATTGTGGAAATGTTGGGTTTGAAAAAACCGTTGCCTATTATTAAAAGTCCAAGCGCATGATATAAAAGCGGGTCGAACGCCATGGCAAGATGGCCGAGCGCCATGACGGAGCCGCCTATTATTACGGCTTTGCGCGCGCCAAGATATTTGTCGGCGAGGTAACCGCCTATCATTGGAGTAAAATATACCAGGCCAGTATAAAGCGCGTAAATTTCAAGCGCGTCATGCCTCTGCATGCTGAGATGCTTTACTAAGTATAAAACTAAAAGCGCTCGCATTCCATAATATGAAAAACGTTCCCAGGCTTCTGTAAAAAATAAAACATATAATCCGCCTGGATGTGAATTATTAACCATTATTCCTCCATAATATTAAATTTTATGTAATCAGCTTGTTTATTTTGCTTATTTTTTGTGGGGTCTGGGATGCGGCGCGGCCGCAGGCGATCCGGTCGCTTCAGTTCTATAAACGTTCATGACGCCATCTATTTTTTCGATATTTTTAATGAATTCATCGAGTTGCTGTATATTAACTATATCTACGGTGAATTCGACAATGGCGAAGTTTTTTTCGATGCGCGCGTGCAGTTCGTATATATTGAGTTTTAAATTTGAAATCAGGTTGGTAACGTTTAAAAGAAGATTTGGCCGGTCTATAGCTTTTACGCGTATTCTTGTCGCATAAGAGATATTATGGGACGAAAGCCGTCCCTGGTCCCAGCTTACTTCTATGATACGGTCTTTTTCGATTTGATCGAGCGATATGTTGGGACAATTACGGCGATGAATAGAAACGCCGCGGCCGCGTGTGATAAAACCGATTATCGGATCGCCGGGCACCGGGGTACAGCATTTTGAAAACCTTACGAGAACGTCATCTAATCCCGATACGATTACTCCATTGACTGAGCGTGATTTTTTTTCAGGCGCCTTTTTTTGCTGCATAACATGCAGAGGTTTTCCTTTATTAATAACCGATTCTATAAATTCAGGAAACATTTTCGCGAATAAATTTTTTAACTGGTATTCGCCGCGGCCGGTTACTACGAAGAAATCGTCAATGGCTTTGAAATTAAGGGCCGTTATCGATTCAAAAAATAAACGTGATTTTAAAAGCCGGTTCAACTCGAAGTCGTCTTTCGAAAAATTTTGTTTTTCATGAATGAAAGGTGTTTTATTAAGTTCTTCATAGAATTTAATAACGTCTTTGATATGCGTGGAATAATATTCACCGAAGTATTCGCGCCCTTTTTTAAGATCGTTTTCACGTTCTTCGTTTTTAAACCATGCTTTTATTTTAGTGCGCGCGTGAGGCGATTTTACTATTTTCAACCAATCTTTTGACGGCCGGGCGCTGTTGGATGTTAATATATCTATAATATCGCCGTTTTTTAATTCGTAATCGAGGGTAACCATTTTACCGTTGACTTTCGCGCCCACGCATTTATTTCCAACTTCAGAATGTATAAGATAAGCGAAATCGAGCGGAGTGCTTTTTGAAGTGAGAACTTTTATATCGCCGTTAGGCGTGAATACGAAAACTTCATCCTGATAAAGATCTACTTTAATGGTTTCAATATATTCTCTCGCGTCGGTTACGTCGCGGTGCCAGTTTATTATCTGGCGCAGCCAGGCTATATCGTTTTTCTGGCTTTCGGCGGCCTTTTTAGAGCCGATTTCTTTGTAATTCCAGTGCGCAGCTATGCCTTCTTCGGCTATTTTGTGCATGATAGACGTGCGGATTTGTATTTCGACCGGCTCGCCGCCGCCGTGAACTATTGTTGTATGCAATGATTGGTAAAGATTGGTTTTAGGCACGGCTATATAATCTTTAAAACGTCCCATGATGGGTTTCCATAATTTATGAACAAGGCCGAGTACCGCGTAACAATCGTTGATGGAGTTTACTATGACTCGCAGTCCTATTAAATCATAAATGTCGTCTATGGTTTTGTCTTTGTTGTTGATTTTTTTATAAATACTGTATAAATGTTTTTGACGGCCGAAAATTTCACACTGTATGTTATTTTCGGAACATTCATTTTTTAAAGTATTTATTATACCTTCGATGTATCTTTCGGCTACCTGCGTATCCTTGAAAAGACGCGTTTCGAGTTCAGCCGCTATTTCCGGTTCACAGATTCTAAAACACGAATCTTCGAGTTCTATTTTTATACCGTGCATGCCGAGGCGGTTTGCGAGCGGAGCATATATATCGAGAGTTTCACGCGCGATGCGTTTTTGTTTTTCGGGTGCGAGCGAATTGAGAGTGCGTATATTATTGAGCCGGTCGGCCAATTTGACCAGAATAACCCTTATGTCTTTGATTAAAGCGAAAAGCATTTTACGAAGGTTTTCGGCGGCGAATTCTTCTCTTGATTTAAAAGATAATTTTGAAAGCTTGGTGACTCCGTCTATAATAAGGCACATCGTCGATCCGAACTCGGCTGATATTTTTTCGCTGCACACTTCGGTATCTTCGACGACGTCATGAAGAAGACCGGCCGCTATCGAAATAATATCGAGTTTTAAATCGGCGAGTATCATCGCTACGTTGAATGGATGAATAAAATAAGGTTCGCCGCTTGCCCGAAATTGTTTTTTATGAGCGTCGCGGGCAAAATCATAAGCTTTTTTTAAATAATCAAAATTCGCGTTAGGATTATAATTTTTGATTTTTTCTTCGAGCTGAATATATTCCATTTATTTTATATGTTTCCTTTTTATTTTATCTTATAAAAGTATGGCGGTTTTTAGAGTTAAATTTTATCAAGCGGCGCATATTTGAGCAGCAGTTTTTTTTCTCCGACGTTCATAAAATTTACTTTAACGAGGCATTCGTCGCCGCGCCCGGATGCTTCTAATACAACTCCGATGCCCCACATTGAATGTTTAACTCTGTCGTTTTTAGCAAAGGTGACTCCGCCGAATTCGGCGAGGTTTTCGTTTTCTTCGCTGCTGCGCGCAGCGGATCCGGTTTCGACGGCGCTTATATCCCGAAAACCATAACCGTCATCGTCGTTTGCGTCATGTTTGAAGGCGCCGTGCGAGCTGTTCCGGGCGGAATTGTCGCGAAATACCTTATGCCGGTTCATTTGCGGCACGCTGTTTAAAAATTCTTCCTCGCAGGAAATATTAATCATCAGTGAATCGGGAATTTCAGAAACAAAACGTGAAACCGGGTTGGCGAAAACTGAACCGAAAATTCTACGTTGTCTGGTATGTATTATATAAAGCCTTTCTCTCGCTCTTGTCATTCCGACATAACAAAGGCGGCGTTCTTCGGCGATGTCGTAATTTTCATCGTTCGAATGTTCATGAGGAAAAAGTTTTTCTTCCATGCCAAGCATGAAAACTACTGGAAATTCAAGTCCTTTTGCTGAATGAAAGGTCATAAGCGTTACCGCGTTCTGCCCTTCATCTATTTCGTCAAGATCGCTTATTAAAGTAACTCTTTCAAGAAATCCCGATAGTCCGGCATCGCTTTTTTCGGAATCGTAAGCTTCGGTGACTGTTAATAATTCGTTGATGTTTTTAGAGCGGTCGAGAGTTTGTGAAGAATTTATAACCTTGAGCTCTCTTAAATATCCAGTTTTATCAAGAATATTTCGTGTGAGCCCGGTTACGTTGAGTTTTTTACCGTCTTCGCGTAATTCATTGATTAAATCTACGAAATTAAGCGTGGTATTTTTTGCTTTTAAAGGAAGATCTTCAATTTCAGCGACTTTGGCGAGCGCGTCAAATATCGATATCTTTTTTTCGTTAGCGAAAGCGACAAGTGAATTTATGGATTTTTCACCTATACCCCGGCGTGGTACGTTGAGTATGCGTAATAAGCTGAGATTGTCGCTGGTGTTTAGTATTAGCCTCAGATAAGCGATAACGTCCTTTATTTCCTTACGCTGATAGAATTTGATCGAACCTACCATTTTATATGGAATTCCTTCTTTGATAAGGGTTTCTTCGATAACCCTCGACTGCGCGTTAGTTCTGTAAAAAAAAGCGAAATCCGAATATTTTTTATCTTCACGATAAATTACCTGACGCATCTGATTTATGGCGAAAATTACTTCCGCCTGCTCATTTATGGCTTCGTAAACCGTTATTTTTTCTCCAGGCCTGTCCTGGGTCCATAATGTTTTTTCACGGCGGGTAATGTTGTTTTTAATTACTTCAGAGGCGGCGAGAAGAATATTTTTTGTCGAACGATAATTTTGTTCTAATTTAACCATTCGGGAATCAGGGTAATCTCTTTCGAAATTAAGCATGGAACGTACGTCGGCGCCGCGCCAGGAATAAATAGAGTTATGAACTATAAAACCGTCAACTATAAAATTATGAAGATCGGGCACTGAAATATCGTAAACGAATCCTTCATAGTTAATAACTTCTATTTCGGTTACGAAAAGCTCTTCGATTTTTTTTTCTTTATGGTTAAAATAAGCTATAGTCATATTTTCGTGAACGTGAGAAGCCGGCATTTGATAAAACGGAGCTTTAGAAGTTAATTGGGCTTTTTCGACTAAAAGCAGTTCATCGAGGCCGGATATGGTTTTTGCGAATCCTACTAAATCTGAGTATTGTTCTCTTACAGCTTCGACCTTCCATTTATCGAGCGAACCGTTTTTTTTGATTTCAGAATTGCTGCCTCTCAATAATCCTATGTTTTGAGCGTTTATATCCAGATTCATTCTGTGAAAATACCAGCCGTTTTCGTTAGAACGTTCATTTGCGCCGAACATGGTCAGGCTGAGTACTTTGGGAGATGACAGCGAACGTGTTTTAACCACTGAAACGTAATGCGGATGTTCTTCGAATATCATTAAATCACGCATTAAAACTTCCGCTCTTACAAACGTATCGACTTCATCGTATATTTTTTGTATTTTTTCCTGTTCGAGCGAAGCGCCGGGTGAACGGGC
>CAYQWL010000233.1:0-5275 GCA_964421195.1 uncultured bacterium | reverse complement strand
TACTGAGGATCAGGCCATGGGATTTGTGCAACCCATTGTAATAGAGTCGCACGCCACGTTTAATCCTGCCCTGAATTACTCAGTTTATTTGTGTAACACGTTACTGCCCGGCATCATGATGCTGCTCATCTCCTTCAGCAAACGCTTGATAATGGCTGCCGTATTCTCGATGAAATGATAGCCGGCCGTATCGAAACGAAGCAGCCGATAACGGGAGCGGAAGCATTTATGCTTTTTGATACATATGGGTTTCCATTAGAGCTTACGCTTGAAATAGCGAAAGAAAAAAATATAACGGTTAATGTGGATGAATTTCAGATAGCAATGGATAATCAGCGTGAGCGGGCCCGCGCAAAATCGGCGCATTTATGCGCCGCAAAAGAAGGCGCCGCGGGTTCTGTATTTGATGAACCGGCGGCTATGAATATAAAGACCGAATTTGTCGGCTATGATATGCACCAGGCGGAAGTTGAAATATTATTTATGACGAAAGACGGTAAAAAGATAGAAAGCGCTTCTTTAGGCGATGAAATTGAAATATTACTCGATAAAACGCCATTTTATGCTGAATCAGGCGGCCAGACGGCCGATAGCGGCGCGATATTTAATGGAAATGTTACGGTAGAAGTTTCCGGTGTTTATAAACCCTGCCCGCAGTTATTTTCTCATACCGGCCGGATTATATCAGGCGAGGTGAAAATCGGCGATAAAGTTACTGCTCGCGTGAACGAAGCGCAGCGTGAAAAAACTCGTGCGGCGCACACCTGTACTCATATATTGCATGCGGCGCTCAGAAATGCGCTCGGCGAGCATGTCAGGCAGGCCGGTTCGAAAGTAGAGCCCGGCAGGCTGCGTTTTGATTTTACGCACTTTGAATCCGTTGATTCTTCCGTTCTTGACGCGGTTGAAAGCAGGGTTAACGAAATAATACGCGGTTGTTTGAATGTAACCACAAAGGTTTCTACGCTCGATGAGGCTCAAAAAAGTGGAGCTATGGCTCTTTTTGATGAAAAATACGGCGAAAAAGTCCGCGTGGTTTCGGTAGGGGATTATTCGATGGAATTATGCGGCGGCACTCATGTATATAATTCGGGTCAGATAGGACTTTTTAAAATTACATCAGAAACCGCTCTTGCCGCCGGCGTGCGTCGTATAGAAGCGCTCGTTTCCGGCGAGGCGATTGCTTATTTAAAAAGTGTGGAAGAAAAAATTAAGAACATATCGTCTAATTTAAAATGTCCGTTATCCGATGTGGAAGATGCCGTATGTAAAATGCAGGCTGCGTTGAAAAATACCGAAAAAGAGGCTGCCGGCCTGAAACGCCAGTTAGCTACGATAAAAGCAAGAACGCTTGCCGACAATGCTTATTCTGCCGGAAATTTCAAATTGATAGTTTCTTCGCTTGACGGACTTTCCGATGAAGATCTGCGTGGCGTTTGCGATATATTGCTTGAACGCGTTAAAAGCGGAGTTGTGGTTCTTTCGTCTAAAGTTGAATCCAAGATAATATTCGCCGGTAAAGCTTCAGATGATTCGGTTAAAGCCGGCGTTCATGTCGGCCGGCTTATTGGCGAAGTGGCTAAGATATGCGGCGGAGGCGGAGGCGGAAAACCTAATATAGCTATGGCGGGCGGAAAAGATGCTGAAAAAGTGTCTGAAGCTCTTAAATATGCGGCGCAGACGCTTTCAAGGCTTCTTGCACCGAAGCAGAACGCGTTAATAGATTAAGATAAAATTTTATTGTTTTAATTTTATTTTCGTTATTAAAATAATAAAATTAAAAAAACTTAAAAAAAGCTTGACTCTAATTCAATGTTTAGGTATTATAGGCAAAAAAAAAGTCAGGGAGGGAAAAAATGAAAGACCTGATTTCTATTCGTTCTGAAGTGAGCGGCGTCGTCGAGTACTTTCAGATTAAAACGAATAAATTGAAGAGGGTTTTATTGCCCGGTGGAATGATATTTATAGCCAGCCGTCGCAAGAAAGAAAGTGCGTTTAAAATTGGTTTTTCCGCGCCCGTTAAGTACGCTTTAAAATCGAAGCTCGCTCTGGTTTTTCATTGCCAGCACGGCGAAGAAATTGAAGAGGGCGGTGAAGTAGCCACTATATATTCTGAAATTGATGGAACGGTTAGTATTAAGAAAAATAAAATAACGGTATCCAGGAAAAATATCGTTAAAGAATATGAAATAGATAAAAATTTTATTGTTCTGGTGTCTGAAGATGAAAAAATAAAACCTGCTCAGCCTTTAGCAAAGGTAATATCTCCGTTTTATGGTATAGTAAAATATAATTTTGCGCCGCAGGAAAATGAACGCGACCGTATAAAAAAAGTAGAATTCGTTGAAGTTTTGCAGGACGCTGTTGTTTATGAAATTCCCGACGACTTTAAAATAAAAGTTGCCAATGGTTCTGAAATAGAAGCGGGTGCAATTGTTGCCGAAGGCATTATTCGTGAAGAAGGGTATGAAGACCTTTCAATCGAAAAAGAAAGTTTTGAAGAAGAAAAAGAAGATGATGAAACAGTTGGCGAAGAAGAAACCGATGAAGCTGAAGACGAAGCTCGCGGCGATTTCAGTTATGAAGAAGAGCCTTTAGAAAATGAATTTGAAGAAGAAGAAGAACCGGGCGCGTCTGAAGATGACGATTTTCCGCCGTTTAAGAAAAAAAAATCTAAATAATAATGCCGCGGCCGGATTAAAGTATTTATGATTACTAATATATAATATAATAAACGCGTATTCGAAGTTACGGATACGCGTTTTAATTATGGTTATTTAATTAACGTTAGCAGATTTAGATTAAAATTTAGAACTTAAAAATTAGAATATCAAATTAAATTATAGTAAAATTAAAAATTAAGTTTTAAGTTTTTTCTTTTTGACTGCTGGAAATAAAATATTATTTAATATAAGCCTGTATCCGGCTGAATTTTTATGAAGCGATACGTTTGTTGAAGGCGCGCCCACCAGATGAGCGAAATCTTCAGGATCGTGGCCGCCATAGAAAGTGAAACTACCTTCTTTAAAGGGCGAATAAAGATATTTGATTTCATCGTCATTGATTTGAGCGAGTATGATTATGTTGTCTTTAATGCATTTTCGTTTAAAAGCCGTTGTCTGACCTAAAAAAGCTTTAATCGACGCTTCGTGTGATTGAGTGAGTATGCTTGGCGCGCGGTCGAGTTTGGCGGAGAATTCAAAAAGCGTAAAATCGCCTTTGTCAGTTGAATTGCGAAAATATTTATCAGCATCGACGTCTATATCTGAAAATTCATATATATAAGGATCCATTTCAAGCGTAAAATCTTTAAAGGCGAATGTTTTTGTAAAATCGAGTTTTTGCGTGCAGTTAGCGTCGGCGGGAGTACCGTCGATTTCAGCGGGAATGATATCGATGCCGTCGGCCGCTAAAGCTATATCTATTGAATCGCATGCGCTGCACATCATAAATAAAAATCCGCCGTCTTCTACATATTTTTTTATAGTTTTAGCTACCGCACATTTATGACGCTGGACCGTGGCGTATCCAGCTTCACGAGCGTTATTTTCATATAATATAACCTGTTTTTGATACCATACGGCGTTTTTATAAGCGCCGTAAAATTTACCATACTGACCGGTAAAGTCTTCGTGATGAAGATGAAGCCAGTCGTATTTTTTTAAATCGCCCTTTAATACTTCTTTGTCCCAGAGGGTGTCATAAGGAATTTCCGAATAGGTAAGCGCGAGCGTTACGGCATCGTCCCACGGTCTTTTATCTGGCGGGGTATATACCGCTATTCTGGGAGCTTTTTCGATTTTAACGGCGTCCATATTGTTTTCTTTTATTATGGAATAAATTTCGGCGGCCTCTCCGTCAGAGATGGTTTCGAATGACACGCCCATATAATTAGCCGTTTCGCGCACGAAGTCGTTATTATCCATTAAAAAAGAACCGTTACGGTAATTTAACAGCCATTCAGCGCCCGCGCCTTTTGCTACCGATTTATAAACAACGCCGTAGGCTTTTAAATGATCGTTTTGCATACGGTCCATGTAAATTAATATTTTTTCCGCGGAAGCGGGGCTTATAAGCGTTAAAACGATGGTCAGGCTAATTATAGCCGAAAAAAGAATTGCGCGTTTTATGGTCAATTTTATCATCTCCTTTTATAGCGGAAAGCATTTTTTTTGATTTATTGCTCAAAAGTGCGCCGGGATATTTTTTTAATATGGTTTCAAGGCATATAACGGCTGTTTCTATATTATTTTTATCGTTCTGGTAATAATAAGAAGCCAGATCATAAAGAGCTTCGGCGCAAAGTTGATTATCGGGTTCTTCGGCCGTGTAAGCTTTAACTGCTTTAATAAATTTATTGAAACGTCCCGCATGAAACTGAATTTTGTAAATCATGCGCATAGCTTCGTATTTAAGCGGATTTTTTTTTGCGGCAAGTTCTGATAAAATATTTTCAGCCGTATCGAAACGCCCCGCGTAAAACTCCCGTTCAGCTTTAAAAAACAATGAAAGATCCTGTTGTCCGTCTTTTTGATTTTCAATTATTATTTTTATCGTTTTAAAAATATCATTATTTTTTTCACAGGAAGGATAGTCGGATACGACTTCACGGAGGTTTTCAAGGCCTATTTCAAAAGAGCCGCGGTATATCTTAAGATATGCATCGAGCGTATATGATGCGGCGGCGTTTTTATGATTTTTTTGCGCGAGAAGCTCTTTAAGAATAATTTCAGCCGAATCATAGCGTGCATTGTAAGCATCGAAGGCGCTTATATAGTAAAGGCTGTCGTAACGATAATTTGGAGAATTTTTAACGAGTCCGGCAAATATTTCAATTGCTTCTTTTTTTAAGTTAAGGCCGTCGAAGTAAATCTGCGCTATATTAAAAAGCGAATCGTTATAAAACGTGCTGAATTTCCGATCGTTTTTAATAGTTTCGAATATTTCAACCGCTTCTTTATAACGGCGTTGAGCTTTTAAAAACCGGGCTTTTAAGTAGCGCGCGTTATATTCATGAGCGCTTTCGGGATATGCGCGGGAAATGGCGTCAAGCGCCAGAAGGCTTAAATCAAAAAGTTCGAGCGAATAAAGCGTGCGCGCGTAATCTTCTATTATAACCGGATTTGATGTGATTTTAGCGAGCGATAAATTTAATTCCAGAGTTTCATTATATTTTTTGGATATTAAAAAAATAAGGGCAGCCAGTTTTAGTTTATATGGATTATTAGAAATATCATTTTTAAATTCGCCGGTAAGCAGGCGGCATAGCGGTTCA
>CAYQWL010000232.1:0-5354 GCA_964421195.1 uncultured bacterium | reverse complement strand
CCGTATTAAAACGCCCATATTATAAAGTTCGAGCAGCGTACCGTGCATTATTTTTTTAGGCGCAAATTTAGTTTCAAGATAATTTGATAGTGAAACCAAAAAACGGTTGCATTTACTTTCTGTATATAAAACCGGTATGGTAAAGTTTTCAGCTACTTTGACCAGATCGTCGAATTTTTTCAGGGAATCGGAAAGTATAACGCAGGGAACATGGTATAAAAAAAGTTCGTGCAGCCGCATAAACCGTAGATCATGCGAAATGCTTTCAAGATAGCTGATCTCATTTTTACCAAATATCATAATACGGTCGAAAGCTAAATTTTTATAGTATCCCGCAAGTTCGAGGCCTGGTTTTGTAACTTCAGGTGATACTATAAGACCGTCAAGATTCTGCTCGCCCGATATTACAGTGAGTTTAAGATCTTCAGCGAGCCGTTTTATGGTAATATCGTTTTTATCTACGAAATCGTTTTTGTATTCAGAAGGTTTAATGTTCATCGGCATCGTTTTTACCTCACGATTTATCGGATCTGGCGGCGGTTTTTTTGCCGCCGCGTTCGGCGCCGGATTCCGGCGGCATTTCACTGTAATGAGCGGCGCGGTTGCGGCCGTTTTCTTTAGAATAATATAAAGCGGAATCGGCTTTTAAAATTAAATCTTTTTTTTCTTTAGAATTAACGGGATATGTGGATATACCAAGGCTTATAGTTATTTTAAGCTTTTTACCGCCAGGCCCGTCAAGTTCGGCGCGTTCGACAGCGGAACGGATGCGCTCCGCCATTCTCTTGGCGTCTTCAAATCCCGTTTGAGAGGCAATTATAGCAAATTCTTCACCGCCGTAACGGCACGGAATATCTACTTCATTACGAATAGTATCGCGGATAATATCGGCCACTTTAATAAGCACCATATCGCCGACCTGATGACCATAAGTATCGTTAAATTTCTTGAAATGATCGATATCAGTCATAATAAGAGATAATGGGGCGGGATATCTCCCGCATCGTTTTAATTCTTCATCGAGTCTTATCTGGAAATAGCGATGTATAAATAACCCCGTCATGCCATCGGTAATTGAAAGATCATATAATCTTGCATTTTCAATAGTCATAGCCGCCTGCGTGCCAAGCGATTCGGCAAGCGCGCGGTCGTCTTCGTTAAAGCCTTCCGCCCCTTTTTTATTAACGATGTTAATTACGCCTATAGCTTCGTCTTTATTTTTCATCATAGGAACGCACATTAAGTTTCGAGTAATATTATCGGTATTTTGCGTGGATTGAGTACGAACGAAGCTGTTGTCGCTCTGAATATCGTTGGATATTATCGTCTGGCAATTTTCAAACGATTGTCCCGCTTTTCCTTCGCCGGGCGAGAATTTAACGCGCCGCTCGAACTGGCCGGGATAGCCGACCGCCATTTCACAGGAAATCAGGTTGTCTTCGGGATTATAAAGCATTATCGACCCTTTTTCAGCCGCGAGCGCTTCTATCATTTTAGTTAAAATGATAGTGAGCAACTGATCTTTATTATTGAGAAAATTCATGGAGCGCGACACTTCATAAAGCGTCGTCACTTCAAACATTTTACGTTTAAGGCTTTCGTTATAAATATCGAGTTTGTCGCTCATTTTATTAAAAGCGCCGGCGAGTTCGCCTATTTCGTCTGAACGGTCGATAGTCACTTTTCTTTTAAAATCGCCTTCGGAAGTAGCGTGAGCAATAGCGGCAAACTCCTTTAACGGCACGGCGATATTTGTCGAAAGTAAATAGCCGGACAGCGCCGCAAGCGCTAAAGAAAGCGCCATTATAATATAAAGGTTATTGACTACATACATGCTTGCAATGCCGAAAAGCTTGAGCGGCACGCTCAGACACATGTAACCTATGAAATTACGGTCTTCATCATATATCCTGGAATATAAATTAACTGAGTTTTCGCCGAGGAAAGATTCTATTTTTCGATAAAAAGGTGATTTTTCGAGCGCCGTTTCGGCGGCCCCGTCGATTTTTTCTCCGATAATACGATGTCCGGCCGGATCGAATCGAGTGGACATAATGGCGATATGCGTATCATAAATGGTAACGTCTATATTGGTTATATCTTTGATGGCATCTATAGAATCGTTCGGAACAGGCATATATGCGCAAATTATATAACCGTGTTTTAAAATGGCGCTGTCAGAAGTTTTGATTGTACTTCTAAAATAAGCTTTACGTTCGCCCGCGAAAACTATAGCGGAATGGTTTTTGCCTCTGGCTACTTTTTTAAGCGCTTCGGGCGGCGGAAGCAATGACGGATTAAACGCGCTTTTGTGAATTCTGGTAAAAATGCGGTGCTCAAAAGTAATTGGATCGAAAGTATAAATATCGACGAATGCATAGCCGAATTTTAAATCCCATGCTTTTACGGCCGCTATAATTTCCTGAGTATCGCCTTTTTCAAGCAGTGAACGAAATTTTTCGGCGCCGGCAAGAAGGCAGAGCTGGACCTGCATGGAATCAAGCGATCTATAAAAAAAGCGGTCAACGATTTTTGCCGTGAAATTGAGTTGATTATCGATTTCTTTTTCTGAACGCTCGGCAAGATCGGTCGAAACCAGATAAACCGAAAGCATTAACGGTATAACCAGAATGACGATGAAATTAATTATTATTTTATGAGAAATTTTTAAATTCATTTATTACCGGTCCTGTTAATGCGGCCTTCTACCTCAGGGTTTAAAATTTTATCTTCACGCATAAAGCGCATTGAAACTTCGCGAAGATTGTCGAATGTTCCGAGCTGCCGGCAATTTTTAAGTTGAGGATAACCTCCCTGGCCGGATGCTAAAAAGCTATTCGTAGCTACCGAATAATTACGGTCCGCCTCGATCGGGCGGCCGGCGACTAAAAATTCGATAAGCGTTTCGGCGCTATCCGATGCGCCAACCTTATTGGCGTCGTATGAATAAGACGCTCCGCTTATCTGTAAAAGGCCGCGCTCGCGCCGGCAGGTGGAATTTATAATTTCGCGAAGTATTCTGCCGGGCACTTCGAGAGATACTATATCGTTGTCGAATGGAAGCGAATTATAAACATCGCCTACGGTAACATCGCCTGCGCTTATATCGGCCCGAAAAGATCCGGCATTTTGTAATGCTACTTCGGCCGAAGCGGCTCTGCGCATGTAATCCGCGATTAAATTGCCGAAATTGGTTTCTTCGTTAAAAGGTCTTTTTAAATAAACCTCCGAGACGGCGAGCACCTGGTTCATAATGGCGTCGAGTTTGCGTAAATAATCGGAAACCACTTTCGCGCATTCGCTCGAAGCTTCGATTTGATTGACTATGACGGCTTCCTGCTCCGCGCAATAATCGAAAGGCCGGCAGGTTTCGGTGTCGAATAAAATCTCTACGCGAGTAAGCTGCGCGCCTTTAGCAAAACCATTAAGTGCGACTATCATGGTTTCGCCGATTTTTTTTATGCCGCTCATTTGATTTGTAAAATCGAGGCCGATAACCAGATTGAATCCGTTCGCTGCTAAAAGTTCGAGTAAAGCTGTATCTTTTTCGAAATCGAGCTGCGTGAGAGCTACGCTAAATTTAACGCCTTCGCTCGCCGCTTTGCGGCGAAATAGTTCGACGGCTTCGGTTACATCCGGCATGAATAGTTCTGACACATTTTTAATGGTTGAATCGGTAAGAGTTTCAGGAGGCGTAATTCCAAGAACGCCTATTTTAAGATTTTTTTTATTTACTTCGAAGATTACTGAATCTTTAAATTCCGCGAATGGTTCTTTCGTATTTTTATTTCTAATATTAGCGGCGAGCAGTGGAAAATTAACTTCAGCGGCTCGTGCTTTCAGTACTTCAAAACCATAATCGAATTCGCGGTTGCCTACGAGCATGGCTGAAACGCCCATTAAATTCATAGTATCGACAACCGCACGACACTGTGAGTAATAACTATGTGCCGTTCCTGGAAAATTATCGCCGCAGTCAAGTAAATAAAAAGCGGAATGGTTTTTATGAGCTTTTTTTCTTAATTCGGAAATTTTAGACACCAGAAAAGGCATGCCGCCGACCATCATTCCCCTGTAAGGCTCGCCGCTCGCCTTATAGGAAACGATGTTTCCCTGCAGTATTCCGCTTATAACAAACGTAACTCTGGTGGTTTTCGCGATGTCTATCAGAGAATAAGAAATTATAAAACCCATCACGAAAACGAAATAAAAAATTGCTTTTAATAATTTTTTCATTGCGCTAAAAATTATATTAAAATTATCTCGTTTTGTCAATATTAAAAATCTAAAAAAGTGTTGACTTAATATAGTTAATGATGTTAAAATAAACGCATGCGCATGTTATTTATTGTGTTTATGAAATTAGCGGCATATATTCGCTATACATATAGTCCGCGTAGTCCGCGGCAATGGCAATTCCGGAAATTTCGCGCCGGCGGTTTTTCGGTACTTTTTCTTTTGGGTGCATTATTTTTTTTCTGCGGCTGCGCGGGGTCGAAGCTTCCCGGTGAAAATGCAGGTACTTCAGATGCGGCGCTTAAATCTGCCGATTCGTCATTTATAAAAAAAGAATTTCTCGATGGATATTTCACGCCCGCGCTTGAATCTAAAAATCCCGAAAAAATTAAAGAACTTTTTGAGTGTCATTTAATTAAAAAAAGTCACTGGAAAAATTTTATCGATACGGTATGCCTTCTTAACAATCCAAAATTTGAAGCCGGCGGGCTTCACTCGAATTTAAAAACTGCCGGCGACGGCTTTATAGTGAGTGAAGTTTCATTTAATTATAAACTTTATGGATTTACCGGCCTCGATTATAACCTTTTCGTTAAAGAAGGGCGGCTTGTTTTCGACCTGAAAACTTTTTACGGAAATGAAAAAAATCCTTTTTTGATAATTTCGGATGGATTCGACGGGACATATCATATTAAAGGCCGCCTGATAACCGAAGATAACGATGCGCTTGCCGGCGCGGCAATAACACTGTCTTCAGATAAGCATGATTTTTCCTGTACAAGCGGTGAAAACGGCGAATTCCGCCTGGAATACATTCCGGAAGCGGAATTTACTCTTACAGTCGAAAACCCCGGTTATTCGCTTTTTAGTAAAAAAATTTCATGTCTTAAAAAAGGCGAATATTTATTAGCCGGTGAAATTACAATAAATAAGCTTGCCAGCGCTTCTTATTGCCCGGCCGCTGAAAATGAAAAAAAAATTAATTTAACGCCCGGCCGTTTTTCAAAAGCTAATCGGCTTGGCGCGGCCGCGGCTGATAAATCCGTCAGTCTCGAATGGCCCGATCTTAAATTGAATACCGGGAAAAAATATACATATAAAATTTATCGTAAATCACC
>CAYQWL010000231.1:0-5361 GCA_964421195.1 uncultured bacterium | reverse complement strand
ATCAGCTGCGCGGTAGTTTTCGCCGGTGAAAAAATTACCGGGGCCGAAGCTGAAAATTATATGCAAAAGCAGGATTATGCTAAAGCTGCGGATTTATATTCACAGCTTATTTCCGGCGACACGGATAATGTCCATTTAATGTTTAATTACGGCACTTCTTTAAGTTTTATCAATGAACAAACTAAGGCCGTCGAAATATTTAAAAAATGCGCGGCCACACTTGAAAAAAAACTTGCGCTCATTCATGAAACCTCCGAATCTGAACTTCTCGCTCATGTTTATAATAATCTGTCAAAATGTCATATCGGCGCCGGCGAATATGACGAAGCTATAAATGCCTGTGAAAACGGCCTTAGAAGATTTAATAACCTCTCATGGCTTTATTATAATCTCGGCGAAGCTCAATTACTTAAAAATGACGTAAAAAAAGCGCTTGTTAATTTTCAGCGTGCGGTGGCGCTTGATCCAGCCGATATTTCTGCCAATCTTAAAATAGTGGAATGCCATTATGCGATGCGTAATTATGATGAAGCCGGCAGGATGCTTGGCGAATTGATGAAGTTTTACCCTGAAAATAGTGAAATTCTTTTTAACCTTGGTTCAGTTTATTATAAACAGGAAAAAATTAACGAAGCGGTTAAAATCTGGAAAAATATAGCTGAACGAGAACCTGATTCTAAATTTGGTAAAATATCGCGTCAATGGCTTTCTGAACTTAAAATCGAAGTTGATCCGGCCTCTAAATTAATGGCCGAAACTATCGAATGTAAGTTGATGGGATTTTTATTCGTAAAACCTCAGAATTTTTATATGGCTAAATATTCCGAATCCGTTGATAATTCATTATATATGCTCGCGGCTCATATTTATGATGATACGGCTAAAAATACGGCGGAAATTTCACTTTCGATTTCCGCGCAAATTTTAAGCGAACCTCAGGATTATAAAAAATTTGCTGTAAACTGGCAGAAAAATCAGGCCGCAAACGGTTCAGGCTATGAATTATTGTCAGAAAAAGAAATGACGGCCGGCTTGAAATCTAAACCGGCGCGAATCTGGGAATATGGCGCCGTTTATAACGGCGTAGCTATTAAAGGCGCTACTATGGCTTTTATAAATAAAAATTACGCGGTGCTGATCTGGCTTAATGCTACGCCGGCTACTTTCGCGAAAGCTATCGACGATTTTTATTTACTCGCTAAATCTTTTGATGATATAAGATAATAAATTAAATTATTGAGAACGACAGCTTAAATAGCGAGCAAATACGGGATTCATTCGAATCAGGTCGGCGAATAAAAAGCACAAATTATTTTTATCATTAATTTTCGATACATGTGATTATATTAAGTCCTTCGAGGCGGCCGGCTTGAATGAGTTTTGCGGCGGTGCCGTTAAGAAGGCTTATGGTTCCGTCATCGGATGAGGTTATTATCGAATAATTTTCACCGGTGTGAACGATTTCAAAACCCGCGGCGGATGGCAGTTGAATCTCACCGGTAATGCCGCCGGAAATAGAATTAAAAATTTTAATTAACTTACTATCGTTTCTTACTAATGCGTAACAATTTGATAATTTAATTAACTGGACCGGCTCCGGCCTGTAAATGTTTGAGGAATTTTTTTCGTTGAGCTGTGGAGGATTATTCATAATAAGGCTGCTCTGCGCGTTTATACAGTCTATTTTAAATACGGTTCCGCTTTTGCGATTATAATATATACAGGAATTATTTATATTATCGAATATTGAAGAATCGGCGATAAGAGAAAACCAGTTGATTTTTTCAAGTTTCGAATATGACAGGTTAGCCCGGCATATATATAGCGTAGTTGAGTCCGGCGGATGATCGGTTATAGATATAATTAAATTATTTTTATCGTCGAATTCTAAAAATTTAATGTTGCTTAATCTGATTGAATTATCGGCGATAGAAAGTATATATTCAAAATTATCGGTGCGGAATATTTTGATCGTGCCAGATTTTTTAAGTGAGACGGCTATTAATCTGTCGTCTTTACTTCTGGCTATGGCGGTGATCGTATCGAGCGGTTCGGAGCTGGAAGAAGCCGTATAATTAATTTTAACGCCGGATGTGTCACTATTGGTAAAAGATACAACGCGAGTTTCTATTTTAAAGTTTGATTCGTTAAAACTATAAATTTTATCACGTTTATCGTTTAATAACAGCGTTATTTTTTTATTTCGTAGATATATTATTCGTGATACTATAAAATCAAGGATACATTCATTTAATTTAGAAATTTTTGCATCTGTGTTATTGTCATATAAAGAAATATTATAGATTGAATAAACCGGTATGTGTGAGCTGATTCCTGCCGCGTGTAGTTTTAATACATAATCAGGATTGGCGGGAGTAGAATTGGGTACTATTTTTTTTTCAGAAAGGTTGTTATGATTTTCTAACGTCTCATTCGTCGTTTTAATTGAATCAGGAACTGAATGGTAATTAAAGTTAATAAAATATAAAATGGCTGAAATTATAAAAATGATTATGATAAATATAAAAAAATATCGATATTTATTAATCATGCCCCGGCCTTTCTGTCTAAAATAATCTTAAAAAATAAATGAATTTATTTTACATCAATAATCTTAAAATGTCAATTTTTTAATATTTTTATATCAGGTTAAAGTAAAATGTCCTGTTCTGAACATAAACTCAACTCCAGATTTTTGCCGGATTTTATGATCTATCTATTTATCAAAACTTTCACATTTTACATGTTTAATAAACTATATCCATAGAGATATCCTTTGCTTCTTTGACAAGAAACTTGATATCATTAACCCCTATTTTTCCTTTAAAAATATTATTTCCAGTATTTATTTCCATCAACTTTTTATATAATTCCTCATAATCAGCCTTTTTAATTTTCTCTGTAGTATCATACCCTGTATTTACAAGTAATGTGGCAAAGGTCTGGTTAACATATCTGATTCGTGAAAGATCAGTTAGTTTTGTTAAAAGAATGATTTCTTCGTGTGTGATACCTGTTTCTTTTCTTAATGCTTCACGGCCAGATTTTGTGGAAACTCTGTCAAACAGCTCAACTGTTGTTTTAAAGCCTGCGTTTTCAAGTTTGCTCCTGACCTGGTCGCTTAAGCAGGGAAACTCTTTTATTTTACGGGGTTGCGGGTGCAGGCTATTTATTTCTCTCCTGAGAACAGTCAGGTAATCTTCCGGCAATGCAGTTTTTGTAGAAAACCTGCTGACATCTTTTTTTGTTTTTAATGCTTGTTTAAGTTCTTCAACTGTTTTTATTTTCAGAGATTTTATTATTCCGAAATGCTCATCAATATCCTTTTTCAGTATCTGCTGGCTTGGCAAAAGATCATTATTCTTTAACCTTTCTTTTAAAACGTCAATTGATATTCTTGTTAGATCAATATAATATCCCATAATCCCTCCTGAATTGATTATATATTACAGGCCCGGCTGGCCGGGCTTTGATGCCTGTTATTTAATTTTGACTGCAATTGCAAACTCAGGTGAATCGTTGCTTTTAAAGTCAAGAACAATTCCCTGCCTTCCGGCGGGAACTTAAACTGGCGTTACATGGTGTGACTTTCCCGCCTTATTATCTTTATTTTAAAGAATTTTATGACCGATTTCTGTTATTTTTATAGTTTTTATGGCGGACTTATTGATATTAAATGTTTAATTATAAAATGAATAAAAGAAATAAAAAATAAACGGAAGTTTGAAATTCTTCCGTTTATTTTTGTTAAATTACCATGTCGAACTGTCTGAACTATAATTTGTTAGTCTGTTTGAGCATAGCGATTAATCGTAATTTTTAATTTGAATTTGTGCGCCTGCGGCTTCTGCGCCATCCATTTTCCATCCGTCGGCGTCCGGTTTTTTTACGGTGATAGTCGTGCCTGCCTGAGTTACTATAGGTTCGCCGAAAATAGGGTTTTTATTGTTTTTAGCGCCGGTCAGGTTAATATAATGGGTGCCGGGAATTAAAAGCGATTGATTTGGATTGGCGCTTGTAAAACCGGGAGCGTAAGTTATAACGACTTCTTTTGAATCCGAACCGTATTCAACAACCGTGCCTGCGCCGCACGCGTCTTTTAAAGAAGCGGGAGCCGCTATAGTAAGAGAGGTTGGGTTGGCGCTTTCAAAGTATCTGAACGCCAGAGTGGCGGCATCTTTATCGGAAGTGGTGCTTGAAGGCACCGCTTTTCCTGCTTCGACAGCGCTTGAAAGATCTATAGTGATAGGAGTGCCTTTAGTAACGCTGCCGGCGTTAGAGGTTAAATCGTATAAATAAACTTCTTTATTGAAGTAAAGGTGTAATCTATCAAAAGTTTTGGCTTTTTCTTCGGCTTCGTCAGGGGCAAGAAAATTACCGCCTTCGGGGTTTACTTCGATTTTGGCGTCAACTAATGTAAGAGCGCCGATGTAAGAGACGTATATATCGTCTTTATTTTCGGGATGACTCGGGCCTGCGCCTTCTTTATGTTTACTGTCAGGGCCTTTTGAATAAACGATACCTTTTCTGTATTCCTGTTCGTAACGGTTGCCCCATGGATCTTTCATGGTGTCCAAGTTGGTGATGTATTTACCCTTGAGTTCTTTCATGTACTTGTCCTGAACGCTGGTGCCTTCGAGAGAGTTAAATTTTTGAACGGCCTGTACGAACGTGTCGCAGTCCTGCTTGGCTTTAGTCTTTTTTGCGTCTTCCGTCATAGCAGCGAATTGTGGGAGCGCTACCGCCACAAGAATGCCTATGATGGCGATAACGATCATTAATTCGATTAATGAGAAACCTTTTTTACTTTTTAATAACATAATACTCCTCCTTAACTGAGTTTACTTATTTAAAATATTTTTGTATATTATACTTCATATTAAATAACATTAATAACACTAAGATATTCGATATTGGCTGACAATCGTTAATAATTTTAATTTTATAAATTTAAATGCAATAATTATGCCATTTAGTTTTTTTAAAAAAATAACGTTTAAACAATTACGAATGTAATTATAGCACATATAAAATCTAAAATGCAACATAAAAATAATTGTATATTGCGACGCGATGTTGCATATTGCGACAAAATAAAATCATTATTTTTAAAGTTAATTAAGATTAAAGTTAATAGGACTAAATTTAAAAAGTAGTAAAAATTATTGTAATTTTATTAAAGGCGGTTCGGTGCTGCCGGCATAATTTTCAATTCTTGCGAATTCAGGCGGGATGCCGTCGTATTTTTTTATTCGGCATGGTGCGCCGGCAGCTTCCGCGTAAGAGCCGTCTTCGGCTTTAAAAAGTTGATTTGGTGTATTTTTAGCGCCAGTTATATTAAGAAAATAATTAGTCGAAAGT
>CAYQWL010000230.1:0-5401 GCA_964421195.1 uncultured bacterium | reverse complement strand
GTAAAAAAATGGGCAAAGATGATGGAATGAAAATAATTAATTAAAGGAAGGCGATAGCAATGCCATTATATGAATATAAATGCGACAAATGCAAAATTAGTAAAGAAGTTTATAAACATTCATCGAAAGAAGCGCATCCATTATGTGAAAAATGCGGCGTCGAAATGCGGCGCGTTCTGCATCCTTCAGCCGTTATTTATAAAGCCGGCGGCTTTTATACTACCGAATATGGAAAAGGGCGCCAGCATTTATCAAAAGATAAAACGGACGGCCCTGGAAGTTCGAAATAATAATATCGCGGCACAGATAGTTTTATACTTTCATTTCAAAAAATATTGATTCATCAATATTTTTCTACATCGGAGGAAATATGTTCAGATTCTGCGGTATTATATTCGGCATTATTATAGCCTTGTATTATTACGCTAAACGTTACTGGCGTAAATTCGAAAAACTCGCTCATGAAATCAAAGACGAACCTGTAGAAAATTTGAACGATAAAAAATAAAAAATAATCGGTTTATTATTCTATTTATATTTTTTTTTTGCTATAATTATTCAGAGGGAACTTTAAAAAAATTATTTAGTATAATAACGAACGGTTAATTTATTAACTAAACAATATATTATTTTTCTAAAAGTAATTTATTAGCTGTAGTGATATAAGGCTATAAATAAATGGTATAATTATAAAAAAGCATGGTGTTATATGGCCGAAAAAATATTTAAAGACGGCAAGTTAGTTGTCATCAAAAGTGGCCGTACTATTGACGATATTAAAGCCGCGAAAAATCGCCCATTTGAATCATCCACAGAATCGCCTTCAATTTCGCCGGTTCCACAAAAACCGCCTGAAGCTGAACGGGTTTTAAAATCGTCAAGAATGCCTCGCAACAATAGCCCGGTTACTGACGACATCAAACAGCAAATCGAACTTTTGCGTCAAAGCGCTTCGGCCGAATCGATAATTTCTTTAATTCAATTTTTCATTCATCCAAAATGGCTTGTACGAAAATTAGCTTCCGAAGCTATTGCAAGTCTTGGCGAAAAAGCTATTCCAATCGTTTCTCAAACCGTTTTTTTATCGCAATCACTCGACGAAGATTCTTTATACTGGAGCATCCGCGCCTTTGGCACAATCGGCCATCAGGCGACAGCGGCGCTTATTACTCTTTTAAATTCGACTAACGTGCCTTCGCAATATAAAATTTTTATTATAAGAGCGTTCGAATCATGCAAAACTAAAGAAAGCATAAATGCTTTAATTAGCTGTTTCTCAGATGAATCATGGCTTATACGCCGCGAAGCGGCTAATGTTTTAGTTAAAATGGGCGAAATGGTCGTTCCTTATTTAAAAGCCTCTTTTTCGGGCGGAAACGAAGATATAAGATATTGGTCGGTAAAAGTGCTTGGAGGCATATTGGGCCGGGATGCAATTGAATATTTTAAAAAAATGCTTAAATCAGAAAAACGAGATATGCGTTACTTTGCCGCGGCTGCGCTTGGAGAGATAGAAGACGAAGCGGCGCTCGACGCTCTATGTGAAGCATTTTCAGACGATTCATGGCTCGTACGCGCCCAAGTTTCAGAAATTCTCGAAAAAAAAGGCAAAAACTCTATCGGCATATTAAAAAAAGTCCTTGAAACAGGTTCATCTGACGCTAAATTTCTTTCTATAAAACTTATGAGCAAAGTTCTGGGCAAAGACGCGGTTTCTTATATTACCAAAATCTCCCAGAAAGCTGATACCGAACTTAAATTTTTTACGCTTTCAGCTCTTACCGAAACTATGAATGAAAATGTAATTCCTCTTTTAATAGAAGCGCTCAGCGATAAGGTCTGGCTTGTTAGAAAACACGCATCTTCACTTCTCGAAAAATACGGCGTTGCCGCAGCGCCTTTACTCACCGAAATGCTCAATAAAAATCAAGACGAAAATATTCGTTACTGGGCGATAACGACGCTCGGTAACATAGGCAAAGCCGCTTATAACGAAATAAAAAAAATATTCAAGAGTATCGATAAAAAAGAAAAAATAACGCTGATACAATCTCTAAATCATGATTCTACGGTAGAGCTCATGCCAGAACTATTCGAATGTTTTAGCGACCCTCACTGGCCTGTACGCAACGAAGCGTACAAAAAGCTTGCCGAAGTACCGGAATATTTAGTACCGGCCATATTTGAATATTACAATCATTCAAATTCCGACATTAAATATTGGTCGGGACAGCTTATCAATAATTTTCAAAGCGTTATTTCTGAATCTTTACTCAAATGTTTAAATACCGGCTCGGCTCCAGGCGCGCTTGGCAATGAATTAAAAAAAGACGCGATGGCGATGCTTTTATCCATGAACCATCCTGAAATTATAATAAAAACTATCGATCACGCTATCGAAAACGATGACGTTTCAACGCTTGAAAAACTCAAATCAAATGAATTTTATGAAAATATATACACCTTATATTTTTCTGAAAATTTTGAAACTTACAATAACCAGACTAAAAATTTTATTTCAGGTATATTAAAAAGCGGATGCGACGAACACGTTAATTTTATAATTAACCATGCGGATAATAACGCATCAAATTCAGATAAATTATTATCGATTATAGCCATGTCTAAAAATCATTTACTGCGCGAATTATATTCAAAAAAAAGCGACGGAAACGCACCGAAAATATCCGAACCGGCGGCCCCGGCAGAATCTGAAAAATCAAGTTCAAATTCCGCTCCAGACAGTTCTTCGAGCAATATTCTTTTCGAAGAAAAATTAAATTTTTTCTTATCGCTTAACGAAAAAGATAAATTAAATTTTATCAGCGATGAAAAACCCATTAAAGACGAAAAAATGCTTAAGTTGTTAATATCACAACTGCGCATCGCAAATGAAAATGACTGCCGCTGGGTATCGTTATTAATTATAGAATGGTGGCCGGACCGTCTGAATTATTTACAAATATTTAACGAAAAAACCGCCAATCCAAAATTAAAATACTGGCTCGATAAAATCATAAAACACATAAATGGAATAGAATTTATATAATAAACAACAATAATAAATACAATATAAATACGAAAGGAAATCAATATTGTCCTCTACCAGACAGATCGCCCCAAAAAAATGGACCGCGCTTCAAATAGAATGTTTCCCGATCCAGAATGAAGAAATACTGGCAATTATATATACCTATTATTCATCGAGCGGCGTAGAAATAAAAGAACTGCCTGAAGGGCGAAATACTATAACAGTTTACTTCAGCGAACAGGATGCGGCCGCTAAAGTTCCATCATTAATAAAAAAAATTAAAAACGAAAAAATTATTGAATACGAAAAAAATAATATAAATTTCAACGAATATATAGTAGATGAACAGGATTGGGCCAATTCATGGAAAAAATTCTTTTCACCGAAAAAACTCGGTAAAAAAATTATCGTAACTCCTTACCAGAACGAATATAAACCTTTACGCGGCGAGCTTCCAATATTTATCGAACCCGGAATGGCTTTTGGCACCGGCCATCATGAAACAACCGAGTTATGCGTCAAACTTCTCGAAGAATTTATAAAAAAAGACGATATAGTATTAGATGTCGGAACCGGAACCGCAATACTTGCCATTGCAGCCCGGCTTCTTGGCGCGCGCCTCATAGCCGGCACTGATAACGATAAATACGCCGTGAAAATAGCCCGTGAAAATATAATATTAAATAAATGCGAAAAACACGTAAAAGCTTTTTATGGAAATCTTCTCAGTTTTCGCAGTAAAATACGCAATGAACTGCTCATTCAAAAATGCGACGTAATAATCTGTAACATACTAAAAGACGCAGTTTTAAAACTTCCAGATAAATTAAAGGAATTTTTAAGGCCAGGCGGCGTTGTCATAATATCAGGAATATTAGAAAGCCAGCATGACGAAGTCAGCCGCGAATTCGAAAAACATGGATACAAAAACGTCAGGCGCGCCCAGAAAAATGACTGGATCGCCTGCGCTTTCAAATTAAAGTTAAAAAATTAATTATAAATTACTGTTTTATTCGATTATAATATCGAATATTATTTTAAATCTATTTTTTTAATTATTTTTTCATAATTTTTTTCTATCATCTCAAGCATTTTCAATCGAAACTGCCTGTCAGAAAACATTTCACCATTTACTTTTTTTATCATTTCAACCATTCGCCTTTCATCATTAAATTATAAATATTTACGGTCCACTTTTTTCCGAATTCCGTTTAATATCCGGCCGATTTCCTCCGTGCTTAAACTCGCGCCAAAACGTTGCGCCATTAAATCAAGTTCCATGCGTTCCTGTTCAGTCATTTAAACACCTCGTCAAATTTTTTTATTTTTTATTTTTCATAATTTAACTATCGGTCAAATACCGTTTGAACTTATATAATCGCGTAATTCTTCTATATATTTATTAACTTCAGCTATTTTCGAAGCGTCAGTTTCATATGAAATATAAGCGCTCCATGTAGCTATGGCCATTTCAAGCAACCCCCGGCGCTCTAAAGTTATTGCAAGATTATAATATGCCGCTTTCAAGTATGGATCGATTTTTATCGCTCTTTTATACATATCGATAGCGCGGGTATATTCTCCTTCCTGAGAATAAATATATCCAAGGTTATAATATGCCGGAGCATACCGCGGAGAATTTCTAATAACTTTTTTAAATTCATTCACCGCTTTTTTTATTTCACCATTTCTATACAGAATTATCGCATTTTTATTTTCTTTTTCCGAATCATTAAAAGTACTGCCATTTTTTTCAAACATCGAAAAATAAAATTTTACTTTTTTCACGTAGTTCTGCGTCTCTTTAATTACAGGTATTTTTCGGCCGTTTCTAATAACCGTTGTGGGCCCTGCATTATAAGCGGCAAGCGCCAGAGATATATCATTAAAAGTATCGAGCATCTGCCTGAAATATTTAGTGCCGCCCATCACGTTTTCTTCAGGATCGTATGCATTTGAAACGCCAAGCATTCTGGCGGTTTTAGGCATTAACTGCATTAATCCCATCGCACCGGCGCGCGAAGTACAGCCTGGATTAAAATCAGACTCGGCCTTTATTATAGCTTTTACAAGATTATAAGGCAAATTATTCAACGCGGCGTATTTAGATATAAAAGGAGCGAATTTGCTATCATCAACATCATAAAATTTAATGTTTTTCAAACTATCCTTTATATCACCGCTATCCATTTTTATACGCGCCGGTTTAGCCGCCTGTACGCCATACGATATTGACATCTGTTCTTTAACTGATGGAATTATTACTTTATAACCTTTATGAGAAGGACTATCTGTAATATGAACTTTTCCATTTTCATCCTGATAATAATAAACAGCGGAATATACTTTTGTAAACGACGGAAAGCAAAT
>CAYQWL010000229.1:0-5460 GCA_964421195.1 uncultured bacterium | reverse complement strand
TTTCCCAGCTTTATTCACCGGCGATGAATTACATGTAATAGCTCCGCAGCTGCGGCTGCTTCCCGTAGAAATTAATCAATATATGGAAAATGCAGGAATTACTTTCGCTATATTCCCAACTCAATTTTACGAACAATTCGCTGAATTAACCGATAATAAATCGGCCCGTTATATTTCCTGCGGCGGCGATAAGCTAAAAAATTACCATCCTAAAAATTATACGCTCATAAACGCTTACGGCCCTACCGAATATACTGTTATAACCACTATGTTCCGCGTTGAAAAGCAATACGACAATATTCCAATAGGTAAAAGCGTTTCAAATACCAGAATGTATGTCCTTGATAAAAATAATAAACTCCTTCCCATAGGCATTCCTGGCGAACTGTGCATAGCGGGCGACGGTATCGCACGCGGTTATTTGAACAGGCCGGAACTTAATAATGAAAAATTCCCGCCGGACCCTTTTTATCCAGGCGAAAGAATGTATCGTACGGGCGATCTGGTACGCTGGCTTCCGGACGGAAATATAGAATTTCTGGGCCGTATTGATTTCCAGGTTAAAATCAGGGGATTCAGGATAGAGCTTGGCGAAATAGACGCACAGCTGCAAAAACACGAAGATATAGAAACCGCCGTTGTAATTGCTAAAGAAGACGAACAAAAAAATAAATATCTATGCGCATTTTATACCGCAAAGCGCGAAATAACCGCAAAAGAATTAAAGGAATATCTGTCTTTAACCCTTGCCAACTATATGATACCTTCTTATTTTATTAAGCTTGATAAATTTCCGCTTAATACAAGCGGTAAAGTTGACCGTAAGGCTGTAGCCGCCATTGAAATAAAAACACATGGCGCCGAAGAACGCATTTTGCCGTCCGGCGAACGTGAAGAAAAAATAGCGAAAGCATGGCGTGAAGTCCTTGGCTTAAAAGAAATCGGCGTAAATGAAAATTTCTTTGAAATAGGCGGTCATTCATTAAAAGCCGTAACACTTGCCGCCAGATTACAGCAGGATTTTGAAGTCAATATTAACGATATATTCAAATGTCAGACAATAGGCGCCATGGCGGCTCAAATCACTGAAAAGAAAGGCTCGCTTCGCAACAAGCTCGAATCGCTTAAAACAAAAATACCGGTAATGGAGCAAAAAATAAAATCATATATTGCATCGAAAGAATTTAAAGAAGCGGCAGTTAAATATGCCGTAGAAAACCAAAAATATGATACAATAGATATCCATGTTCGCAATAACTATAAAGCTGTCCTGTTGACCGGCGCCACCGGATATCTTGGAATTTATTTATTGCACGATCTTTTAAAAGGCCTGGAATGCGATATTTATCTTCCAGTACGCGGAAAAACGCCTGGCGATTCCTTAAAACGCGTAAATGAAAAGTACCGTTATTATTTCGGCGGTGAAATTAAAAGCGCGGATTTGCAACGTATAAAAATACTTTGCGCCGACCTTGAAAAAGAAAGGCTCGGCCTTGATGAAAAACAATATGACGACGTATGTGAAAAAGTCGATGCCATAATTCATTCCGCCGCTAATGTAAAACATTATGGCCGTTACGAAGATTTTTATGGCCCGAATGTCAAAGCGGTTGAAAATCTTATAGAAATGGCCGTTACCAATAAAAAGAAAGATTTTAACCATATATCCACAATGTCGGTGATAACCGGAAAAATTCCCGGCGCAGATAACGCGGTATTCACTGAAGATTGCTGCGATATCGGCCAGAAATCTGATAATCTTTATATACAGACCAAGCTCGAAGCCGAAAAAATTGTAATAGCTTCACGTGCAAAATATGGCTTAAAAACTAATATATTCAGGGTTGGAAATATCTCATTTAATTCAAAGACCGGCCTTTTACAGCAAAATGTAGAAGAAAACGCTTTTAGCGTAACCATTAAATCATTTGCCAACCTTGGCATTGTGCCGGAAACAGCCGATGAAGCGGAACTTTCTTTCGTCGATTTTACCAGCGCATCCGTATTGACTCTTTTTGATAGAAAAAACCTTTATAATCAAATATATCATTCACAAAACACATGTGTTGTAAAACTCTCTGAAGTATTAACCTCCCCATTGCTCGGTCTTAATATGGAAAAACTGCCGTTTGATAAATTTATCGACAGGCTTAACGACGAATTCGATGTCGAATGCCGCCGCCGGCATGTGGAAAATATTTTGCTTCATCGCGGCTGGCTTGAAAATGAAGAAGATTCAACGCCATGCGTAACGCTTACCGATCGCACCACAGATCTTTTAAATCGCCTCGGCTTTGAATGGCCAAAAGTCGATGAAACTAAAATGGTAGATTTGATAACCATGGCGCTTCGTGAAAGGCTTGAATTTATAAAGGAATTAAACCTGTTTGAAAACGTTCCTTATACAGTCCAGCGCGAAATAGCTTTTATGTCAAAAGAAGTAGTTTTCAAGGAAGGCAATGATATTTTATGGGAAGGCGATATGGTAAAAGATTTTTATCTGATATTTTCCGGCAACGCTGAAGTTCAGAAAACTTCGAAGGCAGGGTGGCTTGGTACAATCAGAATAGCCGGCCGCGGAGATTTTCTGGGTTATGAATCACTTGCGGAAGGCAAATCCAATATTACGGCTGAAACAATAATGGGCGATTTGCGCGTTCTGGCGATTGACGCAAAAAAATTAAAACAAACCCTTATAAGCGCACCGGAATTATGTTTTAATTTTTTCACAGCTCTAAGCCAGACCACCCAAAAACTTGAAGGGATAATAACCAATATAGATTAATTTAAAAAACACCATTAAATAATAAACAACTTAAGATTCACATCCCTGGAAACGCATAAATATATTCTTTCTGGCGGCTGATATGTTTTCGCGTTTACATTTAATAATTGCACGCCCAAAAATTATTTATCGAATGCACTATAATAAAAAAGTAAAGGGATATATTATTAGACCACAAAAAAGTATTTAAAAAGGATATAAATTAATCCATATTATACCAAAAAATAAATATTAATATTTAAGCCTTAAAAACACGCTCGATAAATTCTTTTATTTTTGAACAATTTTTATTAATATCCACGTCAAGAATCATACTATTAAACTCAAGCGCTTCAGCTTCGGAGCAATAAAAGTTAACTTTAAACACTTCCTCGATAAACATCGGATTCGCGTTATTAGCTATCATATTACCGCCTCCTTATTTTTTTCAACCGCATTTTTCATACTCCGATATAAATATCGGCATAAATTAAAGCGATAATAAGATATTTAATTTTATTTTTTTTGTTATAAAAAATATAGCAATAACGCACGTTTAAAATAACAAATAATTTCACCCTATTTTCTGGTATTTTTTAAAGTAAACTCATATATTATTATATTTTCATATTCATCGATTCCCTAACTTCTTCAAGTGTTTCCGAACCGATCTGTCTTGCTTTTTGCACGCCATTTTTTATCACCTGACGAATATAATCCATATTTGATTCCAATTCAAGTCTTTTCTTCCGCATGGGCCTCAAATATTCATTAATCGATTCGGTCAGAGTCTTTTTTAACATGCCGGCGCCGCCATTGCCTATTTCACAAGCAATTTCCTCCGGCGCCCTGCCGAGACATAAAGAAGCGATAAGCAACAAATTAGAAATTTCAGGCCTTTTCTGCGGATCGTATTCAATAAGCCGCTCCGCATCAGTTTTTGCTTTTTTTATTAAATTAACCGTTTCGTCTTCGGTGGCGCAAAGCATAATCGCATTGTTCCTGCTCTTACTCATCTTTTGTGAACCGTCAAGCCCCATAATAAGAGGAGACCGGCTCAATAAAGGCTGAGGCTCCGGAAATACCGGATTCTTCGATGCAAAACGGTCATTAAATCTGCGTGCAATCACTCTGGTAAGTTCAAGATGCGGCAGTTGATCTTTGCCGACGGGAATTACGTTTCCTTTACAGAAAAGAATATCAGCGGCCTGATGAACCGGATATATATACATCCCAGCATTAATCTTTTTCTGGCCGGAAACTGATATTTCTTCTTTAACGGTCGGGTTTCTATCAAGCTCGGCGTTGGTGACAAGCGTCAAAAAAGGCAATACAAGCTGATTTAATTCGGGCACATGACTATGCGGAAAAATAAATGTCCTGCCATTGTCAGGATCAATTCCGGCGGCCATATAATCGATAACCAGATGCATGACATTATCGGATATCGAATCGAAAGAATCCCGATCCGTTAAAACCTGATAATCAGCGATAACTATAAAAGTTTGAACGCCCAGCCGATGAAGCCTCACTCGATTTTGAATCGAACCAAAAAGATGACCGATATGAAGCCTTCCGGTCGGCCTGTCGCCGGTTAAAACTCTATATTTTTCGGGGTTTTTAATTAAATCTTCATCAAGTTTCCTGCTTCTTTCAACCGTCGCTTCAAATGTCGTATAATTTATTTTCGAATTTTCAGACATATACCCAACCTTCCAATAAATAATTTTTCTGATTAATCCATAATCATAAATATTATCAAAACATGATAACACAATATACCGATAAATTCAAGTTTTATACACTTTTAATATACAGAATAAAAGAAAATTTTTTATAAAGCTAAACAATTATTGGGGTTCATAAAAATAAATACGCATTTAACAAAAAAACGTGCCATTATGGGCACGGCCGATAAAATATTAAAACTATAAACTTTTTTATATTTTTTTACCTTTAATATAATCTTCAAATTTTAGCACTTTTAATTGTGTAAATTTAGCAATATGTTCAAAATCCTTATCATACGTTGCAATCGGCAAATTATATCTTATAGATAGACTTGAAATTAAAACATCAACGGTATTTGTTGTAACACCTTTGCGCTTTAATAAATTTCTAATTTCAGCCGCAAACAAATAATCTTCCTTTGACGATTCAATATAAGAAAACTTCAATAAAATTTCTTTGATCTGATTATATAATTTAACATTTGTGATCGATGATAATGTTTCTTGCAATATTAAACCGGTAATACATAATATCTCATCATTATTTATCAGATGGTATAAAAAAATGTTTGTTGAATATAAATTATTCTTTTTTCTACGTAACCCTTCCGATAAAACTGACGTGTCAAGTAATATCCTCATTTTCTTGACCGTTCCTTTTTATAATCATAATTTTCATCAAAATCAACTTTGTTTATGAACTTTAATAACTCTTTCTGCTTATGACGCTGGATAAACTCTCGTAAAGCAAGATTAACAGCTTCTCTTTTTGTTTTTAAGCCGCATAAAATATAAGCTTCTTCCAACAAATTAATGTCTATATTCAAGTTCGTAGCCATACTAACACACCTCCACATTAATAATTATACACATATAATTGTGTAAAGTCAAGTTGTTTTTAATAAAATTACTACCCTGCCAGAATCCGGCCATTCTTCGCGGTAAATAACAATAAAGAAGAGAAAT
>CAYQWL010000228.1:0-5487 GCA_964421195.1 uncultured bacterium | reverse complement strand
GTAACGCCGTTAAAAAGATTGACATAGTTTTCGACATGTTCCGGCACTTTTGCCGGTTCGTCGGTTTTTGCGTTATCTTCAGGTTCGACATCGTTCCAGGGTAGTTTGCACAGTCCATTAAGCCCGAACCAGGTTCTGAATAAAGGAAAGTAATGTAAGGCTTCCGCTTTATTTTCAAATGTAGGAATATGGTTATTAACCATATCCATAAATATAAGCCAGGCTTCGTCATGCTGCGGGCCTTTGTTTGTAAGCGCAAAACCGCCCTGCTGCGCGAGAGATTCTTTAGATACGTATTGTGAATATTCAAGGCCTTTACATTCCATGCCGATATCCCGAAGGAATCCCGCGTCGGCGCCGTAATTGGTAACGAAATATTCTTTCATTCTGCGTACGCCAAGGCCGGCTATTTTACCAAAACCTTCGCCGCGCGCCATTTTATGAAGAAGTTCCAGGGCTGCTTCGTGATTGCCGAAATTCAGTTTTAGACCGTCGGTTTCTTTTTCGGTTATGATTTTATTTTCGAAGCATTCCATTATAAACGCGGTTAACGTGCCATAAGAAATGGTATCGACGCCGTATGTATCGCAATAAAAATTTAATTCGACTACCGCATCGGGATCGAAAATACCGCAATTGGCGCCAACTCCGGCCGCGGTTTCGTATTCCGGGCCGTCAACGGTAACTTTATCGCCTTTATAAGGGCCGGTTTTTAATTCAAAGCCGTCAACCGATTTGGCGCAGGCCATGGTGCATCCAAACCAGCAGCCGTCGGGAATTCCCTGAGTAAAACGTTTTTCCCATACCCATGAAGCTATTTGTTTTGCGTTTTTGTGTGAACCGAATTTAAAATTATGAACCGGAAGTAAATCGTAATCGTTCATTATTTCAACGAGATGGGCCGTACCCTGGGTTCTCATATGACATTGTTTATCGTCGTTGCGGCAAATTTCTTTGTGGAGTCTGAGCCCGGTTTTATTGATAAGTTCTTGATCGGCGGGGTTATTTGAGCTGCCTGTAATGTTTGTAGTTCTAACGGCGACGCCTTTGACTTTTTTATTTCTGAATACGGTGCCTATGCCGCCGCGGCCGGCCTGTTTAAGGCGTATACATTTACGGCGTAAATCGTAAAATGAAAAATTAAGATGGCCTATCAGAGAATGATCTGCTGCGGTGCCGGAAGCTATCGCGGCGACGTGAATACGATCCGATTCGTCTTTCGAGTAAAGTTCGGTAAGTTGTTCGCATATTACATGACTATCGATGCCGTCGAGAGGCGCTTCTTCTATAGTCACTTTTCCGCGGTCGCCGTCTATGAAAATCACGACTTCTTTTTCTGCTTTACCCTGTATTTCGAGCGCATCGAAGCCTGAAAATTTCATATAAGGCCCGAAATATCCGCCGACGTTGCTGTCCATGACGGAGCCTGTCGTAGGCGAAAGACTTACCACTAAAGATTTTCCGGCGCCGGGATACTGCGTTATTCCGCCGATCGGGCCCGGTGAAATAATGATTTCGTTTTCAGGGTCGTTCCATTTTGTATTTTCGTTGACTGCGTTCCATAAATACCAGAGGCCGAAGCCGCGGCCGCCGATGAAAATATTTTTCATCTGCTCGCTGATGTGTTTTATTTTGATTTCGTTAGTCGAAAGATTAACGTAAAGGGTTTCGCCGCAATACCCTCTGACGGCTTTTTTGGGCGTATAATTAAATTCTTTAATAATTTTATGCGTTTCGCGTATTTTATCTATAGAATATTTTTTTTCCATTTACGACCTCCGTATTTTTTTTGATATATGGAATAACTAAAAAATGCGTTCGTTGTGCGATGTAATACCGTTACTGGATTGCCGCGAAGGTTTTACCGCCCGCGGAAGTTATTTCCGTTTCGGCGAGAAAAATCGCACCGGAAGGGCATTTCTTAACGCATTGACCGCATGATATACACTTAAAAGGAAGAGTATCGTCTTTAAACTGGAACATTGCTTCTTCCGGACAGAATCCCACGCATGAAAGGCAGCCGACGCATTTATTTTTATTTATAACTACTATGCCGGCTTTATTTCTTTCGATCGCGCCCGTGGGGCATATATCAATGCATGCGCCGCATTGCGTGCAGGTGATAATTTTTTTATTTTCTCCGGCGTTATTTTTTATTCTCAGCCGTGCGCGTTCTATTTCATTTGTTTTAAAAAAAATTCCGGCGCATGCCGTTTCACATTCATGGCAGAGTGTGCAAAGCTCGTTTTTTTTATTGAGAATTTTTGCCTTCATACGCAACTCCTTATTTTTTATTTTAATTTTTCAATGTTTTATATCCACAATATAGTATATTCAAATTAATCGCGTATGTCAAGAATAAATTAATGGTCACCGGATTAATTACCGCAATGTAAACTATAAAAGTTAAACTATAAAAAGCTTTGTTTTTATAAAGTTAATAAATAATAAATAAAAAACTTGATTTTTTTTTTTGAATGATGTATAATTAAATGATTAAAAAAGGCACGGTTTATTATTTTTGTATCTCCCCTGACGCAAAATTAGTAAAGGCAAAGGTTTTTAATCTTTGTTTCGTGATATTTAATTTTTAGATTAAAATATAACCGAGATGATTATACCTGAAAGGGAGGAACTTTTAAAATGAAGACACACGCGCTTAAAGCGAGCGAAGTAAAAAAAGAATGGGTTCTGGTCGATGCAAAAGACGCTATAGTAGGTCGTATTGCATGTCAGGTGGCGTCCATACTGAGAGGCAAGCATAAAGTTAATTTTGTTCCGTATCTCGATATGGGAGATAACGTAGTCATTATTAACGCTGAAAAAGTTCGCCTGAGCGGTAAAAAACCCGTTCAAAAAATGTATCATCGGCATTCCGGATATCCTCAGGGCTTCAAGTCGGAAAATTTTCTCGAACTCCAGAGGCGTCATCCTGAAGAAATATTAAGGCGCGCTATATGGGGGATGCTCCCAAAAGGCCCGCTCGGCCGTGACATGATGAGAAACGTCAGAATTTTTAAAGGCGATAAGCACGTTCACGCCGCTCAACAGCCTAAAACTATAAAAATAGAAGCTTAATCATTGTTTATTATCTTATAAAGGAGGGAAATTAATGGAAGTGCAGAAACCTATCGGTACCGGCAGGCGTAAATCTTCAGTGGCCAGAGTGTTTTTAAAACCCGGCAAAGGTTCGATAACTATAAACGGAGTAGAATCGGTTAAATATTTTTCCGGTTTAAAAACATTATTGAGTCAGATGGACGTTCCGTTCGAAGTAACCGGCACACAAAGCCAGTATGATGTTACGGTAAACGTTTATGGCGGCGGAATATCCGGTCAGGCCGGAGCGATCGCGTGCGGCATAGCGCGCTCTCTTTTATTGGTAGATGCCAATTACAGGCCTTTATTGAAAAAAGCCGGTCTGCTCATGCGCGATCCTCGCATGAAAGAACGTAAAAAATACGGTCAACGCGGCGCACGCGCAAGATACCAGTATTCGAAACGTTAAGCATACAGACCCGGAGTTTATTATAAATTTACAATGTGCACGAACGGGGCTTTTGGCCGTAAAGGCTTTAAGCCCTGTTATTTTTGAAGCAGGTAAACTTTTGCTTTATTTCTGGATCGGTTCGTTGATATGAAATATTTTAAAATTTTTTCGGCCGTTATGCTCGGAATTTTATTTTTAGCGCTCGCGTTAAAAAATATAGATTTTCGCCAGGCGGTTTCTTATATTCCGGGCGTTCGTATTCCATTGCTTCTGGCCGCCGTTTTTTCATTTTTTTATACGCAATTTATAAGAGCGGGCCGGTGGCATATTCTTTCCGGTAAGTCCGCTAAAACGTTCGGAGATTCTTTTATGATTTTTTTTATCGGGCTTTTTGCGAATTTTGTTTTTCCCTTTAGAATAGGCGAATTTTCAAGGCCGCTTGTGATGAAAAAGGTTTTAAGCGTCCCATTCAGCTCTACTCTTGGAATTGTTTTCGCCGAGAGGGTTTTAGATCTTGCCGGGCAGGCATTTCTTATCATTTTCGTTCTGGCGTTTTCGCCGGGCGTATTCGAAGGCAGGCTTGCCGGTTATATAAAAGCGGCGCTTGCGCTGGCCGCCGCGGTATCCTGTGCGGGTTTTTTAACTTATATGTTGATTTCTAAAAAAAATCGAATGGCGTTTTTTCTTCGGGATAAAGCGACGCGCATTGCCCCCGGAGCCGTTATGAAATTATCCGGAGTTTTTGAAACTTTTCGTTCGGGCGCCGGGGTTTTTAGTGATAGAAGCAGGCTTGCGGCGGCTTTTTTATATACGCTGGTATCATGGTTTGTTTCTTCCGTTACCATAATGTTTTCACTCGAAGCGATGAATATAAACCTCGACAGCCCCTTTTTGAGCGCATGTTTTATACAGGCGGCCGTCAGCGTGGCTTTAGTGATACCGCCGCCTCCGGGATTCGTCGGAACGTTTCATTATTTTTGCATGGAAGGACTCATGTTTTATTCGGTAACTGAAAATCGCGCCGCGGCTTATGCATTTTTTTTTCACGCGCTTCAGATAATTTTAATATCATTTCCTGGAGCATGTTTTATGTTTTATTATGGCATAGGTTTTTCGGATATGGTAAAAAAAGAAGAAGCGGCTAAAGAAAAAAATATATATGAACGGTCTGAAATTAGCGTCTGAAATAAAAATCGGGGCGAGAGGACTTGAACCTCCGACCCCTTGCACCCCATACAAGTGCGCTAGCCAACTGCGCTACGCCCCGATTTTGTGATTACATTATACTCTAAACACTCATGCGTTGTCAATATGTTTTTTAAAATAATTAATAATAAAATAAAATTTATTACTGGATATTGGGAGAAGTTTTCTTATGATTATGATAAAATACGAGCTTGTCGATTCATCGATTAATCTGGCGGGAAAAGGAATAGCGGCGGCTGAAAACATAAAAAAAGGAAGAGCCGTTTCAGCGCCTGATTCGATAGAAAAGTTATATTCGTTAAACGAAATAAAGTCGCTGCCGGAGGACTCGATAGAATATTCAAGCAGCGTGCGGTGGTTTGAAGATTATTATTCGGCCGTTTCGAAATGGAGCGATGAATGTTATTATAATCATTCTTTTGAGCCCAATTGTTTATGGCACCTCGGTTTTGTTTTTGCTTTGCGTGATATATCCCGCGGCGAAGAATTAACGATAGATTATAGTTTTCTTCTTGGCGAAGGCCAGTATTCCATGTTCGAAGATTCTAAAAGCCGTAAATTAGTTCGCGGCCTTTCGTACAGAGAGAGTCTGCTTAATTCGGCGAAAAAACTGGTTGAAATTTTCGAATAGCCTTTTTTGGGATTTTGTTGTTATTTGCGTATTTTTATGATATAATATAATAATTTAGGGTGATAGTGTTCATTTTTCTTACAAGGATGGTATGATTTTTATGGATAAAAAAGTCGAAAAGCTTATTGACGATTTAAAATCCAATTCCATCGCGGTGCGG
>CAYQWL010000227.1:0-5508 GCA_964421195.1 uncultured bacterium | reverse complement strand
CGTTACTTTTGAATCAGGCGTAAGAAGGCGGTTAATATCGGCTTCGACGAAACTCTTTTTTTCACAGTCGATTAAAACATTTTTTTCAATATAATCGAATTTATTTATCGCGACTGCGCGTACCCGGCAGCGGCCGGTTTGCGGCGGCATTTCAGCCTCTATAAGCGCTTCGCCGATTTTATCGGTTACAACAGATGAACAATATATCACTTTTTTTTCGCCTTCGCGTATATTTTCGTCAGGCGGCGAAGCGTTCGGACAAGTAAATGCGCCGTTCGGCGCGCCGGATATTTGAGCTATCGGCGAAGGCCGCGCCCGGCGTTTAATAGCGCTCGCGCCCGTTACGCTTTTAGAGGCGGAGGCCGCGCCGGAAACTGGCTCCCGTGAAGGCGACGGAGCAAAATTAGTCATAATCGCATTCGATAACAATTCATTTTCTTCGAGCCGGCCGTAACCGCTCCAGTCGCGCCAGCTGGATATTTGATTCGAAGCGTCGCGAAAAGAATCGCCTATCGATGAATCTAATGAATCTTTCGGACTTCTGGACGCCGTACGATTATCGAATATTTCAATAATCACGTGAGTTTTAATTCCATGCCCGCTTAATTTATCGCGCGCGCTCAATTTTATTTTTTGTTTTGAATCAGGCGCCGCGGTTTCAGGCGCTTCTAAATTAATTTCAACGGCCGGCGGGCTAAAAATAATTGCCCATGCTTCATAATATTTAAGGTTAATTTTATCCGGCGTAAATTTTTCTTCGTTTTTAATGTCATTACCGGAATCTTCCGTTTTTTCGTTTTCACGAAATCCCGCAAGCGCTACCATAACATACGGGGCCCGGCAGTCAAGCTTTATTGTATCTCCAGTTTTTAATTCTTCGGAGATTTTAAGCTCGCTCTGCGTAAAATTCCCGCTGTCGTTTAAGTAAATTTTATAAGCTTTTACTTTTTTTATATTACTTACGACTTTTATTTCCGTTTCGCCTTTTAATGATGCAACAGGTTTGTCAAGATATAAAGCGTCGCATGTATTCGGCGTTTTCTTTTCAAGATAAATTTCGCGTCCCGGTATTTTTTCACAGCCTTCATAAGGCGCTATGGTAGCATAAAAAATATTTGTCATCGCCGAAGTTACGGCGCTCGTCTGCCGTTCGACATGGCCGGAGCGTGAAAAAAGATTTTTAACTGTTCCGCTATCCGTTATAACTTCGAGTTCGAAAGGGCCTGAATGGCCGCCAACTTCCAGAAATCCAGAAAGCAGGCCATCTTTTATTTCGATAGTTTTTAACGGTCCAGCTTCACAACCATTACAGCCTGGAAGATGACATAAGGATTTAACGACGGCTTTTCCGTTATAAGGCTGGTTTAACACACGGATTTGATTTTTAAAATTAAGGCCGTTTCCCCATCTGTTGCCCGCGCCACCGGCGTTTCCAAGAAACCAGCCGCCGTCCGCTTCACAAAGCGCTTCCGCGCAGGTGAGCTGGAGAAATTCATGGGCGAACGAAACAGCTCCGAGATGGCCTTCTATCACGCTAAAAACGGAATATTCAAATATTTTTTTATCCGGCGTTTCGACCGAAACGCTGTATTCTCCAGCTTCAAGTTTTTTATCTTTACCGCTCATTATTTTATATACGCCAATACCCGCTTCGTTTAAAATAACGCCTTCAATCTCAAATGGCGGCGCATTTTTTCTTTGAACGCGAACTTTCATTTTATTTTCAGCGTAAAACGGAAAAACCATTTTCAAATAAACGTCTTCGCCGGGCCAGTAAATCGGTTGATCGGTGGATACAGAAACGAATTTAAGCCTGAAATAATTTTTAGCGCCGTCTAATAATGAAATTACTTCTTTTTTATGATCGTCGTATTCAAATAATGCCGTCCGCTTAATAAAAACGTTTTTTTCGTTTTCACCGCCGTTTTTCAATTGAAATGTCATCAAAAAATACCTCCGCAGAAATAATATGTAAAATTAAAGGCCGTCAATATTAATGATATGATTATTATAAATAATTAAAAAAAGCTTCGATAAAAACATCTTTTTTTATTATCGGCCATTTTTATTTTTCTTTCTTCGGAATAGGAATTTTAAACAAAACGATATCTTTCACCGGATCGGCTCCGTCATCGGTATAATCAAAACCATTAGAATAAAGCGTTAAATGCTCATTCATTTTTTTATATTTAAGCGTGCCTTTATTTTTATCGAAGTAATCCGGCCATAATTTTATTTCACTTATTTTTTCGAGCATATCTATTGTAGAAGGAAATTCAGCGCCTTTTTTTAGCGCGGCAAGAACGCCTGCGCAAACGGCCGTACCGTATGAATAATATTTTGCGCGCAGTATCTGCTCATATGCCCGGCTGAAATTCGGCATGGCTATGCTTAACAAAATATCGCCCGCAGCTTTTAACGGATTAAGCAATTGCCATAAAGAAGGTTCGCTTTTTTCTGTGATCTCCCGTGAAAGAACCTGGAGTTTTTTTCGTAATTCATAAGGTTCGCTTTTATATTTAACCAAAAATACCGATACGCTGTCATAAAACGAATTAAAATTATCGACGGCGTATTTTTTAGCTTCTTCTAATCGGCCGTCAGGTATTTTATTAATAATTTCAGCATATTCGCTTTTTGAATTTTTTATAAATATTTCGTATTCAAGAACATTTATAAATGTACGGCGCTCGCATTCCATTACACCGGCCATATCCATTTCATCTTCGCTTAATTTTAAAAGATTTTTTGAATATTTTTGATAAAATTCCGCGTCAAAATCGCCTGAAATCATTATGCGGCATAGATTTTCCTGCGCCGAAAAATTTTTAACGGCGATTCCGATCATAGCCGTTATAAGAGAACTTATGCCGCCGTCACCATTAAGTACTATCTGGCCAAAACGCCATGAAAGCGTGGATAATTTTAAAGCGTCTTCGAATCTTTTCTCCGATTCCAATCTTCGAGATATTATCGTTATTGCGGTATAGCTTAAATCGAGCATGGGGGCAGAACTTCTTATAGCTCGATATTGCGCGTCGGAAGGACGGGGGTTTTTTTCGTTAATAAGCTTATCATAGTTTTTTATAAGTAAATCTATATCAGTTTTATATTTTTCATATATAAATTTACCGCAGGAATTTATTTGTTCAAGTTCTTCTTCGGTTAAATTTTTTTTTACAGTTAATTCGAAGGCTTTATTTACTCTGTCGATGTCTTCGGTACTGAAATTTTGCAGGCTTTTCATATAATTATTATATGGAAGGCGGCCGGGTTTGTATGCTTTTTTATCGGCGGCATATAAAACGGGTGAAGTTAGTAAAAAGTAAAACAAGAAAATTAAGACAGGCAAAAAGACCCGCGAAACGCGAAAAAACGAATAAATTTTTAATAAATTGCATATAAATGAAGGTGTTTTGAGAAAAAAAACATGAATAAAATTAAATTTAAAATTAAAACGCATAAAATCTCCTTTAGTGTTCTAACTCTTTTTTAATATAAATTTTACAAAATAATTAACGATTGAATACTAACTTATAAAAATTTTAACAAATTAAAGATTAATAATCAACATAAATGTTTTTAATGTTTTTCTTTCGCGCTTTTTTCTTGACTTTATAACCTTCATATTATATAATGATAAAATTATGATTATTAAAAATGGAGGATTATTTTATGAAAAAAACTTTTATTTCATCCGCGCTGGCGCTGGCTGTTCTTTCATCACCATTTGCCGCCGTTAATTTATATGCTTCTTCTTGCGACGGCTGCGCCTCGCGTAAAGTATGCAGCGAAGCTAAGGCGGGCGGTTCCTGTTCCGATTCTTCTACATCGTGCAGCGCGGCTTCCCAAACGCCCGTTCAGGTTTCGACCGTTAAAACTGAATTTTCATCACTGAGCGCTTCAATGCGTCCGGCGGCCAGGACCGTCATCGTTAAAATTAAAGGCGATAAAGCCCTGTTAAATAAGCTTTCAACTGAAATTTCGACCAGATTCGGACTTAAAGATAATAAAAGCGCCGATTGTGAATTAGTCTCCATAGCGTCTGAATTGTGGATAAAAATGCCTGCGGGTAAAGGAAAAGAAAAAGTAGAATATCTTGAATCGCTCGGATTAAAAGTGGAAAAGCTAAAAAAATAAAGCGAAATAGATGCCGGTTATAAAATTAAATAATGGTGGTGAGATGCAGGCTGTAAGATTAATTTTTCAATTATTTTTTATAGAATTGATATTGTATTATGCTATTTTATTTTCGATTGGCGCGTCTTATAAAAATTGCGAATCATATTGTCCTTTCGGCGCCGTTGAAACCCTTGCTCTTTTCGTTCAAACCGGCCGGTTCCCCTGCGCGGTCAATGAGTTTAATTATTCAATACTCGCGGGCGTTATTATATTGACCATTGTTTTTAAACGGGCGTTTTGCTCCTGGGTATGCCCGCTCGGCGCGGTCAACGAATTAATAACATTCGTCAGGCAGCATTTTATTCGTTACGTTCCATATAACGTCAATCTTATGAAAGTTCTGTTTTCAATTAAATATATTCTGCTCGCCATTATCGTAGCGGCTTCTTATCATTATTACGATCTTGTATTCCGGCCGTATTGTCCTTATTTCACGGCATTTGGCATTCACGGGCACACCACGGAGATAATAAGTTATTTTATATTGTTCAACGTTCTTTCAGTCACGGTATTTATAAAGTTTGGTTTTTGCCGCGTTTTATGCCCTTTCGGCGCATTTTTAAACCTGTTTAATTACCATACGGCATTTAAAATTTATCGTGATGATAAAAGCTGCGACAGATGCGGAAGGTGTGACGCGCTCTGTCCCGCCGAAATAAAGATATCTCAAAAATTTAAAATAACGGATACGGGGTGCACCATGTGTCTTAAATGCGTTTCAACATGCGGTAAAAATAATTCCTTGAAGGTGGGATTTTAGCGGTGAAACCCAGACTTGTTATTAATCCTTTGTTCATACCTGTATTTATAGCGTTAATTTTTTCAGCGGCTTCTTATTTCGCCTGGTTTTTTAGAATGCCGACCTATACGGAGCGTAAAGAAGAACTCATTTCGGCGCTCGCACCCGCTAATTTTAAAACCGCCGAATTGGAAGTGAACGGCGCCGTATGTCTCGGCACCGTCCGCACATTCGCTAAATGGCTTAACGAACTTCCCGGAATATTATCGATTACGGCTTATACGTCCGATCGTTTCATTCAGGTAGGCTATGACGATTCTAAAGTATCGGTTGATGAAATGATAATTTCGATAGAGCGCGAAGTCGATATAGATAATCAAAAGTTAAAACCTTTCAGTGTAATGCGCTACCGCGATTCTCAAAAATCCGATTGGATAGCGCTTAGAACGAATAAAAAAATCGAGGTAGATGAGCTTTGAACGATATTTTTAAAACTTTTACCGCAGCTTACAACGAATTGATATTTTCGCTCGTATATAATGGATAAGAAAATTTAGACAAAAAAAACGGCTCGATTAAGGTGTATA
>CAYQWL010000226.1:0-5576 GCA_964421195.1 uncultured bacterium | reverse complement strand
CTGCTGAGCCGGCAGTACAATATTTCGAGCGTATGGCACCGGGCGGTTTATTCTAAAAATCCCTTTGTTGACAGGACCTACAGCCTGCTTACCGGTAGTTCAGCCGAAAAAATGGGCGCGATCGAAGATTCGCAGATTAACGACTGGCGGCCTTTAAGAGTTTTCAGTCTGTGGAACGCCGTAGCATGGCGCAAAATGGTGCCGGAAATATCCGGATTCGTACTATCGCCGCTCGAATATCAATTAATACTTCACTGCAGCGGAAAATTAAAACTTGGCGCGATTATTGAAATATTATATCCCGCATTCAAAAATTTTATGACACTTTTGAAGAATTTAAAAATAAAGCCACGGAAATACTCAACGAATTCGACAAAAAAAACTGGATAGTATTCACCAGATATTGATTGTTCGCTAAATATTGATTTTAAATTGATAATTTATTTAATAATATATAATCGATTGATTCGATTTAATTTAACTTATCTTAATAATGCTGAAATATTGAAACTAACAGCTAACGACTGATGACTGATGACTGATGACTGGAGCTCTTATGGACGGTAAAATTCTTCTATTAAATATTCATAGATTTACTTACGATCTGATGAGTATAACCAATGAATCACCGGGCATACTTTATCTTGCGGGTTATCTTGAAAGCAAGGGATATGATGCGTTTGTTTTTCAAGGCGAGCCGCGCTACGCTCTCGCTTTTATCGAAAAAGAAATGAAAGAATCAAAAATACTCGCCGCTGGATTTTATTGCGATTTTGAAAATACCGTTGAAGTATATGAAATAAGCCGTTTTATTTCAAAAGAATATAAGATACCAGTTATATTCGGCGGACCGCAGGTAAGCGGATTTGACGCGAAATATATCGGCGAAAGTGGTTGTCTTGCGGCTGTTTACGGTGAAGGCGAGCTGACGCTCCACGGCCTTTTAGAATGTCTTTATAACGGCGCGGGCGACTGGAAAAAACTTTCCGGTATTGTTTATACTGACGAAGCCGGACAACTTGTTAAAAATGAACCCGGACCTATTATTGAAAATTTAGACGATCTTCCGCTTCCCGCATTTCACCGATGGGTAAATAAACCTGATTTTAAAAGCGTTTATATCCAGACCGGCCGCGGCTGTCCTTTTTCTTGCGCATTCTGTCATGAAGGCTCGCTGAAACGCAAAGTCCGCCTGAAAAGCGTCGATAAAGTTATCAAACATATAGAATCGGTGCTTGCAAACGAGCCGGATTTGAATTATATAGCTTTCGCTGACGATACGCTTGTAATGTCGCGTGAAAGAGTTTCAAAACTTTGCGCCGGGCTTTGCGAACTCAGAAAAAAGCGAAATTTTGTATGGTTTTGTGAAGGCCACATAAAACAGTTAATAAAATATCCCGGAATTCTTGCTGAAATGACTCAGGCTGGAATGATTAAAATGCAGGTAGGCATAGAATCAGGGTCTCAAGCAGTGCTTGACGCTTATAACAAAAAAACCACTATAACCGAAATAGAAGAAGTAGTTAAAATGGCCGCCGCCGAGGGCGTCCATCAGATGATAGGATTTTTTATAACCGGCGGGCCTTTTGAAAGCCGCGATATAATAGAAGAAAATAAAAAATTCGCTGAAAAACTTTTAAATCTCGCTCCAGGAGTTATTATACTCGGCGTAAGCCCGATGATGCCTTACCCGGCTACCGATATATCTCGCTGTCCTGGTAAATTCGGTATGCAAATAATAGATCCTGCCGGTTTGACCGTATTTTCAGATTTTCCAGTTACACGGACCGCGGCTTTAAGCAGAGAAGAGATTGCCGCCGGGCAAAATGAGCTTATACAGCATATTTTTAATACGATGATGAAATTATTCAAAGAAGGCAAAGTGCCGCACGAAACTATAGTAAACTGCTTTCGCGATTTTAATTACGGCGCTCAATCCGTCTGGTATATGTCCATTTACAATGTCGTACCGTTCGTGCGCGGCTATTACACGCTGATATCGAGGAACGCCGTTAAAAGATCGGCCGATATAGCGGATGATGAAATTTATGGCTGGCGGCCGCAGAGGATAATGGAAATGTGGCATGATATCGATTTTTCCGAAGGCTATCCCGCTATCGGCAAAGACGCTCTCTCGCCTTTAGAATTCGAACTTATTTTGCATTCGACGGGTAAATTAAAATTGAAGCAGGTGCTCGATAAAGTCAGGGAAAAATTCGGCCGGCTGTTCAAAGACGAAACTGAATTTAACGGTACGGCTATAAATATTTTAAAAACTTTTGAAAAAAAATACTGGTTAGCTTATGCGCCTTTTTAAACAGAAAGGAATATAACCGTGACTATAAAAAAAGGCATTCTTTTATTAAATCTGAAAAGACCGGTCAACAGCTTAAACGCCGGGCCGCTTGACTGTCTTGGATTGTTTTATCTTGCCGCGGTCCTTGAGAATAAAGGATACGATCCTTGGGTTTTTCACGGCTTAATCGGCGATGCGCCTGATGTTATCGAAAAAAATATCAAAGAAAAAAATATCGGGGTAATAGGCTTTTCATGCGATTATCAAAATAAGACCGCCGTGGAAGAGCTCTGCCGCTTCGTTAAAGATAAATATGACGGCGTTACCGTTATAACGGGCGGGCCGCAGGCGGCCGCGCTTGGAACCGAATTTTTAAAAGAATCGAAATGCGATTATATCGTAAGAGGAGAAGCTGAAGAAACTCTTCCTGAATTGCTCGATTACATCATATATTCAAAAGGCGATTTAACTCAAATAAAAGGCGTCTGCCGCGCCGGTAAAGACGGCGCTCTTGAAACTTGCGGCGAAAGACAGCCTGTCGAAGACCTCGACTCGCTGCCGTTTCCGGCATATCACCGCGCGATAGGCGGCGGCAGACAATACGGCGGAACTGTTTTTACGGGCCGCGGCTGTCCGTTTTCGTGCGCATTCTGCTATCAGAGCAACCATAAAAAAAAAGTAAGGCTCAGAAGCATTAAAAACGTAATAAAAGAAATCAAATCAAATCTTGACAAAAATAAACACCTTAAATATATAACTGTAATGGATGACACTTTTACGCTCAATCCGCAGCGGGTGGCTGAATTCTGCGATGAATTCAATAAATTAAGAAAAGAAAGAAATATAGCATGGTACTGCGAAGCGCATGTCCGCACGCTTGCAAAACACCCTGAAATGTTGAAAAATATGGCTGAAGCAGGCCTTTTAAGACTGCAGATAGGCGTAGAATCCGGATGCAGGCAAATTCTGGATATCTACCAGAAAAATACGACGCCCGAAGAGATCGAATTCATCGTCAGTGAGGCTGTTAAATACAAAATACCCCAGATAGCTACTAATCTTATAATCGGCGGACCATTCGAAAATGAAAAAACTTCCTCTGAAACGATTTTATTCGCTGAAAAATTATTGAATATAGCTCCCGGCGTCATAGATATAACCACGGGTTTTTTAAGGCCGTATCCCGGAACCGATATTTCAAAAAAACCTGAAGCGTTCGGTCTTAAATTATGCGAAGACAATGAAATTAAATCTTTTGATGACTATCCGCCTGTTCTGGTTGACGGTCTTTCAGCCGAAGATATTATCGCAGTTCGCGTGAAAACGGGCCGTCACATATTTAAAACAATGAATAGGCTTTTAAATGAAAATAAAATTACTTACGAAACGATGCTTTCACAATATTTAACGGCGCGCGAATATGGCGTAACGAGTATGTGGTATCTTGATGTTTTAAAAAAAAATGCTTTTCTTGACGAATATTTCAGGCTTATATCCGAAGGCGCTGCCGCTCGTATTAATGACGTGCCTGAAAATGAATTAATGCAATGGCGGCCTCAGCGCACTTTCGAAATATGGCGTAATATAGATATGAGAAACGGTTATCCTCAAATAGACGGCTATGTTTTTTCACCGCTTGAATTCGAACTTCTACTTCATAGCAGCGGCAAATTGACTTTCAGTGAAGTAATAGACGGACTTTATGATATATTTGGCGATAAATTCGATGATAAAAATGACTTTGTCAGACAGGTAATGATAATATTTAGAAAATTTGATTCGTTTTACTGGATAGTTTTTTGTAAAATATAAAATTATAATTAAAAAAAATATAGAATAATAATTAGACTATATGTTATTATATAATTACTATTGATTACCGTGTGATAATATAAAGACAAAGAAAATATAAATTTATAAAGGGAGGTGATTTATAAATGACGGCAAACAATGCAAAAGCTCTTCTGGCTAAACTTCAAAGCGATCATTCATTAGCTAACGAACTGAAAAATTCGAAAGATGAAGCGGACTTTTTAGAAAAAGCTAAAAAGCATGGTTATGAAGTTACTATCGATGAATTTAAAAAAGCGACTAACGAGTTTAAGGAATCAAATTTAAAAAGCGGGCAGCTTTCCGACGACGAACTCGAAAAAGTTGCGGGAGGTCTTTCATTAGTAGGCGTAGATTACGCTTTCGTAGGAGTCCAGACTTCCAAAAAGTAGAAAGGTCGTAAAATGACCGTTAAACTTGCCACATTCCGGTATAAGATCACTTAACGGTGAAACCGGGGTGTGGTTTCTTTTACGGCAGAAAAATAATTAAATGTTTTTCTTCCATTTCTTTTAATATACGGCGTGCGTTATCAGCCGCGCCGGGAGTTTCGCGGTGTTTTTCTACTATAGAAGCTATAACGGCGCCAAGCCGGGTTTTGCCGTCGCATAAAACCGCAAGATCGCGCTCTAATCCGATAAATTTATTTTCATCTATAACCTTACGAGTTTTAAAATAAGCACACGGCGGGGCAATATTAAAAGTTCTGCATGGATAATAAGAGTCTATATTTTCAGGCGCGATTGAAGATGAATGAACGCCGCGCAAAAATATCATCATTTCGTAATATTTTTTGACCGGGAGGTCTTTTAAATAAATAAAACGGTGCCAGGTGCTTGAAAGCCCGTATTTATGAGAAAGCTCGAAATGCCTTAAAATTCTTTCACGCGGCACCGCGCCGTTTTTATATAATTTTAACATCCGCATGGCCGAGCGAGACAGAAATTTACGCGCGGCCATGCTTATATCGAATCTTGAAAGTTCGTTAGTTTCGTTAACCGGAAAATCTTCGGTCGTTGTAAGAGAGCCAGGGTCTAATAAAGTCATTTCAAAATCGCGGGGACACTTAGAAATAGACGTGCCGGGAAGCGGCATTATAAAAGTCGTCGAAATATCTATCATACCGGGCGCCGCGTCGTGAAGGCCCTCAACGAATAAAGTCGTCCGTTCGAGCGTTTCGTGAGTTTCGTTCGTTCCGCCCATTATAAAATTACCCGCGAGCTGGCCTAACCCGGCGCGGTAACATATACGGACCACCTCTTCTATGTCCTGCGGAGTAATCTGCTTGCCATAGCGCTCGAGCGATTCAATGCAGCCTGATTCCATTCCCACCTGCATACGCGCCATGCCGGCTTCCACCATCATTTCGATAAGATCGGGATTTTTTAAAAGAATCGCGGCGTGGCCTTCGCAAAACCATACAAAATGCCGCTTTTTTCGAAGTTCGGAC
>CAYQWL010000225.1:2882-5627 GCA_964421195.1 uncultured bacterium | reverse complement strand
AAATATGAACGTGGTAGTTCAAATAGATAGAATCGGTCTTGAACATTTTGGAAGTCCCGAAGAAGCTGAAGCTAACACGATGCTCGATGGTAACTGGTCTTCGTGCCGCCGCTATTTTGTCCAGAAAGATAATCGGCTTTTTGAATTAAATTCGATATTACTCGAAAAAATGGGTGAAGTGGATATGGGCGCATATAAAAATTTCGTAGAATTTTGCAAATCGACCATAACCCGGTTTCCGGCAAAACATTATGCGCTTCTTATATCGAATCATGGCTCTGAGTTCGGCATCGGCGGAATTTCTTACGATGACCAATCTAAAAATCATATGAGCACTCTTCAGATAGGGCAGGCGCTTTCCGAAGTGCGCGATTTTATAAAAAATCAGAATGGAACTGACCTTATCGATCTTATGGTTTTTGATTGCTGTCTGCTGGCTAAATTAGAAGTTTTAAAAGAAATAGCCGATTACGTTCACGGCGTTTACGCATGTGAAAACGTTCAAATTAACTGGTATGCTTATGATAGTTTTCTCAGAGCTATTACCGGTAAACCTGATATGCCCGGAAGCGAACTGGCGTTTGCTTACCTCAGGGCTTATACCGATTATATGCGCGGCTGGGTTAAACGTATGGGACTCGCCGATAAAATGGTTCTTACATCAAGCGCGTTCGATATGACTAAATTTAAAAACTTTGATGAAGCGTTCATTAAGTTTTCATCTAAATTAAACGAATTTGCCGATACGAATTCCGACGCTGTTAATAAAGCGCTGAAAGCGATGAAAAATCTTACCGGTGTATCGGTATTTGATCTTATCGATTTCGTGAAAAAAGTTAAAATTGAAGCAAAAGATAATAAAGAAATGCTTCGCGCCTGTGATGATTTGTTAAAAATTTACGGCGCTCCCATTAAAAAATTAGACCATAAAGAATTCAATTACTCGGCGTTTCCATCTTCAAGCTTCGTAATGGGTGAAGCGCATAATTATATTGAACAAACAGGCAATGGTCTTTCGATAGGTATTTTTACAAAACCTACATGGCTTACTATCGGTGCGGCAAAACCTGAATGGGAACTGAACGAAACTAACGTAATGGGTTTTTTGAATAAATTTAAAACCGGCGATTATATGGACTTAAAATTAAGTCAGGAAAGCGAATGGGATGAATTTCTTATAAAAATGATAGACAGCGCTAATTAAATAGCGTTAATTAAATCACCGTCAATACCGCTTTGAGAAAAAGCGGTATTGAATATGGAGGGGCGCTTTCGCAAAGCGAAGCGTTAACGGCGCTTGATAAAGCGGAACGCAGTTGCTTGAATATAAGTTCGCCTAAAAATATGGATGCGCGGGCCGGAGAACCTATATATCCGGATTCCGCGCCCATTTTTTTAAAGGTAAAATTAAGTTTAAAAAATTCTGACGCCGGATTGACTAAAAATGGTTTTAATGTTAATAAAACATCGCTTTTAACGGCGCGCGGCAGTAAATACATCATTAACGAAGTTTCTTTAATGCATGCATGTATCTCGGTTTTAAAATCAATATCAGCATAACATTTTATAATATCATCCTGGCGGTCATTCGAATTTTTTTTTGATGCGATATGCTTTTCGATGGATGTATTATATTCACCTGAATAATAATATGCGGAAAGCGGTTCGATAATTTTTGCCTCGCGGTATTCGGATTCACAGGCCGCGATAGCATTAATTACGCATTTGACGAATTTTAATTCGAAATGATGAATCACTATGATTATATTTTTAAAGCCAGTTGCGCAATATTGTTTTAATGTTTCAGAGAAAAAGGCGGTAAATGCTTCGGGCGTGAATTGCGGCGTACGGCCTATTCCGTCGGATATAAGAGCGGGGGCGTAAACAAAAGCGGGCGCTTCTACGGCGGCTCCCGGACCGATTTCATTTTTTACGGCTTCGCAAAGGCTTTCAGCGAGATAACGCGCTATAATGATATCCGTTGAAACCGGAAGATGAGGGCCGTGCTGTTCATAAGGGCCGGCGGGAATCACGAGCGTGCATTTATTATAGTCTAACGCCGTGAGTTCTTCATGCGTAAGATAATCTAACTTCAATATACATCACCATTTACAGGCTGGAGCATGGATTCGAGATATGTAACGATAGCCTCCGCCTCTTTTTCATTGAGCCGTTCTATGCCGTATGCCGGCATATCGGCATCTTTTGTCCTGCGGCCTTTGCGAACCACTTTAATTATTGAGTTGTCCTTCGAGTCATTATATTTTATCCAGAAATTACGGCCTGCAAGTTCTGGCGCTATCTTTAAACGTGAATGATCGAAATGACAGTTATAACAATGCAGATAAAAAAGATTTTCTCCCGATTCAATAAAAATTTCGGTCGTTTTAACTGCCGTTGAAATTACCTCTCCTGTTTTTTTATCGGCATTTAATAAGATTTCCGCTGTACCGCCGCCCGCGGATGCGTTAATTTCAGTTGTTTCTGAGGGCGGGCGGAAGGTACGGCCGTATTTTTTGCGGGCAAGTTCTATTTCTGAAGTTTTAAAACGCGATTTAAGCCTCAACCATACCTGATTGGTTTTATCGTTGATTTCACGGTTTTCGGCGGTTTTACAGGAAACGGCGGTATCATCGCTTATGTTAATTAATTTTACATCATCTGTTTCAATACCGGATATTACGGCTTCAGATGTTTCAATTTTATTAATTAATTTTACATCTGTTGTTTCGATTTCTGGCGTTA
>CAYQWL010000225.1:0-2782 GCA_964421195.1 uncultured bacterium | reverse complement strand
GATGTTTCAATTTTATTAATTAATTTTACATCTGTTGTTTCGATTTCTGGCGTTAATCGTACTTCTGCCGTTTCTGCCGCTAAAGTAAAATTAGAATAAAATAATATGTATAAAAATATGGCGCCCAAAAAAGATATGTTTATAATTTGGGTTATTATTGCCTGTACGGCGGTTGTTATAAAATTTTTCGTTAAATTCATTAATACAAGATACCTCTCATTTATAGTTCATTAAAAGAAACAGGCGCTATGCAATATTTTTTTAACGTTTCGGACAGTTCGGCGCTTTTTAGCGCGCCGTATTCCGATTCACGCGGTAAAGTAAGACTCGAAAGCGCCTTCAGAGAATTATCGCATATTCCAGGGTGGGTCATATATTCGCATATTATGTTATTGGGTGAGAAAGGGATAACTTCTTTTTCAAAAAAATTAGAATTCAGCGAGCCGACTGAATAAGTTCCTAAAAACGCGGCCGGATAAATTACACCGGCGGCGGAAGCGGTGCGGCTGTAATAAGAAATGCCGTCTTGAAGATGTTCGGAAACGAAACATTTAGAAACTATATCGCTTTTTATGCCCTGACTTATAAATAATTCGATAGCGGAAATATTTTCAGCAAGTCTTATACGTTTGGTAACCATGCTTTTTAAACATTCGATAACGGTTTTAAAAAAAACGGGCAGCATATGAATATGCTTATGCGAATCTATATGCGACGGGTAAAATCCTGTTTTTTCAAAAAAAGTGTTATACTGGGCGCTGAATTCTTCGGCTATATGAGCGGGTTCTATACATTTTTCAGCCGCGCGTAAAATCAAATCTTCGAATTTAAGAAACCGGCCGTTAGAATCGATAATTGAAGAAATTTTTGAAGCAGGTGAAATAGGAGCGCCGCATGTAAGATTAAAATGTAGCCCGGCTGAAAATGAGTTTTTAGAGTGTTTTATAAAATTTTTTAAAAGCGCGGCAGACGAATCGCTGATAAGATTTATCATAACGCTTGTGCTTTTTAAAGGCGTGCCGGCTTTGAAAAGTTCGATTATGCAATTTGAAACCGCGTTGGTAATGCCGAAATCATCGGCGTTGAATATTACTTTCATATAAATCGTGTATATTATATTAATTATGCTTGAATTTGTCAACTATATTAAAGCAATTTATTGATTATTTATGTTTATGTCATTGAATCGGCCCGCTCGATTTCGGATGCGTAACGTTTGTAAATTTCAAGAAGGCGCATTAATCTATTGTTTATAGCCGATTTTGATACTTTCGGCCTGGCGGTATTGGCGAGTTCGCTTAAAGACATGTGTGGATTCGCAGTGCGCAGCCGCGCCATTTCTATAAGCGCGGGCGTCAGTTTGTCGATGAAATTTGATTTTAATAGCCGTTTGATTTTAGATATCTGCCCGGCGGCTATATTTGCGGTACGCTGGATATTGGCGGTTTCAAAATTAACGTTTCTATTTGTATTATTTTTGATTTCTTTGATTATTTTTATATTTTCGAGTTCGAAGTAACTTGCGGTAACTCCAAGGTATGCAAGAATTTTCTCGAAATTCTCAAAAGATTTTGAATAAAGTAAAATAACATCGCCGTTTTTTAATATATGCGTTTTTATCTTACAGCTGATCCGGCGCCAGAGTATTTTACGTATAATATTCGCCGTCAGAGGCTCTCTAATGCGTAACTCAAAATGATAATTTTTTTTGGGGTCCTGGAAATATCCGCATGCGACGAAAGCGCTTTTGATAAAAGCACACTGGCAGCAATCATTTTCAAGTTGAGACAGGATGGCGTCGAGCGGCGGAGCTTCTGAAAAAAGACCGCTTTTGAGAGAAAGTTCTTTTAAAACGACTTCGGGCCCGCTGTTTTCATCGATAACGCAGCGATAGTAATCGCCGCCTGAAAAATTATCGCGTATTTTATAAATATGTGAAAATGATATTCCGGTCAATCTTTTTAGAATCTGGCCGACTTTTCCGACATGAGCCATGGAAGGCAGCCGTAATAAAAGTTTTATCGCGCCGCTTTCACTCATTATAGAAGCGTTGTTTTTAAATATATTATATAAAAATACCCGTTGACAACACTTTTTTTTTATAGTCTGTTTTATAAGTTCGTCTTTTATTTTATATGAAAAACTTGCGCCGTCTGACATTATCATCACTTCTATTTTATGGAATTATTTTTGCGATGTCGGATACATGGCCGGGATTCATTTTTTTAAACAGCGAATCGATAAATATCTGCGAGCTGTTATGACCCTGCCGTTTTAAACGTTCGTTCATAACCGCGGCTTCGATTATAATTGAAATATTGCGTCCTTCCTGAACCGGGATGGATATTTTAGGCAATTTGATGTCCATTATATCCAGAAAATCAAGGCTGAGTCCGAGACGGTCGAAATGATATTTATGCTGATCACATGATGCGACTAAATCTATCACGATATCCACTTCTTTTTCCTGGATGGTTGCCGCCGAACCGAACAGCGCCTGAACGTCGATTATACCGAGTCCTCTTACTTCGATATGATATTTTAGCATTGGATCTGAATAACCGTATATATCATTGCCTATACGTCTTAAAGTCACGACATCGTCGCAAACGAGACAATGCCCGCGCCGCACTAATTCAAGCGCCGTTTCGCTTTTACCTATGCCGCTTTTCCCCGTTAAAAGCAAACCTACGCCGTAAACGTCTATTAAACCTGCGTGCATGGACATTGAAGGGGCTAAAAGCTTATTTAAATACATAACGATATGGTTTACCGTCATTGT
>CAYQWL010000224.1:0-5645 GCA_964421195.1 uncultured bacterium | reverse complement strand
CTTGGCAGCGTTGACGCTCATTTAGGCCCTCGTTTTAAAGCCGAAGGCAGCGCCGAATTTTTCGACGGAGCGCTTTCAATGACCGGCAGTACCGATACAGTAGCGGGTGCCTGGGCGCGCGGCGACGGCAATCTTAAATTTATGAAAGACGGCGCATTATTAGATGCTCAGGCAAGCGTAAACGCTGGCGTCGGGGTTAAATCAGTCAACGAAGGTGAAATAGTAACACAGGTCGGCGGCGGGCTCGGCACTCGCACGTCAGGCAGTCTTGAAGGTATGGCCGGCGCCGAAGCAAGCGCCGAAGGCACCGCCTATCTTGGCAAAAACGGCATAGAACTCAGCGGCAAAGCCGAAGCGCGTTGCGGCGCATGGGTTGACGGAAGCGTAAGCCACGCCGTACAATATAAAGGTAACGACTTAGTCGGTGTAGGACTTGGCGGCGGCGTTGGAGCCGGGCTTGGCGTGGGAGTAGAAGGCGGTTTTTCGTTCCAGGCTAACAAAATTGGTTTTCAGGACGTTGGATTTACTCTCGGTCCTATAGAAGTAAACGGCACTTTTTATGTAAATCCTGTTGGAATGGCGGAAATGGCTATAGACAAAGGCAAAGAAGCTATTGAAAAAGGCCGTGAACTCGTAGATAAAGGTAAAGAATTTCTTGGAAAGGTCGGAAATAAACTCACATTCTGGGACTAACGCCAGACGATCATCTCCCTGAGTTAATATATATTACGATATATTCCTGAAAATTTATAACATACAAAATTATAAATTTAAAAGAATCCGACGTTAACGTCGGATTCTTTTTATAACCTGTCGTTAATTTTTATTTTTATTCAGAAAAACATTCGTTACAACATATTTATCTAAAATAAAATATATCTAATTTTTATAAAAACAGCATATTTAAAGTTTATTTTCCATTTCCTGCATTTCTTCACGCTTAACCGCATTATATTCAATCGACCTATCTATCCAATCGCGGCCGTTAAATTCAAGGTATTGGTCCTCACCCGGATTAAATTCCTTATATACCGATGGAAATTTTTCGAGAAACCATTTTCCACGCCATAAATCACACACTTTCCATTCAATACCGTCTTTTATTATCATAAGATAAGTTACAAGCTTATTAACGCTTAAATTTTCACTTCCCGCATTATTAAACATTTCAAGCGAATATTTAACGCATGCTATACGGCTTTTAATTACCACGTCTATTATTTTAACGTCGCGCACGACAACTTTTAAATCCTTTTGCGTTATTGATTTAATAAACTTCATTTTATTACCGATTAACTTATATTGTATTGCAGCCATCATATCATACATTTGAGAATAATTTTTTTCCTTGCGCGCTTTAAGATAAGATAAAGCGCTATACATTATTCTAAGTTTAAGAGCTTCCTCCGGTTTCTTATTTTGAAGGAATTCCCCCATTTTTTCGTATTCTATAAGAGTGCTATCCACCCAATCCTGTTCTATTTGCATTTCGCTCCCCGTATAGCTTAAAACATCGGGATATTTAGAACAAAAATATATAAATTTATCGACGATAAAATCGGGCGGTATCACACTCCATTTATCTTCTTCTTTAACAAAAAACATAAAATTCTTCTTTTTTTCAAGTACGGTATTATAACCGCCAAGAGCTGTTTTCAAAGGCTGTTTCAGCTCTTTTTCATATATTACGTCAAAAATCGCCACGCCATAGCCTTCTTTTTCATTAAATCTGACTCCGTTTATTTTTACGTCACGCGCTACGCCCGTTATTTCTTCATTGAGAAGCTTTTCCATATGAGCGCTGTAGTCAGATGCATTAATAGCGTTTTTGCACGGCGCGGAAAAATATATATACGCCTCATCGAAGTTTCTGTCAAGATAAAGCATCTTTAAAAATTGCTTTAACTCATCCGGCACGTCAGAAACTTTAACCTGCACCCGTTTTTTATCTTCTAAAAAACGTGAAGTCGCAAGGCTTGTATCGTTTTTCACCCCGTCACCCTGCAATATTTTTTCAATGCAGCCTTTAAGCAGCACTTTAGCGCGTTCATGTTTATCGTCAAAAGTCAAAACGTCTTCACAGGCCTTTTTAGCTTCGACATAACGGCCGCCGGATTTATAAAGCATAAGGGCGAGGTTATATCTAAATTCTATGTTATGCGGTTCAGATTCTATAGCGCGATACATTTTATCAAGAGCTTTTCCAAATTGATTACTTTTAAAAAGTTTAATAGCTTCATTATTTAAATCATTAGAATAAGCGGCTTTCAGATTAACCGACATTATAAAAGCAAAACAAAAAAACATCAGGATTAAAAATTTCATATTTACATACTCATTTAAAAACTTATATACACATTTAAAACAATGTTTTTTCAAAATTTCACTCATATTCACTTACCTCCATTCAATTTAGAAAGCGCTTCGAGCACTTCTTCATCGCCGGATTTAATTTTATATGCGCAGTTTAAATATTTGATAGCGCTTTGATTATCATTTAATTTTAAGTATAAAAGGCCAAGATTTTTATGTGCCGAAAAGCAATCAGGAAAATGTTCTATAGCCATTTTATAATTTTCGATCGCCTTTGAATATTCGTCAAGCCCTTCATAACCAACGCCCAGAGCAAGATGATATTGATAACGATCAGGATAAGTAAAATACTGCCTGCCGTTATTAAAAACTCTTATTATTGAATAAAAATCCTGAAGCTCAATCGCTATTTTCAAAAGAGCGTAATAAGACTGATGCTTTTGTGGAGCAAGAAACAAAGCCACCTGCACTTCATTTAACGCTTCATATAAAAGACCCTCATTATATAATTTTTCAGCTTTCATTAAATGAACATACCATAAAGCGGGATTTTTTTCAGTAGCTTTTTTAAAATTTTCCGAAGCGCGATCGATCATTTTAAGTTTATAATAGGCTCTTGCAAGGCTTTCGTATGAATTATCATCGGGCCGGTTTAATTCATAATATTTTTTCAAATATAATTTTTCGGTATTTTGCATCGCCAATAAAGTATTCGTTATTTGTTCGGAATTTTGATTATAATAATTAATAGGCGCGGAAAATTCGAGTATTTGATGATCGTCGGTATTTATTTTAATATCAGGATATTTATTTGAAAGATTTTTTAAAGTTTCACTATCAAGCACCTGATGAGCGAGAAGCGCTTCGACCGAAAAAATTTCAATAAGATTTAACTGTTTTCTAATTCGCTCTTTTTCAAGTCTTTTTTTTATAACATTAAAATCAAAGTCATAGTCTGTTCTGGTGCCTATAATAAGCGCATCGCCCCAGGAGCTGTACCATAACGTAGCATTCGGAAAAACTTTTTGATATGTAACGAGTATTCTAATAAAATCCTGTTTCGACATCGAATATAATTGCAGCCATTGACACATAAGTCCGTTTTTCGAAAGCCTTTCGCGGCATCTCATAAAATGCTCATAAGTAAAAAGAGACGCTATGCCGGCAATCCATGGATTCGAAGGCTCGGAAATTATCACATCGTATTCAGTTTTTGAAGTTTTTAAATGCGTCAGTGCGTCATCTTCAATTATTTTAAAATTAGGCGCGTTAAAATCGAGGCCGCTTATTTTATTAAAAAAACGAGCGCCTTCGATAACGGCAGAATTAATTTCGACACATTCAAGCAACTCCGGATCGTATTTCATGACGGCTCCGGCCGTTACGCCCGCGCCAAGGCCGATAACTACGACTTTACGGTTATCACGCGCGAGCATCATCGGAAGGTGCGCAAGCAAAACCTGTGTATTCATGTCATACCATCCGGTAGAAGCATCGGTTTTTCCATTTATTTTCAAATACACTACTTCATGTTTCAAATATATTCCAACAGTTGAATCTATGCCTTCGGCAAAAAATACAAGCTTTTCTTTTTTTATGTAATCAATAATTTCCTTTACCGATTTTCCCGCGAACTTATAAGGATGATAATGCACGCCGGCAGCAATGACATCCATATCGAGCCGGCCAGAGAATCCATAAATAAGAACATAACAGATAATAAGAGTAACGACCCTTACTATCTTTATCCGGCGGCCGCTTTCCGAAGAAAAAATAAGTACGACACCTGAAAAAAAGTATAAAAGTGAAATTACAATTATAGAATTTTGAAGCCCCAGGTTTTTTATAAATAAAAAAGGAGCGGCAATGGCTCCCGCAAGCGAACCGATAGTATTAAAAAAATACAATCCGGCCACGTCGCGGCCGATTGTATTCATCTGTGCTTTAATAGTTCCCAGAGCACAGGTAAATGCATAGCCGGAAAGCGTCGCGGGAAACATTAAAATCATGAGGCACAACAAATATTCGACCGTCATAAAAGTTAAAAAATTCGCGCCATAAGAGCTGAAAATATTTAAAAAAATAAAAGGAGCGGCCGAGAGCAGAGGTATAGTGAGTAAAGCCGCGAAGGCAAGCAGAGCGAGTACAACGCCAAAAGCGGCCATACGCGGCGGCCTGCGTATAATCAATGGAACTAATATAGAACCTGCGGGAATGCCGCATATAAAAGCCATTAAAATAAGAGAAAAAGCATAAGTGGAAGTGCCTATAATCAAAACAAGAAGACGGGCGAGAACGATTTCAAGCGCCAATGCGCAAAATCCGGTCATAAAAAAAGCGGCAAAAGTTATATAAGCATAAAACCTTACAGGGCGGCAATCTTTTGGTTCATATCCCGCATCCGCGAGTTTTTTCATATCCGGTCTATGGACGCCTTTTTCTTCCCGCAATAATTCGCCGCAAGCGGAAACGGGCGAATGCGAAACGGAATTTTTAACGGCATAACGGCTTATAGATAGCGCAAACGCCGCGACGATAAAATTGCCCGCGGCCGCAATTAAAATCGTAACGGTATTTCCATAAAGATAAATAAGTAAAAAACCCGCGAGAAAAACGCCAATAACTCCGCCGAAAGCATTTATTCCATAAAGAACGCTCACTGAAAATTCTTTATTTACCGGTTTAAATATTCTTACATAAGCGCAGGCAATATACGGCAGAGTAGCGCCCATTAAAATAGTCGGAATAATCAAAGCGACGATAACGAATAAAAATTTAAATCCGATTCCGGAAATCGCCGTTCCGGCCGCATCGATATTTTTTGAAAAAACTAAAAATAACAGCGCATAAAAACCAATCGCCATCTCAAACACGGCATAATATTTAAGCGGCGACGAAACTCTATCGGCATATCGTCCCGGCATATATGCGCCGATAGCAAGACCGCACATATAAGCCGCCGTAACGGCCGACGCCGAATAAATCGTCGAACCGACGCATAACGCGAAAAAACGCACCCATAATATTTCATATATAAGAGCGCAAATCCCGGAAAGCAAAAATAAAAACCAGAAAATCAATACTGACGACGGCCCCGGACCGCCGGAATTATTTTTTAGATTCCGCATATTTAAGGATATAAGCTATTACTTTATAAACTAATTTTGCCGCGAGAAAATCCGGCGCATGACATAAAGGAACAGGCATAAGCTCGACGAGATCGAAACCGCATATAGTTTTACGCCGCGAGAGTTCTTTTATAAAATAAAGAGTTTCATACCATAAAAGGCCTCCAGGTTCCGGAGTGCCGGTAGATGAAACTATCGAAGGAT
>CAYQWL010000223.1:4510-5704 GCA_964421195.1 uncultured bacterium | reverse complement strand
GTAAAGCGCCGGAAGACACAAAACCGCGCCGCTAATTATTTCACGTTTAATCTTTTCATCAAAAACAATATTGCTCTTCTCATCGATTAAATATTTTTGATATTTTTTTAATGAAGAAAAATCTTTATTAAAAAGTTCGAGACTTATAAAATTACTCGATTCCCAATTCTTCTTTTTTAAAAAATCCATACAAATATTAATCGATATTTTTAACAGCCACCCTATAAAATTTCCGCCAGGTTTAAAAGAAGCCCTGTATTTATAAGCTTTTAAAAAAGTCTCGTTGACGATATCTTCCGCCATATATACGTCTTTAACAATTCTCAAACAATTAAAAAAGATACGTTTATAATAATATAATATAAGCTCCTCGATTTTCAACATATCACCGGCGCAAAAACCAGCCTCTAATTCATCGAGCTCAGTATGATCATAAACGGCAGATAAACTTTTATGACTATTCGAAGAATATATTTTCAATTCTTCCACTTCAGTGTTATTCAATTTATAGTTCCTAATAAGACAGAATATAAAGCTTGATTACTGCATTTTCTTTAAAGCTTCATTCGAATTTTTAATGCATCTTTCTATCCATAATATTAATTCAGGACAATTTTCAGGTTTTACCGCTTCAATTTTTTTCATCCATTGTTGACGTTCTTCAAGCCCTGGACCGCGTAAAAGATATTTCTGATATATGTCGATTATCTTCTTTTCATTACAGATCATTATTTTATTCTTAACCTGATTTTCATTCATAGAACCGTCATCGAGCGCTTTTACCCATTCGCTGTCACGCAATTCACTGTTCAATGGAAGACGGGATAAAACGGCTTTATATATATTCCTGACTATAAGTTGATTTTTAGTAAGCCCTTTTGTGTCATAATCAGGCATTTTTACATCGCCATATAATCCCATAGTATTTAATACTAATTTTTTTTCATCATTAACAATTTCTTCGACGCCTTCTACGCCATAATCTATTACCGGAAGTTTTTTATCAGCGTCCGCCTGCCCGCATATTTTAATATGCGCATTATATTGTTCAATGCCATCCGGTGTAACAGGAAAATTTTGGCCGCATTTCCGGCATTTATTGACGCCTACCATTTGCGGCTCTTCAAAAGCCTTATCAAAGCCCTTGCCCGGCGGCTGATCATCCGCAAATTTTACATCATCAGTCCATGCCTT
>CAYQWL010000223.1:0-4410 GCA_964421195.1 uncultured bacterium | reverse complement strand
ATCCTTATCCCCGAAATTCTTAATATCATCAGTCCATGCCTTATCCTTATCCCCGAAATTCTTAATATCATCAGTCCATGCCTTATCCTTATCCCCGGAATTATTAACATCCTCAACCCACATCCCGCCCTCCGTCCCGGACTGTTCAAACGCTGTCTGTAATTCCGGTTCCGCATTACCCGCCGTCCACGCAATCAACGAAAAAAATAAACAAATACTAAATATTGTTATCAAATTAAACTTTAACTTATTACTCATAATACACCATCCTTAATATCACTATAAATTAATGTTATAATTGATTCGGATACGATGATCCCATTAAATCCGGAAGCGATTCACTCGCGCCGGAATCCGTCGTTTGAACATTATCGTGATCATAATAAGGCGACATAGCCGTAGCCGCCGATAGCTTTGGGCCGGATACCCAGCAATTGCCTTTACTTATATTTTTTTTAGATGTATAAAGCGAGCAAAGCACTATATTAGTCTCTAATTGAGCATTAGTTTTATGGCGTAAAAATACTTCTATATAATGAGGCTTAAAATTAGAAACGCTATTATTAGCGGCGGTAACGGAAGCGGTAGCGGCGTCATTATTATTTATTTCAATATTTTGTTTAGTAAATAATTTTATATTAAACTTACTTATCGAATTAAGAGACGCAAGTTTTTTTTGCGCTACTATTCCTTCGCTTTGTTTTTTAAATTCTCTTGCCGTCCTGATAAAACTACCGTTAGCATTTAATTCATAAGTAATCATATTATATTTAGATGAACCTTTTTCATCCATTCCGCTTACCATTAAAAAAGAAAATGAATTATTCGTATTATCGTATTTCATTTTTGAATTATCCAATCCATCCAGCTCGATATATGATTGTAAGTCGCTTCTTAAATTATATATTATTAATGCCATTTCCTGAAGCGCATTTAAATTATCCATATTTTTCTGGCTGCCAAAAAAACTTCTATTAAAAACGGAATAAACGGATGCAAACAGCACAACGCATATAGAAAGGCTTATCATTACTTCAACTACAGTCAAACCTCTGCTTTTATATATCACAAGAATCACCGCCTATTATTGAATATACTTTTAAAAGTTTATCCCGCGTCCCTGCTTTTTCATCTTTTACTTTATATTTTACGGTAGTTTCAATCACTTTAAAAGTAAGTAATTTTTCAAGCTCTTTTCTGGTATTTTCATCATACATTTGTAAATTATTGTCCGGTTTTTTTTCATATATTCTAACAAGTCTTTCAAATCCAGGCCGCGGAGGCTTCAAATGAAGCTTTTTAAAAAAACTTTGCTCCGCGATAAGAACATTAATATTTTTTTCCTCCGTTAAAGGCACCTCGTCATAACTAAATGAATTAATGCCATCGATTATTTCATTAGCGTAATTAGTGGCAAATAATTCTTCAATAGTTGAAGAAACCCCGCGAGTCGTCGAAGTAATAAAAAACAATATAGGCATCAATCCCAATGCAAGCACTACAAGCGTAATCATTATTTCGATCATCGAAAAAGCCTTATGTTTTCGATTGATTTTTATCATAATCATTTACTCCAATACGAAAATGAATTTGAAATAGAATAATTATAATGTTTTATATAATTTTTATAATCACATACATCGAGCGCCGGATCGTAAGTAACCGACATTCTTATAAAACTTTTTTGCTTTTCGGGAACTAATAAAGTCGTTCCGCCCGGCAAAGATTTCACTTTAAACAAACTGCCCGGTTTTAAATCGAAATATACACTGTCCATGGTCATATTGCCAAATACCTGAAAATAACTCACATTATCGGACTTTTTAATGGTGCTTTTTTCTCCGAGCGCATTCAAAGAAGCTTCGTAAATATGAGGCTCCGGCCCGCTTAAAATAATATCGCCTTCAATAGACAGAATAGTTAACGTCGAACCGCTTTTTACCGCCACGGCCGTTTTTCTAAGAGGCGGAACGGCGATATCGCCTTTCACTATCAATATTGTGTTATGAGTGAATGTCACCTCGGCATATTCATCAAGATTAACTTTTTTTATATTATCAATGTAATACACGCCGCCCTGTTTAAAAACAACCCTTTTTCCCGGCTGCGGCGCCTTAGACGTATCGCCGGCATCCGCGAGAGCCTGCGCGCAAAACGATTCGTAATTTTCATATACAAAACCCGCGCGATATCTAATATCGTACTTATTAACGGCAACCGGCTGTTCAGACGTTACCGGGTTAATATAATCCTCGCCGAATAATTTTATCGCGCCAAGCACTCCTTCAAATAAAACCGCCGCTTCAAACATCTTATAACACAAATTAAAATTACCGCCGGCTTTTTCATACTGCATTATCTTTACTCTTCCGCTCTGGCAGGCGCCTTTAGTATTATTCTTCCCATAAAAAAACAGTTCGTCGTCTTCATTACCGGTAGCAGGCGTTATTATTTTAACGTCCTTTTGCTTTAACCCAAATATATTAACGTCAGGCTCAAACACGCCCCCTTCAGGCTTTGAGTTCGCGACAATCCAGTTATACGACTTATTATACGATTCAGCTACAATTCTCGACATAAAAAGCGAATAAGTTTTAATCGTATCCATGCAGGCATTAGAGCCAACCAGATTAAATACATCGTTAATATCATAACGCGCGCGGGCGAATACAGTTTCGTCGGTCGCCACGGTATCGTCAGCGACAATTCGCCATAACGAAGAAAAATAATCGGCGCTTCCCACGGGCGGCAACGGTCCTGAACCGCATAATTTCGTTTGAGCATAACCAGAATTCATTATAACGCCGGTATCAAAATTTATTTTAAAATATGGAAGCTCATTTTCCAGCGGATAAAAATGCCCCGGATACGCGCCATAAGGATATTTATGAACATAAGGCGATTTTGTCTTCGCATGAATATCATAATAAGGCGAAGATACGCCATGAGTGCAATTTTGCGTTATAGTCCCGCGTTTAGCATATAATCGATATACCTTTCCAAGAATTAAAGTAGGCGAACGCCTGTCTAAATATGAAGACGGCTTTATTATATAATTAACTGCCGGTGAAACCGCAAGCGCCTGTACATCGCCGCATAATTGAAGAAGCGACGATCCCTCCGTAAGCGATACATTAGCATTATCGGGGTCTTCAAAATAATTTCTTAAAGTTCCGTTCGTGGCCATCTGCACTGTTTTCCAGAAAATTCCCTTATAATCTATATTTAAAATATAATCAGAAAATTCAGGCGCGGGACTGCCGCTTTCATCGAGAGGCGGTTTAGTTTTTAAAAATGAAGCATCATAAGGAAATTTAGATTGTTTTAATTTTTTTAAAGTGGCTACAAGCCCTGATTCAATAATCATAAAAGCATTGCCATAACGTTGATGAATCAATTCTTTCGGACATTTTACCCCCGGCATCGGATTAGCCAATCCAGGAGTAATGTTTAAATTATAATTATTCAGGCCAAGATAAACCCAGCCCCTATCAATCATTGAAATTTTATGTTTTCTTTGCTTATTAGTAATTTTTACTTTAGAATCGTCGGGAGGTAAAAATTGCCTTAACGCCGAATGATTATTACAGTAACCGGAAATTTCTTTAACGTCGCCGGGGTTATGAATTAAAACAAGAGGCGCTCTAAGCTTCGATAGATTAGCATTTATAAAACCCTGATTGGCGATTTCGTCAATAGGAGAACAAACGGAAGGCGACGGACTCATTATTAATTGATTGGGATCTCCCGTTTTATTTTTAGAAAAAAAAGTAAATTTAGAAACAACCGGCATTAAAGTATTTACAATACGCATTTCATATCTTAAAGTGTAAGATTTCGTAATGCCTTTAAAATCAGCGCTGGATATAATTTCAACGGCGCCCTGGCGTTCGAATGGGTCGTCCGCCACATTACACTCGGTTAATAAATTAGCGGTCTTATTACTGACGCCAAATATTTTACGAAAATTCTTATATTGCATTTTAACGGAATAAACTTTACAACCGATCTCATTCGCTAATTTATAAGTAATAAGCTTTTCGCACGGATAATCAAATACATCTTCATGAAGTTGATTTTCATCTTTTTCAACGAGCGGTTTAAGTAAAAAGTCATATAATATATCATCCTCGCTCATAGAAGCGGAATTCATTACTCCGGCTTTTACATATACTCCCGCTTCTTTAGCCGCCGCGCGCGCCATACTCTCCGCTACGGAACCGCATTGAAGCCGCCAGACCATATTTCGGTTTTCCCTGAAATAATGATGCGTCGAAAATGAAACTATCGCAAGTATCATTAAAACAGCAAGGATAATGACCGGTAACGACCCTTTATTTTTCTTTTTTTTTCGAAAAATCATGATGGCGTTCCGTTTTTTTATATTTCATTATTGGTTTATTATTTTTT
>CAYQWL010000222.1:0-5794 GCA_964421195.1 uncultured bacterium | reverse complement strand
TAATAGATGACAGACGAATAACTAAATATTTAAGAAATGAAAATTTAAATAAAGAAGTTATATTTTATAAAGATATTTATCCGAGTATATTTTTATTGAAATTAGCACCGGGCATGGAACCTGATGTGCTTGATTATATAGGCGAAAAATATGTATGGCCGGATCAGAGTATATGCCCCATACCTTCGCCTACGCGCTCGGAAGTTTATGAGAAATATGGAATTTACAATCCGGCCCAGCTTTTAAACGCTATTGGCGATTTGCCGAAACCTATAGTAAGCGCGTTTCAATCGAGCCTTGAAATTGAACTTCAGGGTTTCGGCATCCTCGATAAAGATAAGAAAAAAAACTTTAACTGCATAATCAATGTGGGATCGCCGCTGACTGAATTACCTCCGGAAGTTTACGGCGGTATAGTTTATAGCAATAGCAAATCTAAAAATTCTTACGGTAAAGGCGGACTTTTCGGATATCCGACTTTAGGCAATATAAAAAATAATAAACTTTATCTTCCTAAAAAACTTTACGGCAAGGGATTAAAAAAAACATACGGCAAATACAGTTTAGTTGAAAATATGATTAAAATACCGGTTTCTTTTAACCCGCCAAAATTTGTGGATCTTTATGTTTATTATTATGGCCCGAAAGAAGCCGAAAAAATTACCGAACCTTATTCATCCGCCGATCGAATCTACAGCGTAATCGAATCTGATTCTGAAGGTCGAATCGGATTCGACGGCTGCGCTGCTCTTAATGGCGAAGACTATAAAAAACGAGCTTTTTACGCAACCGAAGAAATAAATATGAATAATATGCAGATGTTTTCAAAAAACGGTAGTTTTTTAATCGATGGAGTCCTTTTCGCTAATAAAATTGAAATCGGCACCGCAAGACAGGTTTTTTCTTATAATGGCCGTTTTATAATGGCATCGGACGGTAAAATGACCGTCAACAATAACGTTAGAATCAATGACAGGCTTGCCGGAACCATTCCATCAAACCTCAGTTTGGTTTTAAACCCTAAGGGAGCATCTGAAAATAATCTGGCGGTTGAGCCTATCAATTATAAAGCCCGGCAGGTAACCGTTCTTGGTGAAAAAGCTATCGTATTAAAAATCGACGCCAATGTTTTTTCTTATAACGGTATGCAATACGTTAAAAGCGCAAATTCCAGCGCATCATCGAGCGGATTTACGCGTCTTTATATTGACGGTAATTATGCGGTAAACCGTTATATAAAAAAAGAATTTTCACCCTGGTTAATGCTCAGGTATAAAAAACGCGTTCACGAAAAAAATTATGGCCGTTACGTAGTTAATATGAGCCCCATTTATTCGTCGTGGTATGAAACTAAAAGAGGCGCTAAATGAAAATAAATTATAATCATGACGAACGGCGCGAAGCTTTTGTTATAACGCCGTATCAAAAAAATACATCCGGCAATACGCTCGCATTCGTACTTATATTTATGACCATACTGAGTTTTTTAATGCTGCCGATAATAAATATCTTTAATTATTCGGCCACGACCGCGGTTAAATCAAAAAATGCGCTTATAGCGTTAAATTTAGCGCTTCAAACTATAGAAGAAATAAAAGCTATGCCTTACGAAGAAGTCGCCTCCATGCTTCCGAGCGACCGAAAAGCGTTTGAAGGAGAGTGGATATCTGGAAATAATGGCAAAATCGACTATCCTGAATATTATAAATTATTTAAAAAAAATATTGAAGTAAAAACTGGAAAAGACCTTCAACGGCCGAATGATAAATTAAAACGTGTAACCGTTAGCGTTTATTGGGACGAATTAAATGATGAAAGACGCAGGATTACTCATCATATAAAACTCGCGACTATCATATCTTCTGAATTATAATCGGAGAGCGCTATGAATTATATTAAAACCGATAAAACCGGTATAAAAAACAAAATACGCGGAATTAAAAATATGAAAAAAAATAAAGGTTTTACAATGATCGAAATGCTTATTTCAATGGTCGCGCTTTTAGTTTTAATGGCGATCGTCTATTATCTTTTTGGTCATCATGCGGGACAGGGATTGCTGGTGGACGATCAAATAGGCCAGCAGCACGACGCTCGTATGGCGCTTCAACTTATCAGCCGTGATTTAAGAAGCGCGCATAAATACGAATTTGCCGGTTCTAAATTAAAAATATACGCTTTTCGTGGAAAGCCGACCGTAAGTTTTGACGGTAAAGGCGCTAATGCCGCTGTAGAAATTATAGAATATTATCTCGATAAAGACGAACTTTACTACAACAATCTTACTTCATCGAATAAAAAAAAGATAGCTAAGAATGTTACGAGTTTTAATGTTTTTTCTGAAGATGATTATGTTGCCGTTAAATTTGAAGCTGAAGTGGAAGTAATGTTTGAGCGTCAGAGTTATTCAAAGGTAAACACCATGCTTTTGACCAAGGTTTTTCCGCGTTTTATCTATCAGGCGAAAAAATATGACGGGTATTTTTCTCTTGTAGATCAATATGGCGATTACTAAAGCGCCGCCTCGCGTGAATATAATTTGCCGCCGGGCCGGGTTTGAAATCAACGCGGAGGAAAGGAAATTCTATTGCAAAGCATTAATTTAACTTCAAATAAAATGGTTATTATAAGATGCGTCGCGCTCGCGGCGCTTTTAATTCCGTGTATTTTTATAGAAGCGTGTTTTTGTGAATGCCGCGAAAAGAAAAATAAACCGGCCGGCGGTGAAAATGAATTATCGGTTTCCGGCCCCATCTCAGGCGTAGAAAAATTAAGCGGCGCTTTATCCTGCTATTTAAAAGAACTTAAAGTAATTGAAACTAACTCTAAATTTCAGGCGTTAAAACAAATATCTCATGATCAAAAAAGTACGGTCATGGCATTTAATCGGCGGCTCAACGATAAGAATTCTCTTTTCGACGATCCTACCGGTAAATTTAAAGAACTCGAACCTCTTGTGAGGGCCAATAAAATCGATGAAATAATCGCCGCGTTAAAACGCATCTCTCATGAAAACAGAAATGATCCCCTGGTAACGATGGAGGCCGACCGCAAGCTTGCTATATGTTATTATATCACCGGCGATCATCTTAAATGCAGCGGACACATGGCCAGGTATCACGCGCTTTTAGAAGAAAACACCCGCCGCGAAGATGCTATAAACGAAACCATATTAAAAAATTTTAAAAACGACATTGATTATTAATCATGAATATCGATAAAATTGCCGGCCGTTTAGATATACCTTCAAATATCGTGACGGCCGAAGAAAAACAAATAAAATCTTTGCAATTTTTAAAAAAAATAAAAATGACCGGAGAGCGCGGGCCTTTAATGGAAGAGCTTGCGGCGGTTCTTTCGGACGATCCGGAATGCGGCGAAAACATTTATTATCAGCTGCTGCATAGTGATTTAGTTTCGATAAGGCGTTTCGCGCTCGATTTTTATCTGAAAGTCAAACGCGGCAGTTTAAAAAATTATATTAAAAATATAATATTACTTGAAGAAGATCCTGCGAATCTTGCGATTTGTCTTGCCGCCGCGGCAGGAACTATAGACCGTTCCGAACTTCAGGCTTTTTTTAACGAAACGCTCAGCCTGAAAAAAGAAAGGCAAAGCGTCATACTTGAATTTTTAAAAAAAGAATGCGGCGCTTTAAGCATAGATTATAACCGTATGCTCGAAAATGCAAAGGCAATGCGCGAGCAGGAAAGGCGCAGACGGCTCGAACGATACGAAAAAAAATCGGATGCGGGCGAAGGCCTGACTATCGCCGGTGAATTGTCTAAAAGCATTCATAATCCGTTTTTTTTAAAATACTCGATGATCGCTTTAATATCGTTATCGTTCTTTTTTATTTTTTATAAAACATACGTTTTGATATCTAACGCGCGAATAATTTCGGGAGCTCTGAACGCTATCGATAAATATAATGAAGGCGAAGCGGAAACGGCGCTTTATCGTTTCTGTTCAGAAGAAAACGATGAAATCGAGGCTCGATTTCATCTTCACCGCCTTTATTGTGAAAATTATAATATACTCGAAGCTAATCAAATTTTTTTACAGATGCTTGCGCTTAATCCGGCATCGCCGTTTACGTTATGCGCCGAAATAAGAAACGCCATATTTTCGAGCGATCTTAAAACCGCGGCGGCGCTCGCGGCAAAATTACCGCCGCAGATAAAAGGCCCGGCCGCGGATGACGTCCGGTATTTAAAAATACGCCGCGAATGCGCGGCGGCATTGCTTGCGCCGCCGGATAAAGCTGAATATGAACGAATTTATTCTCAACTCGAAATGTTTTTAAAAGAAAATGCCTCCGGATACAGGCCTTATGTTATTAACCTTATGATAACTTCGGCTGCCGCTGGCGGCTTTTTTGAACGCGCCCGTAATTATTATATAGAAACGCTTAAAAATCACGGAGGTTATGATTTAAAAACGCAGTTAACCTGCGCTTATTTCGCCGAACGCTCCGGCAGCTACGCACAGGCGCTCGAACTTTTTGGCCGCGCGGCGAGAGCGAAAAACGTCCCGGAGACGATTAGCCGTTATGCCGCTTCATGCGCGGGACGCCTTGCGTTGATTATGCAAAAATACGAAACGGCGCTTGATTATTTTTTAAAGCTGCGGTTAAACGGCGCGGCTGATGCCGGAGTTTATGCCGCCTTAATAGAAACTTATGGAGAACTCGGCGATACGGGCGGTTTAAATTCAATATATAAAGAAGCCATTACTAAATTCGAAAATAATTATATAATTAATTACAGTTTCGGAGTGGCTAAAATGAAAATGAACGAATATGAAGAAGCTATAAAAGCTTTAAAAAAAGCTATTAATATTGACGTGAATAAAGCGGAAGCTTATTATAATATCGGTCGTTCGTTATGCGCCATAGCGGATAAAATCGAAGCCCATTCCATGCCGTGGAATAAATTGATGGATGAAGCCGGAAGGCACTATATAAAATGTCTCGAACTCGATGAAAAATATCATGATGCTTTTATAAGTCTCGGCACGTTAGATTTAAGTAAAAATCCTCCGGATTACAATGGAGCCGAAAAAAATTTCACCGCGGCCCTTAAAATAAATGAAAAATCAAAAGAAGCGCTGTTTAATCTTTTATCGCTTGCCGGCTTGAAAGCCGACCTTAAAATGCGTGAAAAATATCGTAATTTTATATTAACCGCGCTCGATGAAGATGAAGACGCTATGAAAAGGCTTAAAAATTATGAAACGACGAACTGAAGCTGATAAAATGGATAATAACGGCCGTAAACACGATTGCTTTATATTATGGAGGCAATCCGATCCGTTGTTCGCTCAACCGTTCGTTCCGCCGGGGCGCATTAAAAACAAGACGCGAGGTTCTTCGCTTATAATGGTGCTCGGTATTTTATTCGTAATTTTTATTTTCGGGTTCGGGTATGCAAATTATTTAAACGGCCAGTTATATTTTTTAGAGCGTGAAAAAGATTATGAAGCGGCAAGGCTGATAATTAAATCGGCATTCACTGAAACTTTATATTTATTAAATTACGATAACCGTGATTTTATTACCAGGCTGCAAAATATTTCACATCAGAATCTTATAAAATCGTTCGAATTTTACAACGCCCGCATAGATTCGTCAAAAAGATTAATGAAAAAAATATTTGAAAAATACGATAACCCTTCTTTAAAAGTATGGTTTGAAATTATTGAAATTTTCGATTTTAAATCTGAAGCGGAACCGGGCGAAAAATTTGTACGTTTTAAGCTGCACGGCCAATTAAACGCCGGATTGATAGTGTCG
>CAYQWL010000221.1:0-5816 GCA_964421195.1 uncultured bacterium | reverse complement strand
GCTGGAGCGCTTTTATCAATGAATATAAGACGAAATACCCGGGCAGAGAAGTAGCTTTTCTGCCTTATTAAGAAAGATTTTACGTTTTAAATTATTAATATTTACGACCGCTGAGTATTATAATGCTCAGCGGTTTTTTCTATTAGATACGCCTGCTCTTCAAATTTAAAGCAGGCGCAATGTTAAAATAAACACAAAATTAACCGAAAAATTTATGTGATATAATCTGATAATTTATAAAATATTATTTTTTTGTAATATTTTTATGTATTATTTTTTAAACTATTATCTTTTGAATCAATACTTTTATAAATAAGGTATTCATCATACGTTTCGCATAATAAATCGTCTTTATCATAATTTAAGCTTTCGATTTTTTGACGCGCCGATTCAATGCGCGCTTTATGAATTTCAACGCTGTTTTTAACTTTTTGCATTTCAAAATTAAAGAGCCAGAATTGTTTAATGATAACAAGCTCTATTAAAATAAGAGTAAATAAAATAAGAATATTAAAAACTATTATCATAAACCTTCACCTCTTTCTTTTTCCCGGCCGCCATTGATCAGCCAGATTACAATATAATTATTTTATATATATACGATAAAGTTCTTTTTTTATTTTTTATAATAAAGTTTTTTTTTATATATTAAAGAATACTAATATTATAAAACGCAAGAAAATTAAGTTAGATTAAGAAGAAATAATGTTATTAATTATTATATATGCATTTTTTATATAAAAAGAGCATAATTTATGCCATATAAATTAAATGAAAAATATTTTTTTATTTTTCTTGAATTTACATTAAAAATATAGTAAAATCATGTCAATTATGCGGATGTTTAATTTCAGGATAATCGTTTTTTTTAATTTTAAAAAAAACGTGTTAAAAATTATACAAAAAAATCTGTTTTTATCAATCTTCAGTTGAAAATAACACAATATAATAAACGTATCCATGCTGTCAGCCATTCTGCTTTTTAAAACATGTTTTTCGCATAATTTTTTGAATGAAATACGGAGTTAATTATGAAAAAAAAAGTTAAAATCGAAAAACTCGGAGGCGAGGGAGTCGGCATAGCGCATATAGACGGCAGGGTTACATTCGTACCTTATTGCGTGCCGGGCGATGAATTATTAATTGATATAGTTCATGAAACCAAAAGTTATTTTAAAGCGGAAATAGCCGAAATTTTAACGCCATCGCGTGAACGCGTACAACCGATATGCGAGTATTTTGGTATTTGCGGCGGCTGCTCTCATCAGAACATTAAATATGAATCACAGCTTAAATTTAAACAGGAATTACTCAATGAAATATTCCGTGACTTTATAAAAGACGGTATAAAAATAGACGATATTGTGCCTTCACCCGAACAATTCGGCTATCGTAATAAAATGCAGATGCAATGTACTTCCGCGCGCGGCGGAAAAATAGCCGCCGGTTTTTATAAAATTAAATCTCATGAAGTAGTTGCAATAAACAACTGCCCGCTGCATTCAGAACCCGTTAATAAATTGGTCAACTCCGCGGTTTCAACTCTCAATCAATTTAAAATTCTTCCTTACAGTGAAAAATTAAAAAAAGGCACGTTAAGGCATATAGTAATTCGTGAAAGTAAATTGTACGGCGAAATGATGATGACTTTCGTTTCAAATCATGAAACTCTTTTGAATCAAACAAGAATATCTAAAGCGTTATTTTCTAAAAATAAAAATCTCGCCGGTTTGTATATTTTTTATAATCCTCATGATACAAATGTTATATTTGAAGACAGTGAAGGCATTAAATTAAACGATAACCGTTCGCCACTTAAAAAAATTTTCGGGTCCGATTATATAACCGATTCAATTGATAATGTTGATTTTTGTATATCGCCTCTGTCTTTTTTTCAGGTAAACACTCTGCAGGCTGCTAACATGGCAAAATTTATAGAAGAAAATATCGGAGCTGCCGATAAAAAGTCATCACTTATAGATGCATACTCCGGTATTGGCACACTGTCGCTCGGATTGTCGCATAAATTCGAAAACATTCTCGCAATTGAAATAGTGGCGCAAGCATGCGCGCTCGCCCGTCAGAATGCAAAAAAAGCAAAAGTCAATAATTTTCAGATACGCCGGGGCGATGCCGCTGAGCTAATTCAAAACGCTCTTAACAAATTGTCTAATAATAATTTTACGAAAAAATACAGCAGTATTATTCTTGATCCGCCGCGCGCCGGCATCGATGAAAATATGACTGACTTTTTATGCAATATAAAAATACCTGAAATTATATATGTTTCGTGCAATCCCCATACGCAGAAACGCGATATAAGCCGATTGTGCTCAAAAGGCGGATATAAAGTGTTGAAAATAGCGCCTTTTGATATGTTTCCACAAACTTTTCACGTGGAAAATATTATTAAATTAGTACAGATATAAAAGTATGAGCAGGTTTAATATATGAGTCCATTTAAAACAATTGATTTTTCAAGTTTTTATAACAATTTTTCAATAGTTTTCAGGCGCGTTTATGTTATTTTTTAATTTTCTGGAGCGGATTCATAAAATTAACCGATCATATAATAAATAATGAAAAGGCAGCGAAACTAATGAAGACAAAATATCATTCAATGGTTTTTATAGATATCGATGGAACGCTAGTTAATCGCGCCGCGCAAATGCCGGTTTCCGCCGCAAAAGCTATTAAAATCGCTCAGGCCGAAGGTTTTATGATAGTACTCACCAGCGGCCGAATGTACCGTTCGGCGGTAAAAGAAGCGGCTCGCGCCGGGATCGACCCAACATCTCCTGTTATCGCTTTTAACGGCGCATTTAGCGCTCTTCTTAATAAAGCCGATGAAATAATACATTATGAACCCATTTCCGGCCCGGTATTCAAAGAACTGATAAATTTACTTGCTGATTCTGGCCGTGAAGAAATAACGGTTTTTTGTTACACGCCGTTTGAATTATTTGTTGACTGCGATAACGATTTATTAAAAGAATATGTAAAACGCACCGGATCAAATTATAAAATAATAAAATCATTCAACGAACTTTCTGAATCTCCCAAAATACTTGCTCTGAGTGATTTTGAATCTCCTGAAACGCTTGTTCCGCTTAAACGGGCTGTCGAAAAAAAATTCAGCGGCCGGCTTGAATGCGTAAATTCATTTCCAAACTATCTTGAAATAACCGCTTCAGGCGTTAGCAAAGGACTTGCCATAAATAAACTTATAGATAAATACGGTCTGGAACGTAATAATACTTATGCCATAGGCGATAGTTTCAACGATATACCCATGTTTCACGCAGTTAATAAATCTATAGCCATGGGGGAAAGCGATGAAGCGGTAAAAAAAGAAGCTTCTTATGTAACACGGCGGCTCGAAGAAAATGGTATTGAATACGCTTTTCGAAATTTTATTCTAAAATAAAATATATTGGCCTGCAAAAAAACATAAAATTTTTAATAATAAAATTTATTAGTTAATACGGTTAATAAACTATTAAATTAACGGGATTGGATGAAAACGGTTTTTTATAACTAATAATGGTTTCTTTTATAGCTGTTCCGGGTGAAAAGTCGATAACCCCCATTGAGGCGTTATCTTTGCAGTGAAAAATTTTGCCGCCGGTTATTTTAATAGTTTTGCCGTTATATGAATTAGCGTCGGCCGGATTGTTTTTTAATATCGGCGAAAGCTGAATAAGGTTTTCAAAATCGAGCATAAACCCGCAACCCGGCTTATATTCGAAACCGGTTGAAATCGAGGCGCTTTTCTCGATTTTACCATTTTTATCAGCCGTAAATTTAATTTCGGCTATAAACATATTCTCGCCAGTGGTTTCCGCTATGATAGCAAGCGGACTGATGCCGCCCGCGGCCGAATAGATGCGATAACGGCATAACTGCGGCTCGATGGGAGCGCCCATGGAAACCGCCGAAGTAGGATAATCTTTATAATAAGGGCCCTTTTTGATATCGGCGTTATCGAAATAATTAACTAAAAAACCGCTGCCAAGCTGATGTCCATAACTTTGAAAAATAATCCAGCCTTTAGCATCGGCGGTCAGACAATGCGCGAATAAATGCGAATAAACGCCCTCGATTAAATATTTATCGGTAATAACCGGCGCCGACGTTTCAGTGATATCTATTTTAAAAATATACATGGGTATCAATAAATTATCGAGCAGATAAGCCGTTTTTTCATGAACCATCATATCATGGGCATTTTTAGCGATGCCAAGATCTGCCTTTCCTGTTTCATTTAACTTTTCGTCGAGGCAGATAAAAAAACCGTCGGCCGATAAATAAACGGAATTACTATCCGCCGTGATCGAACCGATCGTTGAATATTTTTTTTGCGCCGCAAGCTCCCCTTTTTCATTAAAACTAAAAATTTCCGTTCCCGAATAAAGTATATAATGATTTTTGAATTTAACTGCGCAGGAAGCGTTTTTTATTTTTATATCTATAATTCTGGTAAGTTCGTTCTTTGATGAATTATAAGAAAAATCCGTCAGTGAGTCGGAACATATAACAAGCATTCCGCTTGCGAACTGCGCCCCGGCGGCAGCCGGCTTACTTTTTAAATCCGTTTCCGCCGCGCAGGCGGCGTAAACTCCTGAACTACAAAAATTAAAAATAAAAATAGATATGAAAACACAATTAAAAATAAAAACGGATATAACTGAATTAATTGAATTAAGGAACATATTATATATAAATCCTGACGGGCGCATGGGCGCATTTATAAAATTCGAAAGATGCAGTGATTGAAATTTTTCATTTTTCATAAAAGCCTCCTGATTAAATATTTGATCCAATAATTAATTCATAAAAAAATATTAAAACACAGGTATGGGCAGGTTAGTTTCGATTGCGCCCTGAGGTTTTTCAAATAATTTTTCAGCGGCCGGTTCGTATTTAAAGTTTTTTAATGTAATAAGAAGTTCGTGAACGCCTTTTTTATTAAACGTACTGATTGATTTTATTTCAAAACTCGATTTATCGATTACGGCCTTAAATGATCCGCGTCCTGTTTTAGAAAGGCCGCCAAGCGTTATAATGTCTTTGTCGTCGGAGGCTTCGAGTTCGAATTCGCCGTTTAATTTTTTTAATCTTTCATTTAACTGTTCTACGCTCGATGGTATTTTAATACCGCCGGTTTTAATACGGGTAACCGAATCTAAATTTGTTATAATATTTGCGGCAGGTAAATAAATAAAGCCGTCACCATTTTTAAAAGCAATTTTAACTTCGAGCGCGGAGCTTTTAGCGTCTATAAAAAAATCGAACGGAGCGCGAAGACGAAATTTTCCTTCAAAAGCGATATCTTTAAGTTTTGAATCCACTTTAAAATCCACGGCAAAATCTTTCGCCTGACTGAAATAAAAAGCGCTTATCGATTGAACTAATTCATCCGGGGAAGGCGCGCCCGCATGCGCCGTATCAGGCGTTATAATAAGTCCGGACGATTCTAATTTAAGTAAAATTACCGGATGTGAAAACATGGATATTATAATTAACGTAAATGATAATAATAATAAAAACAACAAACGTACACGTTTAATTTTTATCGACATCTTTTTGAATCTCCTTTAAAACTTTAACGTACTCTAATTCTAAGAGGCCGGTTTCACCATCGTTATAAATAATGAAATCAGCTTTATTTTCATATCCATGATAAGATTTTAGTTGAGTATTTAATATATCTTCCGCATAATCGCGCTCTATCCCGCGGCCTGAAACAAGCCGGTTTATTAATACCTCCATAGAAGCGCTCACATATATATTATAATCCATCAATGAATCGAGAC
>CAYQWL010000220.1:0-5822 GCA_964421195.1 uncultured bacterium | reverse complement strand
AACTGCCGCTGATTCGATAGCATTTCTAAGACGGCCGCCATGTTTTTTTAATGCCGTCACGGCAGATTTACTGTCGAGTCCGAGTTTTTGCATTAAAACGGCGGCCTTTAGATTATAGCCCGAACGTCTGTATAATTCGCCCGCCTGCCGTTCGTCTATCGAACATATTTCACAGATAATGCGCTGCGCGCGGGCGCGCAATTTTTTACATGCCGGCAGAAGATCTACCATATAATTTTGATATACTTTACCGAGTTTAATCATGGGAATGCTCGAAAGCATATTTAATATCAGTTTAGTGGCCGTTCCTGATTTTAAACGGGTTGAACCGGAAATTATCTCGCTTCCGACGTCCGGCGAAATTATTACGTTAAAATCAGTTTTATAACGTTCGGCTATCATGCCGTTGCAGGTAAGCAAAATCGTAAAACATTTTTTAGACACGGCATAATCGAGCGCCGAAAGCACGAAAGGAGTCATACCCGAAGCGGTTATACCGACGATTACATCTAAAGCATTCATGCCGAATTTTTTTAATTCATCGATTGCCGCCGTGCCATCGTCTTCAGCGCCCTCTATAGAAGTCGTGAGCGCTCTGCGCCCTCCCGCGATAAGCCCGATAAAAACTTTTTTTTTAACTCCAAAAGTGGGTTTGATCTCGGAAGCATCTAAAACGCCAAGCCTGCCTGAAGTTCCGGCGCCCGCGTAAAAAACGCGTCCGCCCGACGAAATAGAACGATAAATAGCGTCTATGGCTAATTCGATATTCCCGTGCTCATCTTTTACAGCCTCTATTACCTGACGATCCTGCCGGTAAAATAAATCTAATATTTCTCCGGTCGTCATTATATCGAGATCTTTAGAATCCGGATTGCGCATCTCAGTTTTTAAATCTTTATAATCCACCGTTATCTAACCTCCACTCTTTGCGAAGCCGAATAGCGCGCGCATATAACCGAAGCATCTTCGGCCGCTTCATAAAAATTTATTTTATCGCAATCAATATAATTTCGTATGTAACGTTTCATTATATTTTTATAAAACTCCGATCTAAGTAAAACACTTCCATTAAATAATATTTCAACCGGTTTGTCAATATAATTTTTGAAATTATTTTTAAAAATATAGCGAATGCCGGAAACTAAATTTTTTGCGGCACACGATACATCTTCAAAATAAGGTGTTTCTTCGATATTTTCAGCGATATCAAGCAGCGCCGGGGCAAACGACGCTACTCTGGCCGCGAAATCAGGGCGGCCCGGCGAAAGAGCACCGGCGGAATCGATCAGGCCGGAAACTCCGTGCCGTTCTATCACGCTTAAAATTTCAGGAAAATTGCGGCCTAAAGCCGCATCCATACCATAACGCCTTAAAAACCGCAACCCAAGATCAAAACCCGAACCGGGATCGGATATAACGGGACCTCCGCCGAATATTTTATAAATCCTTTCCTCTCCATGCTCCTCATTCGCCCGAACGATAACGACCGATCCGGTCCCGCATATCACGATAACTTTTATCGCGTTATCTTCATTTTTCAACCCGCGATCCTTAATTAAAAAATCAGACCATTTAGCATGAAAAAATATTTGATAATCAGGCATAAAATAAAATTCCGCCGAATCACCGAGTTCATGCCGCAAACTTTGCTCAAAATTATCGAGCTCGATTTTATTTGAATATCCGGCTATCGCAAAAGCGAACGCTCTTATATCAGGCAGGTAACCGCTTCGAGCTATAAGCGCTAAAACAGACGCGGCAGCGGCTTCCCCGCCGGCCGATGAAATATTGGCGGCAGCGTTAATTTTTTCCCGTCTAACCATTTCAAGCGCGCCGTCTATAATACTCATCGATATTTTTGTGCCGCCGAGATCGAACCCGGCATATAAATTATTTTTCTCCGGCATCATCCCTTAACAGCCCCTTCCGTAACTCCCTTAATTATATATTTTGAAAACAAAGCGAATATAAATATGACCGGGGCCGCCGAAACGAACGCGCCGGCCATTAAAAGCCCGTAATTTATAGTATGCTGTCCCTGAAGCGTGGCCAATCCTACCGACAGCGTATAATTACTTTCAGAAAACAAAATTAACAGCGGCCATAAAAAAGCGTTCCAGTTAGAAATAAACACGAATATTCCGAGCGGGGAAAAGGCCGGAAAACTCATCGGAACGACCATTTTAAAAAATATGGAAAACTCCGAGCATCCGTCGATACGGGCCGAATCGAGCACTTCGTCAGGCACGCCCTGCATATACTGACGCATCATAAAAACGCCGAACGGCGAAACTAACGACGGCAGAATAACCGCGAGAAAAGTATCGATAAGGCCGAAATCACAGATCATTATAAAAATCGGGATACATGCTATCTGGGCCGGCACCATCATTACAGCTACAAAACTCCAGAAAATCGCGCCGTTTAAAGCGAATTTCTTTTTAGCCAGCGCGTAACCGGCCATAGCGTTTATAAGCGTCTGAGCGAAGGTAACCGTAATACATATAAAAAGCGAATTTAAAAACCATCTAACTATCATAGAATTGGCGAACAACTCACGATAATTTAAAAACGTAAGCTTATTCATATTAGTAATCAATGATATGCTTCCCGCTTTAATTTCGTCGGGATGAACGAACGACGAATAAAACATATATATAAGCGGAAAAAGAGTGAATAAAGCCCATAAATATAAAAATAAATATAAAAAAAACTTTTTTTTCTTTTCAACCGGTTTCATTTCATATCCCGTTACTTTCATCGGCAGCCGATGGTAAATAAATTAATAATCATACTTAAAATACTTATATTGAATTATCGAAGCCGCAAGAATAACTATAAATAAAATCAATGACATCGCCGAAGCGGCGCCCATATTTAAATTATTAAAAGCTTCTTTATAAACTCTATGCATAACTACCTCCGACGAATCAGCCGGCCCGCCTTCCGTCAAAAGCATAACCGGGGCGAACACCTGCATGGCGTCAATCGTAAGGGTTATAACGAGAAACATAGTTTGAGGCATTAAAAGCGGAAAAGTGATTTTAAAAAAGGTTTTAAACGCGCCAGCGCCATCGACCGCGGCCGCTTCGAAATAATCCTTCGAAATATTGCCGAGCGCGGTTAAATATATTAAAAGCGCGCCGCCCGGCCCTTTTAAAATGGTAAAAATTATAATCGAATACATCGACATTTCTTCAGAAACAAGCCATCCTGTGGGCGATAAGCCCGCCGCCGCCAGGATTTTATTTAAAACGCCCGATTTAAAATCAAATATATAACGCCACACTATACTTAAAGTAACTATCGAAACTACGCCTGGCAGATAAAAAGCGCCCTTAAATAAATTTTGCATCCGTAATGAAAGTTCGTATATTAAAACCGAAAGAATAAGCGCAATCGTTATAATAGAAGGCACGGTCGCCGCCGCGTATAAAAAAGTATTAAAAGCCGCTTTAATAAAAACTTTATCGTTCAACGCATAAATAAAATTATCGAGACCGCAAAAATTATCGAACCATCCGCCGCCGAATGAATAATTTTGAAACGCCATAAGCGCGCCACGAATAACCGGCAAAACAAAAAAAACGATAAACAATGACACCGCGGGCAATAAAAAAAAATACGCACTACGATTTTTGATTATATCCGCCGGTAAATTAAATCTAAAAGCATAATACGCAGCGGCCAGAAGCGCTATAAACGCAAGCGCCGATAAAAATATAAGCATAACGCCGCGCATGTAATCGTTCTTTTCGACCGAAACAGCCTTTTCATTCCCATGCCTGCCGGTTGAATCAGGCTTTGAAACAATACCGCCGATAAAAGTTTCAATTTCAGCGCAGCGATCGGCGATAGTTCTAATTTTAAAACCCGGATCGAGTAATATTTTCTGACAGGCAGATTTAATATGTTCATCTATTTTTGGAAGCTGAGGATGAATTGCCGCCGGCCGGGCATATTCAAATAAATCGAACGCTTTTTTCATTAAAGGATTGGAATCATAAATAGAAGCCGCCGCACGGCGCGTGGGAAACTGTCCATAATATTCGAGCACCCGCTGATTATCTGAATTAGTTATAAATTTAGCGAGTTTAATACAATAATCACGTTTTTTAGAATCGTTCTGACGAAAAACAAAATAACCTATCACCGATGAATACGACATCGCAGCCGCCTCCTCCGCCGTCCTGCTTCCGGTTCGATTTTCAATATCGAAACCTTTCACCATCGATTCATCATAAGGATATTGCGCTATATCTAAATCAATTTTTTTATCTTTGACTAATGCCGGAAGCGCCCACAGGCCAAAGGGAGCGGCGGCCAGCGAACGTTTTTCTTTAAAATCTATCCAGATATCACGGGTTTTAATCCCGCCTGTTTCTACGGGCGAGATATTATCAAAATAGATAAAATCATGAAGAAGTTTTACGCCCCGCCAGGCAGGGCCAAAATTAAAATATCCGCCGCCATACATAAAAATAAAAGGAAGTTCGGCCGATTGCTCGCGTTCGATAGAAAAACCAAAAGGCCTTATTTTAAGCGCGGCCGATATCTTCTTCATTTTGCCGCGAAATTCGGAAACGCTCCACATGCCTTTTTCCGGCGGCGCGACGCCGGCCGCTCGAAACAGCTCGAGGTTTAAATAAATATAATCAGTCTTCTGCGCCCATGCAAAACCATAAATTTTACCATTCACTTTAAACGAATCGAGCGCTGATTTAAAATAATCGTTTCTATCGCTATCATCGATATAACTATCCACCGGTTCGACCAGGCCGTTTTGAATATAAGTCAAAGGCGGATCAGATGAAGAAATATCGGGAGGCGCCCCGGCGAATACCGCTATTTTTATCTTCTCGCCGCCCTGGTTCCATGTAAGCTTCGTAATGTCTACCTTAACTCCGGAATTCAGCCTCTCAAAATCATCGCAAATTTTACGAAGCCATAAAAACCTGTCTTCAGGTTTATGCGGCAAACCGATACGCGGAAAATCCCATAATGAAATCCTTATTTCACCATCCGCAACTCCGCGAAGAACCGAATCCCCGAAAAATACGCGATACGATAATATAAAAACCGCTATTAAAGCGATAAATACAGCAAATTTAAAAATAATACGCATAATTAAAAAGTAAGACCGGCTAATGCCGATAAAACGATAATTATAAGAGCGAACAAAAAGGTTTTACGATATCCCATGATGGTAATAAGCGCCAGCATAGACGAAAAGGAAACGGTGGGGCCGGAAAGAAATAAAGTAAGAGCGGGACCGTCATTCATTCCAAATTCCATCAAAAATTTAACTATAACAACTGAAACGCAGGTGCCGAAATACATAAAAGCCCCTATCACGGAAGATACCATACAACTCGAAAGATCGTTCGAGCCTAAATATTTAACGACAAGCGACATCGTGATAAATTCTCTGGCAAAACCTATAAAAAACAATCCAAGTATAAGAGGCTTTAATATTTTATAAATAAAATGTCCTGTACGTTCGAACCAGTACATATATTCTTCACGTTTAAAATTTTTAAATACGAAAACACCCATAAGCGATATGTTTAAAAACATAAGTCCGAGTTTAAGCCATATATCTATTTTTATCGACGGATGAATACTTCCAAAATTATCGAGCTGGCCTATAATCATCATTACGAATAAAAAAACGAAAAGCCATATTATCGTAGAACGCGGTTTTTCTATATATTCTTCATCGAGTTCTTCATCATTAAGGCTGTTATATGTTTTATCAGAAACCAGTTCATCATTTACCATCGAAACGCCCTGCGCCGTTCTAACTTCACGAGGCTCTTTAC
>CAYQWL010000219.1:0-5822 GCA_964421195.1 uncultured bacterium | reverse complement strand
ATAAAAAAATATTAAACGTGAACCCGTTCGAAGTTCTCGACCGCGCCGGCGTTGGACGCCTCATGAAAATGGCTGTAGAACTCGGAAAACAGGCCCGCCCCGCGATACAGCTCGGCATCTGCGGAGAACACGGCGGAGAACCCAATTCAGTCGAATTCTGCTATGAACTCGGCCTTAACTACGTATCGTGCTCGCCAAAACGCGTTCCGGTTGCAAGACTCGCCGCCGCATTAGCGCGCATTAAAAATGAAACCGGCGACACCGCAAAACCGGAAAAAAAAAGTAAATCAGCTTCAAAATAATTAAGTTTTATTTAATTTATAACTTAAGTAAAAATAAATCTGATTATAATAATTAAGTAATATTAAATTATATCAAGCGATTTTTAAACAATAAAATATATAATTTAATAAGGGGGCGCGCGCAGGCGCGCCCCCGCCATTTAAACGTACGCGCGTCGCGAAATATATAACTTCTTTATAAATTTATAAATCAAAAATAATCAGTAAAATTACCTGTATATGTATATGCGTTCATCACGATACAACCAGAATCAAAATAACGCCGCCGCATGCGGCGAAAAAACAATTACGCACGCCGGCATTTCGCCGGCCGGAACCTCGCCGAAACGTTCTTCTGAAATCAGTGCAAGCAATAATGGCGTCGGCAGACCGCGCTTTGAGATTACGCCGCCGCGCCTTTTAATAATCAGCTTTTTATCAGTAATCGCCGCCGGCGCTTTTCTTTTATACTGCCCTTTCGCCGCGCAGCCGAAAATAAAAATATCTTTTATCGACGCTTTATTCACAGCGGTATCGGCCGTATGCGTAACCGGGCTCACCACGCTCGATACCGCATCGTCTTTTTCCACGGCGGGCCAGATTATAATCCTTTCATTGATACAATTCGGCGGACTTGGAATAATGACCATAGTCACATTCGCCATGTCAACGATCGGCGGGCGCGTTTCGCTGAAAACGCGTTTATTCGCGCGTGAGGACCGGCCGTCAAGCACTTCTATAGATTTAATCGAACTCATTAAATATGTTTTAATTATAACCACGGCCATCGAAGGTACAGGCGCCGCCCTGCTATATATAGTTTTTCATTTTCAAAAAGGCTATTCGCATACCGAAGCTGCATATATGAGTGTCTTTCATTCGATATCCGCTTTCTGCAACGCCGGGTTCGCTTTATTTTCAGACAGCCTCTGTTCCTTCGATGGACATATTGCGCTTAATATAGTGGTGATAACTTTAATAATTCTTGGCGGGCTCGGTTTTAACGCTATCGTCGATCTAATATATTTTGTCCGTGCGAAAACCCGTTACCAGCTTTCGCTAAACACTAAATTAGCTTTATGGACGACCTTTATTTTACTCGCAGCCGGCGCTGTATCTATACTCGCCATAGAATACAACAATCCCGATACCATTGGTAAATTTCCATTTTACAAAAAAACGCTCGCGTCTTTTTTTCAATCCGTCACTCTTCGCACCGCGGGATTTAATACCATAGACTGCTCCAAACTTCTGCCGCCCGCGATTTTCTTGAGCATGCTATTGATGTTCATAGGCGCCTCGCCCGGCGGAACGGGCGGCGGCATTAAAACTACCACTGCGGCGGTTTTATTTAAATCTATAATGCGCTCGATACATGATGAAACGCAGATAACCGCATTTAACCGCGCCGTTCCAAAAGAAAGTATAAGCCGCGCCATTGCAGTTTTTACGATCTCGATGTTTCTCGTTTTTACCGGAGTGTTTATATTACTTTTCAGCGAAAAATTAAAGTTCATTGAAATCCTTTTTGAAGTGATTTCCGCCTTCGGAACGGTCGGGCTTTCACTCGGCGCTACATCAAAACTGAGCGCATTCGGTAAACTCATTATTGCATCGATAATGTTTTCAGGACGTGTCGGCTCGCTTACCGTCGTAATCGCGCTTTCACAATCTAAAGTGAAATTAGATATACGCTATCCAGAAGAAACAGTTCTTATAGGATAACTTAACAAATAAAAATTATTTCAAAAATCGATAAAAATATAAGCAAAAAAATAACATAAATTAAATAACATAAATAAAAAATCTAAATAAATAAAAATTATATTTTATAAAAGGTGATACTGATGAAGCAATTCGTTGTAGTGGGCGTCGGAAGATTCGGCAGCGCACTGCTTGAAAATTTAGCGCGGGCAAACCAGCAGGTGCTGGTTATCGACAGCGACGAAAAAAACATACAGATGGTAAACGACAATCGTTTAGCCACCTGTGCGGTAGTGGCCGACGCCACGAATGAAGCTATAATGCGTTCATTAATTTGCTCTAAAAACCGTGAAAAATGTGAATATGACGTAGGAGTTGTATGTATCGGTGAAAATATTGAAGCGAGCATATTAGTAACGGTTTTGCTTAAAGAACTCGGAGTAAAAAAAGTCATGGCGAAAGTGACTAACGACCTTCATGGCAAAGTGCTCGAAAAGCTGCTTTTAACGGGACCGAACGGCGGCGATGAAATTATATACCCTTATAAAGATATAGCCGAACTCGTAGCCACGCGTCTGATACGCCCAAATATACAGGAAGAAATAAACCTCTCGCCTGATTACAAATTCATACGCGTATCGCCTCCAAAAAAAATCACGGGCCGAAGCCTTGTCGATCTTAATTTAAGGAAAAATTATGATATCAATATAATCGGGATAAAAAGCGCCGCGAGCAACGCCGTAGATTTTAACGTTAAACCGGGAAGAGTTATAGAAACGAGCGATACGTTGCTCGCCGTAATACCTGATAAAATGATAGATAAATTTTTAAAGGAAGATTAATTAATGGAAACGGTTTCAACGTTAAAAATCGAGCCGCTCGGTAAAAATTCAAAAATAATAGCGGAAATAAAAGCGTTGAGAATAAATAAAAACATAAAATCGCTCGGCCGCTTTATAATAGAAGGTAAAAAAGCCGTATATGAAACGCTTGCCGACGTTAATTTTTCACGTAACATCGAATATATAATTTTAAGCGAAGAAATTAACACGGAATATATTCAAAAAATTTCATTTATTAATTCAATAAAATATGTTAAAATATATAATATCGCTTACCAGCTTTTTAAAAATATCAGCGGCGACGAAAATCCCGAAGGCGCGCTCTGCGTGGCCAGAATTCCAGAACAGAACATAACCGGGGTTTTGACGGGCCGCGAAAAACGAATATTCATTCTGCTCGATTCAATTAATGATCCTGGCAATCTCGGCACGATAATCAGGACCGCCGATAATTTTAACGTTTCCGGCGTATTTACCGGAAAAAATTCGGTTTTCGAATATTCGTCAAAAGTAATAAAATCTTCTATGGGATCTTTCAAAAATATCGCGTCGGCCGGAATGAACGATGAAATTTACGCCGTTATTCGCAAAGAAATTCAAAACGCAAAAACAGCGGCTATTTTTACCGACGTAAATTCAGGAATAACGCCGGCGCAGGCCGCGGCGCTCGCATTGAAAAACAGGGCGGAAAAAATATTTATAATCGGCGGTTCTGAAAGCCATGGATTGATAAGCGCCGAATTCAAAGAACTACGGCGGGCGGCGGCAAGGCCGATAATATCCGCCATACCAAATTACGGCGGCAACGAATCACTGAACCTGGCCGTCGCAATGGGAATTTATTGTTATGAAACGGCGAAAGTATTTTACGGCAAAAGTTAATACAAACATAAATAATGAATAATTTTATTTTTCTTTTCAATGAATGATAATTAAAGATCAATAATAAAGGATGATTTCGATGGATGAAACTAAATTAAATGAAATTTTAGACGCCTTCGGCGGCCGAATTAAAAAAGCTTTCACCATAAATGATGTCGAAGCTTTAAAAATCGATTTTCTTGGTAAAAAAGGGCTTGTAACTTCTTTATTCAAAGAAATGGGGAAAATCGCGCCGGCCGACCGGCCCGCGTTCGGCGAAAAAATTAACGGCATAAAAGAAAAAATCGAAAACGAAATAAAAACGTTCGAAAAACGTCTCAACGAAAAGGCGGTAGAAGAAAAAATAGCTTCAAGTTACTGTGACGTAACGCTGCCCGGTAAATTTCACACCGCCGGCCGGCGGCATCCAATAGCTTCGACTATCGCTGAAATTGTTGAAATATTCGGCAGGCTTGGTTTTTGTGTAAGCGAAGGGCCGGAAATAGAAACGGATTATATTAATTTCGACGCGCTCAATATGTTCGACTGGCATCCGGCTCGTGATGCGCAGGATTCATTTTACGCAGGCCCGAACGCGGTTTTACGCACGCATACGTCGGGCGTTCAAATACGCACCATGCTCGATAATGAACCGCCCATAAAAATAGTCGCTCCCGGAAGAGTTTACAGGCTCGATGAAGTAGATGCGACTCATTCGCCGGTATTTCATCAGGTAGAAGGGCTTTTAATCGATAAAAACACTAATTTCGCCGCTTTTCGCGCCATTATTTCTTCTTTCTGCCGTGAGTTTTTCGGCGAGAAACGAAAGGTCGTATTCAGGCCGTCTTACTTTCCTTTTACGGAGCCTTCAGCGGAAGTTGACGTCGAATGTATCAATTGTTCGGGCAGCGGCTGCGGCGTATGCAAAAACAGCGGTTTTATCGAGGTAATGGGCGCTGGAATGGTACATCCGAACGTGCTTAAAAACGGAAATATAGATCCCGCGGTATATCGCGGTTTCGCATTCGGAATGGGCGTCGAAAGAATCGCGATGCTGCGCTACGCCATACGCGATATCCGTGATTTTTACACGAACGATCTTCGTTTCCTGTCGCAATTTAAATAATAAAGGAGAATATCGCAGCCATTATGAAAATATTATTAAGTTCATTAAAACAATTTATAGATCTTGACGGCCTGGAGCCCCATAAAATAGCGGCGGATATTACAATGGGCGGCCTGAAAGTGGACACCGTAGAATATCTGGCAAAAAACCTTGAAAACGTAGTAACCGGAAAAATATTAAAAATAGAAAAACATCCGAACGCGGAAAAGCTTACTATATGCACCGTAGATATCGGACATAATGAAAAAACAAACATCGTATGCGGCGCTAAAAATATGAGCGAAGGCGACGTAGTACCGGTAGCTAAGATCGGAGCGAAACTTCCATGCGGGCTCGAAATAAAGCCCGCGGAGCTTCGCGGAATAAAATCCTTCGGAATGTTATGCTCCGAAAAAGAATTAGGCCTTGCCGAAGAATCAAGCGGGCTGATGATCTTAAATAAAAATACCGCCCCCGGCGTTTCATTCGCATCAGCGGCAGGGCTCGACGACTGGCTTTTCGATATAGACGTAACAGCCCAGCGCGGCGACGCCATGAGCGTTATCGGAGTGGCGCGCGATTTATGCGCTATTTATTCTAAAAAATTAAAGATCCCTCATTACGAACTTATTGAAAATCCATCGAAAAAAACTAACGATGCCGTAAAAATAAACATCGAAGCGCCCGAATTATGTTATCGTTACATGGCGCGTATAATCGAAAATTTAAAAATTGCTCCATCTCCCGCATGGCTCGCTAAAACAATCGAGAATATCGGACAGAGGCCCGTCAATAACATCGTTGACATAACGAATTACATCACTTACATGTACGGCCATCCATCACACGCCTTCGACTTCGACCGGCTCGCTTCACCCGTTAAAATAACTATACGCGCCGCTAAAGAAAATGAAACGCTTGAAGCTATCGATAATAAAGAGTACCGGCTTTCGTCTGGAATGGCGCTTATATGCGATAACGAAGCTCCGCGCGCCATAGCCGGCGTTATGGGCGGCAAATCGAGCGAAG
>CAYQWL010000218.1:0-5868 GCA_964421195.1 uncultured bacterium | reverse complement strand
ATAATAGAATCTAAAAATGAAACTACTGAATTAATCTTAACCGGCCGCGGGGCGCCCGATTTTTTGATTGAAAAAGCCGATTTAGTAAGTGAAATTAAAGAAATAAAACATTATTTTAAATCACGCGACGCTATTACCGGCATTGAATATTGAATGTTTTAAAAATTATCGGAATTTTTCGTTATAAAAGGAAATTGTTTTCTTTACAGGCTGAAAGCCATTCTCTTATAATAAAGGTATCGTATCCGTTTTCTATAAACGGATCATTTTTAGCTATAATATTAGCTTCTTTAAAATTATCGGCTTTAATTATTATCATTCCGCCTTTTTCTTTATCGGCAAATGGCCCGCCGGATACAAAAATTCCTTTTTCATCGAGTGATTTTAAATAAGATATATGTTCTTTTATTATTTCCGGGTTTAAAGTTTTTTCGCTTTTGAGAATTATTACATATTTGATATATTTTTTCACTTTTTCATCCATTAAATATACCTTCCTTACATTTAATTTGAGCAAATTTTAATTGACAAATTACCGATTTTAAATTATATTATATCATATTATTTTCTTTGCGTATATTAATATTTAGCGGTTAAAAGGTTTATTTATCTTAATTTTAGTATAAAATCAGGTGTGCCATGAATGAATTTCCAGTTATAGACAAGGCTTTTATTATTGATAATTCGAGCTATTCATCTTATGTAAAAGGACTCGATTATTATAACCGCGGTAACGTTAAATCGGTTAATATTAGTGAAGACGGCGTTATCGTCGTGCGTGTCGAAGGCGCGAAAGTATATAACGTCGAATTATATTTTAATTCGGGAAAATTCAGCGCCGCCTGTGATTGTCCTTACGATCTCGATGATTATTGCAAGCATATAGCCGCCGCTTTAATTCATTTAATGCAAAATAATGAAAAAATAAAAGCTGAATTTAAAAAGATTAATAAAATAAAAAACGCGCCTGATGATATGTTTGATAAAAAAATAGAAAAATATTTATTACGCGTTGAAAATGAAAAAAGTATTATTAAACCATTAACTGAATTTTTTAAAAAATTTCCAGAATCGTTTAAAGAATTTCAAGCATTTTATGATGGAGTGTATTCGTTTAAAAATAGTGGCGCAAGCGCCGCGCACGGCGGAGCGCTTTACTACCAGAAACGCGTTGAAACTTCGATTAAAGAAATAACTGAATTATTTAAAAAAGAAGAATTTTACAAAAGCGTGGAATATATTTCAAAACGTTCGTCAATAATATCTTCGGGTGATATTAATATTGATAATTATGGTTCAGGCGAATTACGTGAATATTTTCAAAAATCAATTGATAATTTATTTGACGTTTTTTATAATAAAGCTGAACGCGCATTGAAAATAGGCGATATATGCGGAGCCGCCAGTTTTTTGTTCGCGGTTTATAATTTTTCACAGGATTTTAACGTTGCCTGTCTTAGCTATCGACTTGATTTAAAAATTTATAAAGTGCTTGAAGGCGCCGTTAAATATCACATGAATAAAGCATTCAGTGCATTAATTGAAATAGCGCTTTCTGAAAACTTCGATAAAGATGACGCCAGATGGTTTTACAACGGTTTGCTTTCGATATATTTTTCGTCGAAAACTTCAATAGATAGACGACTCGGTAATTTCAGCCGGTTAAAATTGATAAGTTCGCGTTATGGATCTGTCGAGTATATGCTTGATTTTATATATGAGAATCTCGTGAATAACAGTGATCCTGAAACAGGCTGTCCGCCTTATATAAATGCGCATAACGCGCATGAAGCTTTTTATTTGCTTAACATTTCAGGGGAAGCGGGACGGGCCGTTAAAATCGCTGAAAAATACTGGCAGGTTAATATTATTTTGCACTGTGAATATATTGAATTTTTAATGAAAAATTTCGAGCATAAAAAAGCGTTAAAGTTTTCTACCGCTATATTAAAAATATTCGATAAAAATCCTGAAAAAATACGTGAAGGTTTAAAATGCGGCAGTTTTAATGAATTAAAGGAAGCGCTTTCAATTGCCGTTAAAAGCGTGGATGAAATATTAACGCCTCTTATTAATTTCGTTTCGTCAAAACAGAAAAAATCATCCGGACTAAAAGATTTATATCGCGCGTTATATACTGAAATTGTATATAATTGTAATATAGAACTTTTAGACAGGTTTTTTAACATAATAGACGAAATTGAAAAATTAGACGCGCAGGGCATTTCGACTATATATGCCGGACAGCCCGTTAATTATGATAATTTTTGCGCTTTACTTATTAACGAAGACGTATGCGATAATCTTTTCAAAGCTAAAATATTTAAAAAACTTTTACGTTTTGATCTTGTAATAACTATGGCTAACAAAACTTCCGATGATTTTATATTTTCAAGTATATGCGGTCTTATAATGAACGATAAACCTGACGAAGTTTTTGAATTGTTTAAAAAACGAATAGATTCAATAATAATTAAAGGCGACGACCGCGGTAATTATGGTCATGTATCGAAGTTAGTTAATGTGATGGCTAAAATACCATTAAAAAATAAAGAATTAAATTTATTTATAGACAGGCTGAATGAAAAAAGGCTTTATGTAAAAAGAGTATTATAAAATGATTAATCCGAATAATACGGCCGGATCCGACGGCTGCGCTGGAAATGATGCCGATCCGGTTTGTTACCCGGTTATTTTTAGCAGAAAAATTAAATCAACTATATGGGGCGGATATCGGCTTTATCCCGGATATGGCGATTGTTTTTCAGATATACGGCCGGCTTTTTCCGGCGCTGGCGCCGGGCGGTTTAATGACGCCGTTGATTTATGTCCTAAAATTGGTGAAATATGGAGCCTTTGCGATAATCATAATATAGTCGCGCTTAATGGCGTTTATAAACTTATGACGCTTGAAAATATTCTCGATATTATGCCGTCTGCTTTTTTTGGTGAAAAATATTATGATTATTTTCGTAAAATAATTCATTTTCCGCTTATATTAAAAATAATAGACGCAAACGATAAACTTTCGATTCAACTTCATCCCGATGATTATATGGCGCAAAAACTCGAAAATTATTACTGCGGTAAAACTGAAATGTGGTATGTTCTCGATGTCCGTGAAGACTCTGAAATAATACTCGGTTTTAACCGTTCACTCGATGAAAACGAGTTAAGACGGCATATTAAAAATAATACTCTCGAAAGTGTTTTGAACCGCATTAAGGTATCTAAAAATGATGCGTTCGTTATTAATCCGGGTACGGTTCATGCGATTGGAAGCGGCGTTCTGGTGGCTGAAATTCAACAAAATTGCGATATAACTTATCGTGTTTATGATTATGCGCGTGTCGAACGAAACGGTAAACAACGTGAATTACATATAGAAAAAGCTATAAAATGCGTGGATTATAACTGTATAAATCCAGCCGGACTTGAAAAAAATCACGGCGCGTTTTTTTATAAAGACTGCGTTACCCGGCATATAAACTCCAATAAATATTTCGATGTTTTAATACATAACGTTCCGCCGGGAAAAGGTTTTGATTATTCTTACAATCTTCCGGTGTTTTCGGTATTTATGAATACAGGAAAAGACGTTTATATAACTTATGGTGACGGTTGTTGTAATTTATTCCCTGAATATTCAGCTTTATTAATGCCGGCTGGTTATAAAGGCGCTTATTTTAAAGCCGCCTGCGACGATTATGGTATAGAGTTGCTTCAAACATTTACGCTTCCAGATACGGCGGATAAAATAAATATAATTAACGCGGCATTTCAATTGAATGACTATAAGCATAGTGTGTAAAGTATTAACATACGATATATGAGCATAATATAAAAACTAAGAAAACAGTCAGAATTAACCTTGAAAAATATTAAAAATATATAGTTATTAAAAAAATTGCTCTTTTTTGAACGAACCCATATTTATAATATAATATGGAATTATGTCTTTTTTTGAGATTAATTTTGTCTTATATTGAGAATAGAAAAATGATATAATATGTTATTTATCTTATTTATTAACGGTTTTACATTTGTATGTTAAATTTGAAAATTGGCATGGAATTTGTTTTAAATACCTTTACAAAATATATAAAGTGGAGGTAACTATGAGTAAGAGCGTTAATAAAGTATTTATTCTTGGCAATGCCGGTTGTGATCCTGAAATTTCGGTTACTAAAAATGGTAAATCAGCTTCTTCTTTCAGCGTGGCTACGAATGAGTTTTTTAAAAACGGCCGTGGTGGTTATGAAGAGAATACACTCTGGCATAAAGTAAAATTTTTTGGTAATGTAGCTGATATTGCCAATCAATACGTAAAAAAAGGCAGCCGTGTTTTTATTGAAGGCAGGATCGATTATAATAAAGTAGAATCTAAAGAGGCTGGCCGGCCCGCGGCTGTTTATACTAAAATAATAGGCAGCGGTTTAACGCTTCTTAGTACGGCGGATAAAAATAATAAAAATACCGATATGCCTTTTTAATATTTTTAATTAACAAAGGCGTTTATTTTATAATGGTAACTAAAATTACATTTCTTGGCACCGGCACTTCACATGGCGTACCTAAAATAAATTGTAAATGCGCCGTATGTAAATCAAAAAGCCGTTTTAATAAGCGCCTGCGCTGCTCCATATTTATAGAGCGCGCAGGACGCAATGTTCTTATTGACACTTCCGCTGATTTTCGCGCACAGGCGCTTAAATATAAAATAAAATCCATAGATTTCATTTTATTTACTCATGCGCATGCTGATCATCTTCATGGAATCGACGATATAAGAGCTTATCAAAACAGAATTTCTGCGCCCGTCGAATGTTACGGACCGCCGGAATTTTGCGAAGATGTAAAAAAAAGATTTCCATATATTTTTTTAGATAAAATGCCGGAAGGAGGCGGTACTCCGCGTATCAATCTTAATTCCGTCGAAAAAATTTTTAATGCTGCGGGAATTGATTTTATTCCATTGCCCGTCGAACATGGCAATGTTCAAACTTACGGTTACCGTTTTATGAATATAGCGTATATACCCGACGTTAAAAAAATACCTGAAAAAAGCTTTAAATTATTATCAGGTCTTGATATTTTAATAATTGACGCTCTTCGTTACAGGCCGCATAGTACTCATATGAACATAGATGAATCTGTTGAAATTGTAAAATTTTTAAAACCGGCTAAAACTTATTTTACGCATATAGATCATGAAATTATGCATGAAATAGAATCTGAAAAGCTTAATAAGTCAGGATTGAATATTTCAATAGCATATGATGGGCTTACTATTATAAAATATAATACGGGGCTTTAATTGTGCGTAAAATCGAAACTAAAAAACTTGTATTTACGACATTATTTGCGGCTCTTACTGCGGTAGGCGCATTTATTAATATTCCTTCCGAGCAAATTTTATATGTTGATTGAAAAAATTATTGCGATATTTTTTTATTATGAAACGGGTGGAAATTGTAAGATAGAATCTCCATTGAAAAATAAGCCGTGCGGTTTGGTAGGTGTGGCGGAATATTCTAATCCGCATCAAATACATGAATATTTACATGACTTTTGTAATTTAGTTAATATGGACGTTGTTAAAATATCAAAATTTCCTTATTCTGGAGTTTGCGGCCAGGGCGATAAAATCAATAAATAGGCGGAAATATTAACTGATTTAATATTGACAAAGTAAGTTGCATTTGTTATAATGATATCAAAATGGTAAAAATAGTTAAGTTATTTTAAATAATTTAAAAGTTATCCGTTTAATAAATAAATAAAAGGTGATCTGATGAGAATATAATCCCTTTATATATCGGAAAAATTATAATGATAGTATGCTTTTCGTTATTGCGTAGTGTGTAT
>CAYQWL010000217.1:0-5965 GCA_964421195.1 uncultured bacterium | reverse complement strand
GTCAATTTTTTATTTTTATGATATAATTATCACACTATGAAATTATCGCATAATCCATCGGAAAATTTATTGAACTATGCCCTTAATTCGGCTAATGGAGTTTATAAAAAAGCGTTGACGCATATTATAGTATGTCAGTGCGCCGCTGCTATTTCTGATTTTGACCGTGTTTTAAGTTCGCTTGCTAAAATTAAAACTCTTGCCCCCGCCGAAGAAGAGTGTATCAGGCTTATCGGCGATATAGAAATTATAACGGGAGATAAAGAATGGACTTACTCACAGTACAGGCAAAAAAATCTTTTAACTAAAATCAATCGTTATTTTGAATATTGCTTTGAAAACGTATCGCTCGATATAACCGACGGTAAATTTGCGGAGATATATCTTGAATTTATTAAAAGCCGGCTCGAAATGGAGTTTGGTTTTTCATATCTGGCTATGGCTCGTTATTATATGGCATTATCACGTTACGATATAGTTTTTAGCATAATTGAATCCGTAATTAATAAATTTCCGGATTCTAAATATGAATATCTTGCTATCTGTGATTTGCTTGAAATATATAAAATGGAATATCAATCGCTTGAACGTAATAATGAAGATTTTATACCGATCGTTGAAAAAATCGTGCAGATGCTGTTATATATTTTAAAAACTTATTCGTATCAGCCGCGTTCTTTTTATACTATTATCAGGTTCGCTTATATAGTATTTAGATATGAACGGGGCGTGACTTCTCTTTCTTTTTACGAAAAATTATCAGAAACTTATTCTGAAGCAATTTATGAAGAAGAGATCAAACTCGAATTCGTTAATTATTATATAGGCCGTTCGAAATTTAAAGAAGCGTTAGTTTATTTGAATGAATATGAAAGTATTTTTAATAAAACCACCCGGAAAAATATTATAAATTTATATAAACTTGAATGTTATATTCAACTTAAAGATTCTATAAATGCTCATAATATTTATAAAGCTTTAGATGAGAAAAGTTTTAATGAAAATAACGAAGCATTGATAAAATTATATCATTTAATAGGAAGATTTGCCGCGCTTTTAGAAATGGCGAACTGCCTTTCCGATGCTATATCGGTTTATGAAAAAATATATAAAAGCGTACCTGTTAAAAAACTTAAAGAAGAAGCTCTTTATAAGCTTATAACTTTGAATATAAATTATTATTTTAATAATAAAGAAAAAATGAGCGATGAAATTCGTAATATAGTTCGAGGTTATTGTTTAAGTTATATAGGCAAATATCCAAAGTCTATGAAAATTGATGAAATAAAGCTTATATATGAAGGCTTGAATGCCGATAATGTTGCGAAAAAGATAAAAACTTCTTCGTCCGCCGTGGAAAACGCGCCGGGAAAAAGCTCGGCCGCGGCGCGGCCGGCGGTTGAAAAAAGAGCTATAGCTGAAATTAAAATCGACGGCCCGGCTGCTGATGCGTTACAAATCCGGCCATCGAACGATAATAAATTATTAAAAAGCGTGTCTGATGTTGAAAAACCTTTTCAGGTGAAGCCGTCCGTCGAATCTGCCGGCGCGGTTTTAATGAAAAACGCGGGGCCGCTCTCTGAAAAAAAAATGAAAACAGCGTTACAGAAATCTGAAAAAAATAATATGCCTGCCGGCGTCTCCGAAGGCGCTGCTTCCGCGGCGGCGGTTGAAATAAAGCCGCGGGAGAACGGAGAGCAGCCTCTGGATTGTGCGGCTGCCGGTAATTTAAAAAATACCGTAGATCCGTTTTCTTCGATTGAAGGCCGCGCATTAAAACCGGAAAGTTTTGATTACGTTAAAGCTGTTTTATATTTATTTATAGCGATATCTTATATATATGTTTTTTTTATTCATCGTGATCTGTCTATTGCGTTTTTTTATTCGAAACTTTTAATGAGCTATTTTCCGGTTCTTGTTCTTACCGGATTCATATTATATGAATTTTTCAAGAAAATGAAGTTATTTGAATGAAGGCTTTATATGAAAGATAAATTGTTTTTTTTTAAAAAAGCTTATTCTCTTGAAGCGCCCGGCCATTATTATGAAGCGGTTATAGCCGGCGCGGACGGCGTTGTGAAAAAAACTTTATCCCGGCGTGAAGGCGATGAAATAAAACTTCGGCACGGTGATGATTATGAATTGTTTGATTTTTCATCGTATTATTGCCTGCCCGGTTTTTTTGATTCGCACGCTCATTTTATGCAGACCGGTTACAATTCAATGGCGGTGCGTTTTGAAAATTGCCATAGTGTAAGCGATGTTCAGCAAAAATTATTCGATGAAATTGAAAAATGTTTTAAGAGCGGTAATAAAAATGCTTTTTCACCCGCTTCCGCTTTCGGTGGAATTATAGTGGGGCATGGTTTTGACGAGTCTAATTTTTCAGGCGGAAATATGCCTGTTAAAGCTGATCTTGAAGCCGTTTCAAAAGATATTCCTATTTTTATAAGCCGTATCGATCATCACAGTTCCGTGTGTAATGGCGCATTTATGAAACTTTATCCTGATTTTTTTTACGCCGTCGATGAAAACGTAAAAAAAACCGGGATATTAAGGCGCGAACCCAATTATAGAATAAAAGGCATGATGATAGATAATTTTGATTTTAATGTCAGGCGCCGGGCTTATGAGGCTTCTGAAAAAGCCGCGCTCGAAGCGGGCATTACATCTGTTTGCGCGCTCGAAGGCGGAGCTATATCAGGCGTAAACGATGTTTTTTTCATCGATAAAGTTATAAGAGAAGGTATCAACAAATTAAATATTATTTTATTCGATCAATCGGGGGATTTTACGCGCGCATCGGTTCTTGGATTGCCCCGTACGGGCGGCTGCCTTTTAGTTGACGGCTCTTTCGGTTCGCAAACCGCGGCGATGAGCGAGGCTTATGCGGGTTCCACCGATAATTTCGGCGCGTTGTATCTCGATGAAAAATTTCTTACGCCGTTTATAGAAAGCGCGCAGTTTAATAATTTGCAGGCGGCATTTCACGCGATAGGCGATCGAGCTATTAATGCGCTTTTAAATTCTTATGAATTTAATTTTAAAAAATTCGGCGGTCGGGTTAAAAATTGTTTACGTCATCGTATCGAACATTTCGAATATGCTTCCGATTCCGATATAAAGCGGGCGGCGGATATGGCAATTGTGCTTTCGATGCAGCCGGTTTTTGAAACTTTATGGGGCGGCGCGAATGGAATGTATGCCGCAAGACTCGGCAGCGAACGGGCGTTTAAAACTAATAGATTTAAAACTATAATTCAGGCTGGCGGCATTATCGCCGGCGGTTCGGATTCTGATGTTACGCCGTTTTCACCGATAGCGGGTATCGGCGCGCTTGTAAATTTGCCCAATGAAAAAGAACGTGCCGGCATATATGACGCGGTGTCTATATTTACGAAAAATGGCGCATACGCGAATTTTTGTGAACGAGAGCGCGGAAGCCTTTCGATAAATAAATTTGCCGATTTTACTCTGCTGGATAAAGATATTTTTAACACGCCGGCTTCTGAAATAAAAAATATTAGCGTGACGGCTACGATAACAGGCGGTAAATTAAGATATTTTAACCCCGCTTTTCAGCCGGCTTAAGCTTATGAGCCCGTTAGTAAAAATTATAAGTTAAAAAATCAGGATTTAAGGATTTAAGAAAATGAAAAATGAAAATACGATAATAAAATATATAGAAATGGCGCTCGATGAGGATCTTTCGGTTAGCGGCGATATTACCACGGATTCAATCATAGATGAAAGCAGCGTTTCTGAAGCGGCCGCGCTTTTTAAATCAGACGGCGTTTTAGCCGGTATGGATTGCGCTCTTTTGACTTTCGACATTCTTGCTCGCGCTAAAGGATGCCGCGGTATAACCGTTTTATATAAATGTGAAGACGGCGTGCCGGTGAAAAAAGGAGAAACCGTTTTAAAAATAATCGGTCCCACGCGTTTAATACTTACGGCGGAACGTACTTTTTTAAATATCATTCAACGTATGAGCGGAATTGCCACTTCGGCCCGTAAAATGAATGCGGCCATTGCCGGAAGCCGGGCGAAGATAGTCGATACCAGAAAAACTACTCCCAATTTTCGTATATTTGAAAAAATGGCCGTAGCGGCAGGAGGCGCTTATAATCATCGTTTCGGATTATTCGACGGCGTGCTCATTAAAGATAATCACATAACCGCCGCGGGTTCTATTAAAGCGGCTGTCGCGCGCGCGAAAGAAAAGGCGCATCATTTAATGAAAATAGAAGTGGAAGTTAAAAATATAAAAGAAGCCGCGGAAGCGATTGAAGCGGGCGCGGATGTCATTATGCTCGATAATATGAAAATAGATGAAATGAAAGAAGCTGTAAAATTTATTAACGGCCGCGCGCTTTGTGAAGCATCGGGCGGTATCGATGAAAGCGGCGCGGCCGCTGTAGCCGCCTGCGGAGTGGATTTAATCTCTTCCGGCGCTATAACGCATTCCGCGCGTCCAATGGATATAAGCCTTAAAATAATAAAAACGGATTGCGCCGGCGATAGGGGAAGCGTTAAATGAGCAATGCGGCCGCCGGCCTTCAGCTTTCTAAGAAAATTTTAATTTTTTTATATGTTTTTTGTATTTTTATTTTTATATTCGTTTCATTGTTTTTTTTGAGATTAAAAAGTGAAAATTATAAAAATAATCTCGATGCTTATTTAATACGCGCTTTTAATTCGAATAAAAATTATAAGGTATCTTATAATGATCTGCAAGGAGATCTTTTATCTGAAATAGAAATTTCAGGCGTTAATTGTAGGTCTTCAAATATTGAAACCAGTCCGGCGCCGTTTTTATTTTCCGCGAATAGAGTTTCGTTTTTAATGTATCCGCTTTCTAATATAACGCACTATATAACGCGTTCTAAAATTCCGGCATCGATTAATTCATACGCTAACCGTCTGGCGTTCGGCGGCATAACCGCCGAAATCGGAGTTATATCGAATAAATTGGCTTTTTCACATAATTATGCCTTATCTTCGCTTGAAATATTTTTTGATACTATTCTCGATTTTTCTTCGCGTTATGTAAAAACGTCTCCGGAAAATCGTATTTCGATTAAAGGAAAAGCCGGATTTAAATTTGGTTTTAATGAGCTAAGCGCCGTTTTAAGCGGAAATGATTTAAGCGTTATTATTTCAGAAATATCTGACGGCCCGGCGCTTCGATATTTTCCGGTATCGTTTCTGGCGGAAGTCTTATATAATGCCGTTGAAAATAAAGCTCTTGTTAATTGCGCGCGAATCAGCTCCGGAACATGTGATTTTAATATAATAAAGTTATCGTATTTATTTTCTAAAGGTGAAATTTCAGTCGAGTTAAAAATATGCGGTTTAAATACTGAAGACATTTTCAGGGCGTTTCCCGTTTCAAAGTTTTTAGTTATGAGTAAAAATGTCGAAGCGTCTCTTAAATATGAAGGGCGTATCGATGATTGGCGCGGCGGATTTTTGCAGTCTGAAATTATATGTACCGAAGCGCGATTGCTTGAATATAACACCGTGGAAAATCGCCTTTTCACCGATGCGGGCGCGGGAGATTTTGTTTCATCACTCGGATTGACGCCCGATCTTTTTTCGCGCGCGGGCACTATAAGCGTGGCGCTCGTGATGCGAAATCGTGAAATAATTATAGAAAAGCTCGATATAAATGCGAGCAATTATTTGTTTGCCGCATCGGCGAATGCGGCGGCGGATGATTCGGTTAAAGGCGGATTTACTCTGTCCATACCGCCTGAAGTTTTAAAAAATAATACTTTGAAAGCGGATTTTAGCTCGATGAAAAATGGTTTGAAAATTTATGGTCATATTATCGGCGATATTTATAACCCTCTTATAATATACGACATGGATACCGAGGCGATACTTAAAATAACGCGCGGTGTTGTATTTGATAAATTTAAAAATTTTTTTAGTAAATAATGGCGGCCGTTATTTTATGTAC
>CAYQWL010000216.1:0-5999 GCA_964421195.1 uncultured bacterium | reverse complement strand
CGGTTCCTGGTTGACACTCTGGGCATGGGCGCGAAGGCGGCTGATGCGGCGGCGTGTCGTCTCGAGCATGCCATCGACCGCGACTGCCTGGACCGCCTGGTACGCCTCGGCGAGTTCCTCGAGTCCTCGGCGGAGTGGCGGGCCTGGTCGGCGCAGCCCGTCCGGTCGGCTCCGGACGCCGCGCCCGGCCGCGTGTTCAGGTCGGCCAGCCGCTCGCTTATGAATTCACTAATTCGCTAACCGTCGGCAAAACTTATTATTATAAAGTATCGGCCGTTAATTCGACCGGCCGTGAAGGTTCTTTGACTAATTACGTTACGGTTTCAGGCGACGTAGCTTATCGTACCATGGAAGCTGAACGTCATATTCTGGATGTAATAAAAGGCACTACCGCTATAAACGCTCCATGGAAACTCGAAGTGAGAACTCTTCAATTTCCGTTCGACGGCAATTCATTTCTGTTTTTTGGCCCGGTCGATGATGAAAACGGCGAAGCTATTACCGGCAGTCCTTATCCAAATCAGGATGCTACGGCGGTAGGCGACTGGTTTGAAATAAAACAGTTTTTTCCCGACGGCGTTTATAACGTAGATATATGGGCGCTGCGTACCGGCGATTCCGGCACCTACCGCCTGGATATAATGAGTGAAAATCGCGGCAATTATGACTTTTTTACATCCGGCACCATGGAACTCGCCCCGTTTACGACTAATTTAAGGGTGTCGAATATACTTGGAAATGGTTCCGATGTGGCGTTTCGCTTTACCTGCCTTAACAAAAATGCGTCATCGTCGAATTATAACCTTTATTTAGATAAAATCGTTATTAAATAACAAAGTTAACGCTATTAACTATATTAACGTTTGATTGTAACTATTATAATTACAGTATAAGTCGAAATTTATAGCGCGCGCGCGGTTTGACGGGCGCGCGCGGGACGCAGAATGATATACACGGCATTTAAACGAAGCAACATTAAAACTTTATTATATTGCGTTTTTTCCGCGGTTTTTATAATATTCACCGCCGCGGTTTTTGACGCGTATGCCGCTTCGAGCGGCTTTATAACCGCGCAGCCGTTCACCGAAGAACGCCGGCTGGATTTGAACGCGGCTGATGAGTTTGATTTCATGGATATATATGAAATCGACATGCTCGCCGCCGAACGAGCCGTTAAATTTAGAAATGAAAAAGGGCCTTTCACTAAAGAGGAAGATCTTCTTGATTTTATTCCACAGGACGCATTTCTGGATGTTTTTGAAACCGTCGAGATCGGTTCGCTTAAAAGCTCGCGCATCGATCATTTTAACGGCAACGGCTTTTCCGATTATTTTTATGACATCGATAATAAAAAATCGCTTTCAAGTTATTCGCGTTATAACGTTAATTTCGGAGATACCGTTGATTTAAGACTTGCGTTCGGACAGACGGAAGGCGAAAATCATTTATACGCGCGTGAAAAATTTCTTAATTATCATTATTATACTGATTCATATATAAAAAAAGGATATGTTATCGAATCGTCGCCTTCTAAAAAAATTACCGTTTCAAAACCTGAAACCGACGAAGAATTGCGGCGTAAAAATATAGAATATTTAGACGGTTATTTTTCTCAAAAAGTGATGGTCGGCCGTAAAAAACGTAAAAAAATAAACGGGCTTTTCGAAACCGACCTCGATAGTTATAAACATTATCTTCTCGTGAAGAAACCCGCTAAAAAAAAAGACGCCGGTTACGCCGAAGATGGACAAAATGCGCCGGATAATATAAATAATATGGATGTTTCCGTTGCTGACGGAAGCGGCGCCGCGGCCGATTCTGCTGAAGATCTTCTCGTAAAGGCGGTTAAATTAAATTTGCCTTCGTATGATAGCGCGGCCGGTTTAAAAGAAGGAAAAGCGCGTGATGCAACCGGAGATGTTCCGGCTTCGGGCGATAGTTCCGGCGCGAAAGCGGAACCTGAAAAGCTGCTTTCAATGACGCTTACTCTTGGCGATGTGATGCTCGCCGAAGGGCGTCATCCGCTTATCAGTCTTCATCGCCGTAATAATTCAGGCGTGCGTATTAAAAAATATTTCGGTAATTTCAACTGGTCGGTCATCGGTTCAAAACTCGCTGATAGAAACGAGCAGCGCATTGGAAGCGCCCTGAATTTTAATTTAAACGATGATACTCTCGTCGGCGGGCGCGTCGAAAAAATATGGGATAATGATTATAATCATAATATCGATATGGTGCATTTTTACGGCATGGGTAAACTCGATAACACTTCGGTTTACGGCGAGGTGCAAAACGTATTTAACGGCGCGGAATCTATATTCGCTGAAGTTATGAGCGGATTTCGCGATTTGAGCCTTACTACAAGGATATTATCGGTTAAAGAAAATTATCGCGAGCCTTTTATCGTTGCGCCTTATTCATTCGACGGACAATTTTCTACTTTTTTGAGGCTGAATTATAACATATCCGGCCGCGCTTCTTTCGCCACTTCATATAACGTAAGCGATCTTCAAAGAAATGATCCGGACGAACATTATGGGACCAGAAAAATATCGAAACATCGTTTTCTTCTTTATCCAAATACAAAATCCAGAATTATGTTTACATATAGCGACGAGCATACTCCTGAAAGCACTTTAAATTCATCTTTCGCGTCTTCGTTTCGTTACGCGTATAAACCTAAAATTTATCTTATCGGTAAGTTCGCGATTAAAGACGAAGACGTCGATTTGCCGGCCGGCCGCATATCCGAATCGAGTTTTGAATGGCAGAGAAGAGTAAGTAATAATCTGAAGGTAATGCTAAAATATATAAATTTATGGGACGAAAGCAAGCTCGGAACTTCCGGCGAATTTACTAACGTCATTAAAGCCGCTTATTATAGAAATTTTTAAACTGAAAGTAAGAAAAATTTATGTGAATGGGGCTGTTAATATAGTGTATAAATTAAAAACGATAGAAACGCAAAAATATTTTAAATATGAATTCGAACCCGGTTTCGTTTCTGATAATGTTTTTTCAGATAGGCTTCCTGTTTCGATGATTTTTACTACCAGGCGCGGCGGCGTATCGGAAGGAATTTATTCGGCTCTTAATATGGGATATTCCACTGGCGACATTAAAGATAATATTTATGCCAATCGTTCATCGGTATTAAAAGATTTCGGCCTTACCATAAAAGATATGGCGTCTTCCGATCAGGTTCATGGCGCCGTTTTAAAAAAAGTGACGGGCGCTTCTGAAGACGCCGGCGAGTGCGACGGGATCTTTACCAGCGCTAAAAATGTAGTTTTGTCGATGTTTTTTGCCGATTGTACGCCTTTATTTTTTTATGATCCGTATAACGGGGTTGCCGGGCTTTCTCATGCCGGCTGGCGCGGTACCGTGGCGGATATAGCATCCGGCTCGGTTGAATTTATGGCAGGTGTTTTCGGTTCGGCGCCCGATTCGATTTTAGCCGTAATAGGCCCTTCGATCGGTCAATGTTGTTTTGAAACGGGACCCGAAGTCGCCGACGAATTTTATATGAAACTTTCGAAGATAAACGTTGATAAATTTATAAAACCGCCTGAAATTCCGGACGGCCGGTTTTATATCGATTTGAAGGGCGTTAATCGCGCGCTGCTTGAAAATGCCGGCATAAAAAAAGAAAATATTTTTTCTCATGAAATATGTACGTTCTGCGCGAAGGATTTATTTTATTCTTACCGTCGGGATTGCGGCGATACCGGCCGTATGGCCGCGCTGGCTTTTATAAAATAACGTTTGATTCCGGCATATATGCGGTCGTTTTTAATTACGGTTTTAACCCTGATTAAAAATAAAAAAAATAAGTTTTGGGCTTTGAATCAAGAAATTTTAAAATTTTAGTATTTTATTTATATGCCGTGAATATCGCGCGGCGATCGCGGAGGTAATATGGATATCGATCTTGAAATCATTATCGAGGAATGTATCGAAATAATTAAGGCGAAAGAAGTGGATAAATTCGATTCGGCCGTTCTTAAAATAAAAGAATGCGGCCCGCATGCCTTTGAATTACTCTGCCTTTCTTTTAAACAGGCCGATGAGTTCGAAAGCATGTATCTTACTAACGCGGTCATATCTATCGGCGCCGATATTCTGCCTTATATTTTAAAAATTTTACCTTCGCTTGGCGGCGTGGCAAAAAGTTATGTGGTAGCCGCTCTTGGCGAGATTAAAAGCCGGGCCGTAATCGTTCCGCTTATAGCGAGTTTTGACGATCCCGATTCGCAGGTCCGGCAGGCCGTACTTCAGGCCGTGGATAAATTAAATTCTACGGGTGAATTCGATGGCGAATTCGACGGCGTTCTTTACAAGGCGCTTAACGACGGTGATATTTATGTTAGAAGTTATGCGGCGGGTATCCTTGGCGGGGTAAAAAGCGAAACCGCGCTCGACGATCTTATAACCATGCTTACTGATTCTGAACCCGCGGTAAGGGCTGTGGCCGCGCGAGGGATAGGTCGTCATAACGGCGAAAAGGCTAAAACCGCTTTGATAGGACTTTTAAAAGATCCAATGGCTTTTGTGGCTTCCGCGGCCTGCCTTGCGCTCGCCGAAACCGGTGAAGACGCTCCGATTGAAAAGATAGCCGAAATGTTAAATCATCGTTCCGAACTTGTCCGGCTTTCGGCTATAAAAGCGCTTGGCCGCGTTAGACGAAAGCGTTCGATCGAACTTCTCGAACCCTGCTTGAAAGATGAAAATGAGCTTGTAAGAACGGTCGCCGCGCAGGTTATAAAATTTTTAACGGAAAGGAAAGGTGTTTAGTAATGTATTGTCCCGAATGTAAAGTAAATTATAAAGGCGAATTTAAATATTGCGTTACCTGTAACGAAGAATTACTTTCCGGAAAAATTTGTTCTCACTGTCATACCGTTAACTCTGAATGCGCGAAAATATGTAATTTATGCGGTGAGTTTATCGAGAACGACGTTAAAAAATTATATGCCGTCCAGAGTACGACGCTCGAAAAAACTTATAAACGTTGTCCTCGCTGCGCTTCTATTTACGCTAACAATAAAATATTCTGCGATTCATGCGGCGGCGGGCTCGAATTAAAAACCGGATTGGCGGCCGAAGTGAACTATGGCGCTCGAAAGTCTTTTTTTTCTCGTGTTTTAAGCTACCTTCGAGTTTATTGATTTTTTAAAAATGTATGATAAAAACGTATATGCTCGATTAAGTTGAATAATAAAAAAAATAGTTAAATATTGCTTGAATATCCGGCCGTTATATGTTACAATAATTTAATTAAAATATATGATATTTTACGTTATGTATTTAGAATATATAATAAAATAAAAATAACGAAATAACCGGCAGGGTAGTTAAATGTCAGCATTATTAAACAGCATTGACATCGGTTTAATATCGTCGCTCGCTTCGGGAGAAGTATATTTTACGTCTTCTGGCGGCAGGGCTTTTGAAATGCTTTCCCGTTATATTGACGGCATTTATCGTAATCTTGATTTTTTTAAGATAATTTTTTTAGATAATTTTGATTTATATGATAATTTTATAATTCCTTCTATGTCTTCAAAATTATCCGGCGCGCCGGCCCATTTTTATGTTATTGATATTCAAAACGTACAGAAAAATATTTCTATTACCCGCGAAGCGCTGTTCGAAAAAAATTTTTGCGATATGGCTTTTGCGGCGATATCCAATCTCGAACTTCCTCTGTTTCTTTCGAATATTATGCAGGCTTTTAAAAAGGTATATTCCGATCTTGAAATAAAATATGAAATCGATATTTTTACTTCTGAAACTAACGATAATAAAACCCATCTTTTCGGTATCGCCGCGCAGATTTTAAAAAGTTCAGGCCTTTCTTTTAACGAAAAAACGTCTTTCGAACTCGATGATTTTCTCGAAATTAAATTTTATATGCCGGGCGGCGAGCACGGCCGCTTAAATCTTGGATTTATCGCTTTTGACTGCGGTAAAATTTTATTTTCTCTTACAGGCGGCCT
>CAYQWL010000215.1:0-6028 GCA_964421195.1 uncultured bacterium | reverse complement strand
AATTACCGAACTTTACGATATTAATAAGGATATCGTTAATCGAAAATATAATAACTTACTGTAAAGTAATAAAATCTAAAAATCCGAGAAGCTTAATCATGATTACATAAGCATCTTTATGCTCTGGTTTGCTTTTTAAATATTTTAAAATTAATGCGAGTTTTTCTTCGGTAAGCTTCTTGCCGTTTTTACTGAGAACGGCTTTTTTCAAATTATTAAGGCTATCATCTAATTTTAATGAAAAATCAGTAGCCCTGTAACCGTCAGGCCTTTCGATATCGAAAATCCAATCGGTAGATAAACCGTTTTTTACGCAATATCTGATTAAAAGTTCGGGAGGAAACTTATCATTTTTTTTGAAACCCGACAAAGCCTGAGGAGTAACTTTAAGCGCTCTCGCTACACCTGCATCCGTTTTTTCACCGCTGTACTTTTTTAACTTTTTGATAGTTTTGTTAAAACTGAACATAATCACACTCTCACATTAAAAATTTACCACCGGCCGTTATAATGTTTTTATTTATTACTAAATCTAAAATTAATTAAAAGAGCTGGAGGCCTTCTTGACTTTAATAATTAAATTAGTTATATTCAAGTGCAGTCAGGTAAAAATCTTTATTCAATAAATAAAAACAACGGATTGGTTAAACTTATTTAACTTCATTCTACAATAAAAAAATTAAAAATGCAAGTTTTTTTATTTTTTTTTTCAAATTATTTAATAAAATACAAAACGATAAACAATAAGTGAACAGGGCTGAAAAATAAACAGTATGCCGATAATAAAGATATTACCATAACGCAAATTACTAAATCATTCATCCAGGCTATTCATCTAAATTATTCATATTAAGTTATTAACTATAACAAAAACAAAAAACGGCCGGCAATTATGTCGGCCGTTTTTATACCGGTCAAATCGATATTTTATTATTTACGACATAAAATATCGCCGCACATCCATCTAATATTACTGAAATAAGGACTATATTTTTTCAAAACTGTCTTTTCCTACTCCGCACGCCGGGCATACCCAATCGTCCGGAATAGATTCAAAAGCCGTTCCAGGAGCGATTCCACCATCAGGATCACCCGCGGCGGGATCATAAATATAATCACATACGGTACATCTCCATTTACTCATAAATAAACCTCCCTGATTTTTTAAAATTTCAACCGTTCATTTTATTCGACAAAAATTTATTAACATTATCAATCTTTTTTACGCAGGCCGAGATTATGATCGAGCATCATAACGGGGCCCATGCTGCCATTCGCCATTTTTAATCTTTCGAGTATTTCACTCGCATTTGCTTCTTCTTCGACCTGCTCGGTGACAAACCATTGCAACATAATCTGAGCCGGATAATCTTCTTCGGCTAAAGCCATTTTATACAATTTATGAATGCTTGCCGTAACATGTTTTTCGTGTTCATAAGTTTTTTCAAAAACATCTACTACAGATTTAAATTTTGAGGGCGGTTCATCGATCGAAGGAAGGGTAACCACGTAACCTCTATCTATCAAATGCTCAATAAGCTTTTCAGCATGCTCCGCTTCTTCTTCAGCCTGAAGTTTAAGCCAGCTGGCCATCCCCTTAAAATTATTAAGTTTACAATAAATAGCCATGGATTTATAAATATAACTTGAATAAAGCTCTAAACCTATCTGTTTGTTTATCGCCGCAAATAGTTTTGTACTGATAATAATCCCCTCCATCATCATTATTTTATGTTTTTATATTACTATAAAATATTTAAAAAGTCAAATAAAAAGTAACAACTTTCAGTCGATAATAAAAAGTAAATATAAAAAATAAACCGGCTAATGAAATTAATTTCATTAGCCGGTTTATTTTTTATAAACTTTTAAATATTATCATTAAATTAAAATAAAAAACTTTTATACCCGCAACACATATTTTTTTAAACGGGATTTACCTCTGATATAAGCATGTTATCTCCAAAAATGCCGGTTTTAGTTTTCATTACTTCCTGCATTATTTCGAAAGTATTTTTAACCGGGTTTCGTGATTCTTTAAATAGTCCTTCGAATAAATGAGAATGATATTTGCTTCGATTCATAAAACACCCCGTAAATCATTTTTATTAAAATATTAAAGATATAATTACAATATATCTGTCATAATACTTAAAATGTTAACTAAGTCAATTTAATATCAATTATTAAAAATATCGGTTGAAATTTAATATAATTTAGTTATATAATACCATGAAGAAAAAAATAAACTAACGATCAAAATCGTTCTATAAAATGTGAGGAATATAATGAAACATAATAATAACGAAACGAAAAAAGCCGAAGTATTTTTTAAACGTGTCGAAAAAGGGACTTCGGCTGAACAAATAGCGCATATAAACCTTGAACTCCTTATGAAAATAAAAGCATTCGACAAAATCAAAGAAAACGATTTCGTCGCAATCAAACTTCATTTTGGCGAAAAAGGCAATACCGGTCATATAAAACCGGAGACCGTAAAGCGGCTTGCCGATAATATAAAATCTCGAAAAGCCAGGCCTTTCCTTGTAGAAACCTCCACGCTTTACGTGGGTGAACGCTCCAACGCATACGATCATATTAACATCGCCTACCGGCACGGTTTCACCTTCGAAAAAACCGGAGTACCGATTATCATGGCCGACGGTCTGCTCGGAAGCAATCAATCGCCGGTGCCTATCGATGGAAAGCATTACAAAGAAGTCTTCATAGCGTCCGACGTTCTTCATTACGATTATTTAATTTGCCTCAGTCATGTTACGGGTCATATTATAACCGGTATGGGAGCCGCTATTAAAAATATGGGAATGGGGCTTACCGCGCGCGGAGGAAAGCTCAGCCAGCATTCAAACGTACTTCCGTCTATTACGGCAAAAAAATGTACGTCCTGCGGACGATGTTCATCATTCTGCCCTGCTCAGGCAATATCCCCTTTTGAAAAATCATATAAAATAAATTCCGAAAAATGTATCGGATGCGGCGAATGCCTTTCCGTATGCAAATTCGACGCGATTAAATTTTCATGGAAACAATCGTCAGCCGTCGTACAGGAAAAAATGGCGGAACATGCCCTCGGAGTAACTCATCAAAAACATAACCGGTTACTTCTGGCCAATCATCTTATTCACGTAACTAAAGAATGCGACTGCATGGCTAAAAATGAAAAATGTATAATCGAAGATATCGGCATCGCCGCATCGAGCGACCCCGTTGCACTCGATAAAGCGACTATCGATATAACATCATCGATGCGCGGATACTCATTTAATTACGAACCGTCCGCGCCGCTCGATCCGCTATGTCAGCTCAAACATGGCGAAAAAATAGGGCTCGGAACTATGAATTATCAATTAATAGAAATATAATCAACGTTATTAATTATTCGGCAATTTCAAGTGCGATACCGGCCATTTTCATGAAATTTTTCTCACGCTCTTCGCTGGTTGTGGCTTCATGCGTTATAAGGCTATCGCTTACGGTAAGCACGCTGAGAGCGCGAACTCCAAATTTCGCGGCAATCGTATAAAGGGCCGTCGTTTCCATTTCCACCGCCAGGACCCCATATTTTGCCCATAATTTCCATGAATCAGGATTATCCTGATAAAACACGTCTGTCGATAATATATTTCCGACTTTTACATCGATCCCCATTTTAACCGACGCTTCACGCGCCTTTAAAAGAAGATTAAAATCGGCGGCGGGTGCATAATCCGCCCCGTTAAAAATCAATTTATTATAGCTCGAATCGCTCGAAGCGCACATCGCCAGAATTATATCATATAATTTAATATCCGGCTGCATCGAACCGCATGATCCTATTCTTATTAAAATACGCGCGCCATAAAAACTTATCAATTCATTAACGTAAATCGCGATCGAAGGTATTCCCATTCCGCTTCCCTGAACGCTCACCCTTCGCCCTTTGTATTTTCCGGTAAAGCCGAGCATCCCTCTTACATTATTATAACATCTAACGTCCTGCAAAAATTGTTCAGCCACGAACTTCGCGCGTAACGGATCGCCGGCAAGCAAAACGGTTTCAGCAATTTCGCCTTTTTGTGCACCGATATGAATACTCATAATTTCACCTCATGTTAAATTAAATCAATATATTTCTAAGAGCCGATCTAAATTTTAATTGCTTAAAAATTAGCGAAAATCAATTTTATTTTTTGACTGTCACCACGGTCAATCGCGACAAGAAAATTCTTATTTATATCCCATTGCCGGCCTTCTTCATTGTTTTTACGAATTTTTTCAGCTTTCGCGGGCGTTTTCACTTTTAAAATTCTTATACTGAAAGCTGCGCCTTTATAATCAACGCGCTCTATTATAGAATCATCCATACGGGAATATTTTTCTAAATGAACAAGCTCGCCGTTAATGCCGTTATTTTTAAAATGCCGTACCAGCGAAGCCGCCGTTAATACTTCATTGGTCATATTATAATAAACTCCCATGGAAATAAAAACAAATACGGCAAAAATCAAAAGTCCCGCCAGAACATTTCTCAAAAAATTATCAGGCGCGGCAACTGACGGCCTTTTCTTTTTACGTCCCGCCATTTTTACGGCGTTTTCGTTAAAAAAAGAAGCGTCCTCGTCTATCGGCGGACTTTCTGCAACTTCGTTCAAAGCCTTTTTATCAATAGGCATTTCTATATTTTTTTTAACACTTTCTGACGGCGCGGCGTCAGACTTATCTCTTACGGTTTTTAACTTTGAAGCTTCTTCAAGCGAAATATCAGCCATAATTTTAAATACTTTGCCCGCATTTATAGACGAATCATTTACAGACGAATCTCCTCCGTCCATTTCATCGATCAACCGGTCTATCGCATCGTTCGCCGCGCCGCCGGCGCTGGATCCGTCCATAACGGTCTCGTTTATAAGCCGATCTATCGTATCTTCAATCTCACGCCTGCCGATTTTCTCATTTTTATTTACACTGAATATCTCCGAGCTGAATCTTATTTTATTCGTAGCATCAAAACATTTACGGGCGCCTTCGTCATCGCCCAATTGCTGCAATATTAAAGCTTTATTATATACGGCGTCATTATCGCCTGGATTCAACTCGATAGCCTTATTTAAAGCATACAGAGCTTTTTCAAAATTTTCAAGCTGCGAATACACTACAGCCATCTGCTTCCATGATTTAATGCATCGCGGATTCACTCTCGTACTGCGATTAAACTCCACTATCGCACGTTCATAATTTCCAACATCGAACGCCGACATGCCTTCATCGAAAAAAAACTCCTCATCTTTTTTTATGCCATTTGCGATATCAAAAATATCACGGCCGGTTTTTTCATCTAAAAACGAAGAATCTATAAAATCGGGCGAAAAATCTATTACATCATATTTTTCAACAAATTCCAGAGCGGCCGGATCCGCCTTTTCTTTTAAATTTTTTATAATAACCGCTTTTAATTCTTTATTAAACAACGGAAAATATTTTTCATAAATATTTATAAATAAAACTGTATCATAAAAAAAAGTAAGTTTAACTGCATATATTTTTAAATCATCATCATTAGAATTCAGAATATTATTTATTTCGCTTAACATAACATCGTGATCGATGCGAGAAAAATATTGAAAAGCCGTTATTTTAACTCTTTCATTCCGATGCGCTATAAGCGGAAGTATATTTGCGAACACTTCGTAATTTGCGCCAAGAAAACATAAAGCTTCAATAGTATTCGCCTTTACACGATCATCCGTATATGAAATGTAATTTACTAAAAAATCTATCTCGGCCGCACTGCCAATCGTGCCAATGGCTTTTATACAGGTAGCCATAACCGCCGGATCATTTTCCTCCGCAAGAGTTTTTTTTATCACTTCAAGCGCCGCATCATTTTTTACTCCATAAAAAGCGCTCAATGCCGCAATTTTAGTTTCACGAACTTCCGTGGCCAGATAATCGACAAGCTTCGATACTTCATAACCTGAACGCTCGATTTCTTGTTTTATTTCAGACTTATATTCAGATGAAATCAATG
>CAYQWL010000214.1:0-6053 GCA_964421195.1 uncultured bacterium | reverse complement strand
GTTGCAGCTATCGGCCGGGCCCGGATGATAGACGCATCTTATGTAAAAAAAGGCGCTGTCGTTATCGATGTCGGAATCAATAAAATACAAAAAGCCGATGGAAGTTCTGAAACATGCGGTGATTGCGATTTTGAGTCAGTTTCACGAAAAGCGGGCTTCATAACTCCCGTCCCCGGAGGCATAGGTCCTATGACTATCGCGATGCTTCTTTATAATACGCTTTATAATTATGTACTCATGAAAAAGCTCGATATCGATATGAATATAGAACCGCCCGAAAATAATTAAAAAAAATTAAAAAATAATGTTAATTAAAAAGGGTATAAAACCCGCAACCTGAAATTAAATTTTTCATTTAAAAGAAAAGAACCGTCGTTATTGACGATTTTAGATACGGCCGCTTCCACGGCCGTTTTTTTATAGTGCGACAATGAAGATATTTTATATACGCTCATAGAATTTATATCTTCGTTTAATCCGTCTTTTAATCCAAATTGAGGTTTTAAAGAAAAATAACCTTCTAATTTTAATGACGAATTAAAACGATCATAAAATTTAGAATCTAATTTTAAAGCAGCTATATATTTTTGATAGAAAAAATTTACATTGCCCGATATAAGATCTACAGCATTTCTTTTTAAATGATAATAACCGTTAGACGTATTGTTCGCGAGAAATTCCAGGCCCAGACCATCGATTTCAAATCTGCTTCGCCCGAATTTCGTTTTTATTTTAAAATCTCCTCCAGCGCGAAACTGAGTTACGGGGCTTAAATAATTGAACATATTTTTTCTATACGAAGCTTTATAATTTACGGCGCCCTTTTCGTGACCGTCATAATCGATTATAAAATAATCTTTACGCAAGTCGAAAGTACGCATCACACAAAAATCACCATAGTTAATGCCGAACGTTTTTAAAGAATTAGCGTAATCTACATTAAATTGATAATTTACAAAAGCGGCCGTGCTTTTATCGACTGCCCTTGAATAATATAAACCACCCTTAGCTTTTTTATCGGTTTTATCATTCATAATATCAAAACTATAAACAGGGTCAGTTAAATCAAATAACGGTTTATATCCGCCGCTGAAAATACGGTTATGAAACGAACCGAATTTTAAATCATAACACGGCCCGGTTTTATTTAAATAAGCTTCGTTAAGTATAACCGCTTCGAGCTCGTCAATTCCATTATATCGTTTTATCGAAGAATCTCCCTCGAATCCAAACGCCTTCGCCTTTAATACTATTTCCACTCCATCGGTATCTTTTTTCGAAGCGTCAATCCATAAAATATTAAAAATACCGTGACGTCCGCTCGAATCACCGGGATCCACTATATTAAAACGGCCTTCATATAATGTTTTTATATCAAAAGCGCAGGAAGTTTCAAACCAGCCGGATCTATATTTTGATTCCCTGGCGGCGCAGTAAACCAATCGCGGTAAAAATAACGTATAAAAAAATAATAAAATAAAATTCAATATTAATAAAATTATTTTAACTTTTATCTTAAATTTAAAAATAATATTCATCTTAATTATTTTCGGTATTATTTTAACATTTTTAATTAAATAATTTGTAATTGATAATAATTAATAAAATTATAATCAGTGTAATAATTCCACAATATTATATTGTGTATTTTTTCTTCACTACTGAGTATTAATTACAAATTATTATAAATTTTATATTTTTCAAATAATAATCAGAGCAAAACCATTGTCATTAAATGTTTTTAAAATTTGTTTATTTTAGGCACAATTTTTGCTCAAACAACAATGATTTTTTAAAAAATTTTAAAGTTAAAAATAACTGAAACTAAATTTTATAATTTAAAATATGGAGGCGTTATTATGGCAAAAGTATTAGGAATTGATCTTGGCACGACTAATTCATGCATGTGTGTAATTGAAGGCGGCGAACCGGTGGTAATCCCGAATTCAGAAGGCGGGCGCACGACTCCTTCTATCGTCGGTTTTACTAAAGATAAGCAGAGAGTCGTCGGTATTTCCGCAAAAAGACAGGCAGTTATAAACACCGAACGCACCGTGCGTTCTATAAAAAGAAAAATGGGGCAGAATCATAAAATAAAAATAGACGACAAAGAATATACGCCGCCCGAAATATCGGCTATGATACTTCAAAAGCTCAAAGCCGACGCGGAAGCATATCTTGGCGAAAAAATCACGCAGGCGGTTATAACCGTTCCCGCTTATTTCGACGATTCTCAACGTCAGGCTACTAAAGACGCCGGCAGTATTGCCGGTCTCGAAGTTTTAAGAATAATAAATGAACCGACCGCTTCCGCGCTCGCTTACGGCCTCGACAAGCAGCAAAAAAACATGACTGTTTTAGTTTATGATCTTGGCGGCGGCACTTTCGACGTTTCGGTTCTCGAACTCGGCGACGGCGTATTTCAGGTTAAATCTACCTGCGGCGACACTTTTCTCGGCGGCGACGACTGGGACCAGAAAGTAATCGATTATCTCGTTGACGAATTTAAAAGGGAAAACGGAATCGATCTCAAAAACGATCCTAAAGCCATGCAGCGTCTTCGTGATGAAGCCGAAAAAGCTAAAATAGAACTTTCCGGCGTAATGCAGACTAACATCAACATTCCTTATATAACCGCCGACGCATCCGGTCCGAAACATTTAGACACCACTCTTACCCGCGCTAAATTTGAAGACATTACACGCGATCTTCTCGAAAAAACAAAAAAACCCATGGAACGCGCTCTTGAAGACGCCAAACTTAAAATCGGCGATATAGATCAAATACTTCTCGTAGGCGGTTCTACCAGAATGCCTCAGGTCGTAGATCTGGTAAAAAGCTTTTTCGGAAAAGACCCGTGCAAAAATATCAACCCCGATGAATGTGTGGCCATTGGAGCTGCGATTCAGGGCGGCGTTCTTAAAGGCGACGTCAAAGAAGTTCTTCTTCTCGATGTAACTCCGCTTTCACTCGGCATTGAAACGCTTGGCGGCGTATTCACAAAATTAATACCGCGCAATACCACCATTCCAACCAAACGTTCAGAAGTATTTTCAACGGCGGCCGATAATCAGACTGCGGTTTCGATACACGTGCTTCAGGGCGAACGCGAACTTGCCCGTTACAATAAAACGCTCGGCAAATTCGATCTGGTCGGAATCCCTCCCGCTCCTCGCGGAATACCTCAGGTAGAAGTTACCTTCGATATCGACGCAAATGGAATAGTCCACGTTTCCGCCAAAGACAAAGCTACCGGTAAAGAACAGAGCATACGCATCCAGGCGTCTTCGGGTCTTTCAGAAGACGAAATAAAGAACATGCGCGACGAAGCAGAAAAACACGCCGAAGAAGACAAAAAACTTAAAGAAGTAATCGAGGCTAAAAATCATGCCGATTCGTTAATATACCAGACAGAAAAATCTTTGCGCGAATTTGGCGATAAAGTAGATCAGCCGACTAAAGACAACATCAATAAAGCGATCGAAGAACTGCGCAAAGAAATACAGACCGAAAACACCGAAAATATTAAAAAAGCTACCGAAGCTTTAATGACCGCCTCGCATAAACTCGCAGAAATGATGTACGCCAACGCTCAGCAACAGGCCGGAGCTAACGCAGACGCCGGCGCGGCGGGCGCAGGCTTTACGGGCGGCGCGGATTTCAACGCAGGCCAGGGGGCGCCAAACAATAAAAAAGACGATAACGTAGTAGATGCCGAATTCGAATCAATGGATGATAAAAAATAAATATTTAACTTTAAAAATACAATTAATTAAATTAAATTAATATTCAAACCTTAACATTAATGCGCTGACAAATACGTCCAGCGCATTAATTTTAAATATTATATTAATGAATAAATCGTCAATAAATTATGTTAAATTAATTTATTGACAAATTTATCGCAAAAGTATATGATACTGAGTATTGCAATACCCAATTCTAAAAAGAAGCAGGTAAAAATGAGTGTTAAAAATCGTGCGCGGCGTTTGCGAAAATTGCGGCTATGATTCCGAAACGGAAATAGAAGTAAATTAAATAAATCAAAGAGGTTTTTATGGGTGTGTTTTTGAAAGGTAAAAGAATCGCTTTAAAAACGATCGGTAAGCAGGATCTCGCCGAACTCGAAAATTTAATGTCGGACAGGGAGATCGATGAATTAGCCGGAGAAATATATCCGGTAACTCAGCGCTCGATTGAAAATTTTTACGAAAAATGCCAGAGACTCGAAGAACGCGTCTGGTTCCTTATAGTGGATACGCAAACTAATAAAATAATAGGCGAGACGGGGTTTTTAAGGATTAATGCGCCCTGGCGCACCGCCGATTACTCGTTAATTATATGGGATAAAAATTTCTGGAACAAAGGATACGCTAAGGAAACGGCCGCGCTGATGTTCGATTATGGCTTTAATTACCTTAATTTTCACCGGTTAGCCATCGGAGTGGTCGATTTTAACGCTAACGGACTTAAATTCTGGAAAAGCGCCGGCTTTAAAGAAGAAGGCCGGCAAAAAGACGGCTATTTCTGCCGCGGCAAATACTGTGATTTTATTATGATGTATATGCTCGAAGATGATTATCGCGCTGACGGTCAATTAAAAGTTGAAATAATTAACGATTAATGAAGTTAAATATATTTATTTCATAGCCGAAACAAGATATATAATTTATTAACTTTCAAACGATAAAACCGGCCATTAAGGCCGGTTTTATCGTTTATTCATGTACCGATTTAAAGCTCGTTTATCAGCCGGCCACGGAAGAATGGGTTCCGGACACGCTTGACCGCCCGGATGAAAAATGGGGCCGGAAATATCCTGGTTCCATCAAATCCTGGCGGGCTAATTGGAATGAACTGGCCACGTTCTTCAAATATCCCGGTGAACTCAAACGAATCATATATACCACCAACAACTTAGAATTGTTTTTCAAAATTTTAAGAGTTTTAAACTTATTTCAGTGTTACATAAAAGGAAGTACGCAAAAGATTTTAAGCTATCTTCGCGGACCCCTTTATTTTTTGATCCTGAGTATTACGACGCCGGTTTTTCCTTCTATAGCACCGCTTACCGTTAATTTATGATCGCCCGGTTCCGACGCGGCGCATTTAATCACATTAAATGAATATTTTTCTTTGCATACGCCCTTATAGGAAGCTGGTGAAACCAATTCGGCGGCGATATCCGCGCCGTTGACCGATAATCTCTTCTCCCCTGTTTCCATTTCGGTCCTTAAACTTATAGTTGCAAAATTAAATTTCGGCTCGGAAGTTATGCCGCTATTAGATAGATAAAGCGTTGAAATGAAATCGCCATAAAAGTCATCAAAATTCGCGGCGATATTTTTAGATATTATTTCAGCTTCGGCATTTTTAATATCTATTTTATCCGACCTGGCTAAATTAACCGGCGTTGCGCCTCGTTCGACAAGGTATTTAACGAAAAGATATGACAGACCGTAATTCGATATATCTATAAAATTTAGTAAAGAAGTATTTTCAACTCTGCTGAGAAAAGTTCTGTAATATCGAAAAACGTCGTTATAGCCGCAAAGATCCATTGCAAGCATTGACATACCTTCGTTAAGCCACAGATAGCTTAAAAAAGCGTCCTGTGTAACCGTCGATATGTCGAAGAAATCCTGGATTACGAGGCTGTGCTGATAAAAATTTACCATATGCTGGAATTCATGGGCGAGGACCGAACCGACGAATTCCTCGTAAAACCGCCCATTAAAACCTGCATCGGGCAAAAATATGTAAAACATTTCCTTTTCATTCGAGTAATATTTTTGTCCGGTGCCATTGTTTCCGTATAAATTCGGATCGCTCGCCTCATCTAACTTCTTTTGAGTGATAGTGTCGAAAAAACTGAAATAACCGGACGCATCTTCTAAGTTAACGTAATGTGAAAACAGAATGTAAACTCTTGAATCGCCGTCAAGGCCCGGATTGGGTTCGCTGCCGAAAACCGAGGTGATCTTTTCATAATCGATATCAAACGAAGCCGCAAATTTTTTCAAAGTTTCTGAATCGGGTTTAATAAAATTAGC
>CAYQWL010000213.1:0-6097 GCA_964421195.1 uncultured bacterium | reverse complement strand
CGATCATATCGCTCAAGATCGCCGGTCACAGGTCGGACCCGGAGACCGGTCGGAGCGACTACGTACTTATAATTATCCGCAGAATAGAATAACCGATCATCGCATTAATTTAACGCTCGGCAATCTTCTTGGATTCCTTGACGGCGATATCGAAGAAATGCTACAGGGCTTAAATATATACGATCAAACCGAGAAACTTAAAAAAATATCCTGATCATGGAATAAAATTATGGAACAGAATATTTCTAAAATGTCGATTATACCTGAACATGACGCTGGCGGCAATAATAAAAAAAAAGGCCGCGATGAATACGACAATAAATATTTCAGATTTTATGAACGTATGGTGAAAAAGCTGGCCGCCTGTTGCGCTCTGAGCGAAATCGCGGCGCACGCGGAAGCGCGTATAATACTCGCGGCCGCGGCGGATAGCGATTTTTCAAGGATCATGGGGATTATGTGGCGTGAAAATGTTTCAGCCGGGGTTATCGATAAAGCAGAAGGCATTCTTTTACGGCGCCTCGCAGGAGAGCCGCTGCAATATATCATGGGCGAAGCGGAATTTTACGGCCGTCCGTTTAAAGTATCGAATGCCGTTCTTATTCCGCGGCATGATACCGAATGCATCGTAAGCGCCGTTATTAAATGCGCGGCGGCGGAAATTTCCCGGCGGCGCGCGTTTGAAAAGGCTGAAAATGCCGGCGGCGTAAATTCCAGCCAGCTTCCGGCATCCGGCGCTTTTAAAATACTCGATATAGGCGCCGGTTCAGGCATTATCGCGGTCAGCCTGGCGTGCGAATTAAACGTAAATTCCGTGAAAATTACGGCGGCGGATATCAGTCCGGCCGCTCTCGAAATCGCGGCGGCGAACGCCCGCGCGCTTGGAGTAGCCGGCGCCATAGAATTCGTTGTTTCAGATGTTTATAAAGGACTCGAAACTCATGGCCCCTTTGATATAATTGTTTCGAACCCGCCATACATCAGCGAAACCGAATATACTACTCTGGCGAGCGAAGTTTTAAAAGAACCAGCGGCGGCTTTAATAGCTAAAGACGAAGGGTATGAGTTTTATCATCGTATAATCGCCGGCGCGGCTTCTTATCTTGCGCCTTCGGGCGGGCTTTTTCTGGAAACCGGCCGCGGCATGTCGCATGGCGTAATTGAAATAGCCGCGCGGCATGGTTTTGGCAATTACGCAATGATATATGATATCGAACATAGAGACAGGGGGCTTGAATTTTGGCGATAGTAATAAGTTATCCGATTTCCGACGCAGCCGGAGAACCGATACCGCCGATCGGGCGCGAATCGTTAGTGATTTTTCCGACGGAAACGGTTTATGGCATTGGCGCTTTCATATCAAACGAGGCGGGCATCGAAGAGATTTATTCATTGAAAGGCCGTGAAAATAAGCCGCTATCGCTGCACCTTTCTTCCGCGGCCGATATATATAAATACGCCGAAGATATTTCGCCCGTAGCTGAACGCGCGATTTCACTTTATCTGCCCGGTCCGCTTATGATGATATTTAAAGCGGCCGGCTCCGCGCGGCTGCCTCGCCGGCTTCTGGCGGGGCAAAAAATAGGCGTGCGGGTGGTTTCTAATTTTATAGGCGCTTCATTGATAAATATGGTAAAAGAACCTTTAGCGGCCACTTCCGCTAACTTATCGGGATCTTTTTCACCGTTCGAATTTTATCAGGTGCCGCAGGAGCTTATAGACGGCTGCGATTACGCTTTTGATTGCGGCCCCACTTTTTATAGGCGTGAATCTACGATAGTCGATTTTAGTGAAGGCGAACCGTTAGTTCTCAGAGAAGGCGCTATCGCCTGCGATGAACTCGAAAAAGTGCTTTGCGTAAGAATCAGGAGAAATAAAAATGACCATTAAAAATAATTGCCGTCGTTATTTAATTAATTTTTCAACACAGAATATGCCGGTAATAGAAACTGATTTTTTAATAGCCGGTTCCGGAATAGCCGGGCTTCGCGCCGCTATCGGCCTTTCGGCTCATGGACGCGTGATGGTTCTTACTAAAGACCGTACTGAAGAATGTAACAGCTATCTCGCTCAGGGCGGAATCGCCGCCGCTATAGGTGAAAACGATAATATTAAATATCATGTTGACGATACTCTTAAAACCGGGGTCGGGCTTTGCTGTAAGCAAGCGGTTTCTATTCTTGTAGAAGAAGGCCCCCGTCAGATATCCGATTTTCTTGAATTCGGAGCTAATTTCGACAGGACCGTCGATAATCGTATCGCTTTAACGCGTGAAGGCGCGCATACTAAAGATCGTATAGTTCACGCCCACGGCGACGCTATAGGCCTGGAGCTCGAATTAACCCTTATTAAAAAAGTCAAAACTCTCAGTAACGTTTATTTTGCCGAAGGCATTTATTTAGTCGATATTCTTGCCGAGTCCGGCCGCGCCGCCGGCGCGATAGTTTACGATCCCGCGGCGCGCGGCTGCCGGGTAATATATTCGAAAGCTATTATACTTGCCACGGGCGGGATCGGCTATCTTTTTCAGAGTACTACGAATTCGCATATCGCCACCGGAGACGGCGTCGCTATAGCTCACAGGGCCGGAGCGGCAATCGCGGATATGGAATTTATACAATTTCATCCCACCACGCTTTTTCTCGATAACGCGCCCAGATTTTTAATATCTGAAGCAGTGCGCGGCGAAGGAGCTTATTTAGTAAACGTCAACGGCGAAAGGTTTATGAGCGGCATTCATGAAATGGCTGAACTTGCGCCGCGCGATATAGTTTCGCGTGAAATATTAAAGCAAATTGATAAAACCTCTCATCCATGCGTCTATCTCGATATAACGCACCGTGACGCGGAATTTATTAAAAATAGGTTCCCGAAGATATATTCAAATTGCCTTCGTTACGGCATAGATATAACGGTTTCACCTATTCCGGTAAAACCTTCGGCGCATTATATGATCGGCGGCATACGCAGCGGCCTTAACGGTGAAACCAATATCGCCGGTCTTTTCGTATGCGGCGAGTCGGCGTGCACGTTTGTTCATGGCGCCAACCGGCTGGCGTCTAATTCGCTTTTAGAGTGCGTTGTTTTTGGAAACCGAGCGGCTTATGCCGCGGCCGCTTATGCCGCGGGAACTGGCGTAATAAAAAAAGTTAATATCAGCTATGATTACAAATTTTATAAGGAACCAAAAGGTTTTTCTATTAAATTACATGGCGAGCGCGTTATAAACGATATTCGTAAAAATTCATGGGAAAATCTTGGCATAGTTAGAAATGAAACGGGTTTTGAATTGACCGGACGGTTCGTCGAAAAATATGATTTTATAAAACGTCTCGAACTAAATTCATTACGTTCTTTTTCATTGGTTAATATGCTTGAAGTAACCAATATTATCAATAAATTTTGCCGCGAACGGCGCGAATCGCGCGGAACCCATTTTCGAAGCGATTTCAATTCCACCGACGATGAAAATTATAAATTTCATAATATAGAGATTAATGGTAAATTAAGCCGGATGAACGTAAAATGAAAAATTTTTATGAACGCGTTAAAAAAGTTAATATACAATACAATTTGATTCAAAAAGTGAAAGCCCACTTTAACGGTATCAATGTGGCAATTAGAAAAATGGCCCTTAATTTACTGCCCGACGAATCTCATTTTTTACAATCGGCTTTTTTATTGCTTGCGGCCGAATGTGAAGACAACGACGCCGGGCCTTATGTGGATAAAATAGTCGCGCTCGAACTTTTAAAAACCGGATATGAAATACGCGATAAATTAGTGAATAAAACGCCGACTTTTTCCACTCATTTTTATATTAAAGATAAGCTCGATATGAATTATGGTTTTCTTATATCAGACATGCTTATATCCAGAGCGCTTTCGCATTTATATAATTACTGCGACCGCCGGCTTATAAATTTACTCGATTCGATGGTCGCTGATATAGTTAATTCGCGGCTCGACGTGGCATATCTTTTAAAATCGGATTCGCTCGATTTGAAAAAATATACTGAAATTATTATTCGTTGTTTCAGTTCTATTATTAAAATAGGGTTTTTAATCATTAAACCGGCGGCGGTCATTAATCCGCAGCTTTATAATTCAGCTTCGAATCTTGCCACAAATCTCGCCGTAGCGTGTGAATTCGCCGAAGATTTCGCCGGCTTTCTCAAGGCGCCTGTATCTAATAGCGGCGATATGAGTTATGTATTGATTGAAAATACCAATATAGTTTTTCCTATATTATTGTTAAGCGAGATAGCTTCTTCTTATGAAGCGCAAATGTTAAAAAATATTTTAAACTCTTTCAAACACAGGGGCGCGCCGCCGTCTAATAAAGAAATATGGCGTATGAAAACGCTTATGAAAAAATATAATGTAAATGATTTCGCATTGAAAAAAATAAACGATCAAATAGTATCGGCATTGATGGAATTAAAAATATTAAATTGGCAGCAACCGGATAAATTAGACAGGCTCGTAAATACGCTCTTAAAATCTAACTGGGATTTAGATTATCTCGGACAATAAGTGAGATATAATGTTTGACTTTTTAATCGAATTTATATATAATGTAAATTACATTAAATTTTAAAATTTTAAAAATATAATAAAATATGATTAATAAATGGAAACGAGGAAGAAATGAGTGAAAAATTAAAAATTCTTTTTATGTCTTCTGAGGTTCATCCGCTTTCTAAAACAGGCGGACTCGCCGATGTGTCGATGGCGCTTCCGAAGGCTCTTCTTGCATGCGGCCACGATGTAAGAATCGCTACGCCCTGTTATAAAACCATCGATCGCGTCAGGTATGAAATGGAATATGTAACCGATTTCCCTTTAAAAATAAATAATTTCACCCATAATTGCATTATCAGAAAAACCTCAGTTAAATGTAAAGCCGCTAAAAAACGTTCTAAAAATACACCGCTTCTTCCTATTTATCTTATCGATTCATACGAATATTTTAACCGTGACGGCCTTTATTCGGCCGGCGATATTGATTATATGGATAACGCCCGCCGTTTCGGCTATTTTTGCCGTGCGTCTCTCGAAATGCTCGATAAAATTGATTTTATTCCTGATATAATACATTTAAACGATTGGCAGACCGCTCTTACGCCTCTTTTAGCGCGGCGGATTTATGAAAGCGGAAATAAATTTAAAAATACGGCCACGGTTTTTACTATTCATAATTTGCAATACCAGGGTGTTTTTGATATGCAGTCGCTCGTGGATCTCGATCTTACCTGGCAGTATTATTCGCCTGAATATTTAGAATATTATGGAAAAATAAACCTTATGAAAGCCGGAATTATTTTTTCCGATGTGATTAATACCGTTTCCGCCACCTATGCCCTGGAAATACAGAACAGCCCGCTCGGCATGGGGCTTGAAGGCCTGCTTTCGACTAAAAAGAACGATATATACGCTATCACCAATGGCATAGACTACGATGAATGGAATCCGGAAACCGATCCGAACATAGCTGAAAATTATTGCGTTAAAACTTACACCCAGAAAAAGCCGGCATGCAAGCGTGAACTCCAGAAATTATGCGGCCTGCCCGAAAAAGACGTTCCGGTGCTTGGAATGGTTTCAAGACTCGCCGATCAGAAAGGGCTCGATATAATAGAACGCGCGATGCCGGAGCTTATGAAATTAGACGTTCAATTCGTTCTTCTCGGAACGGGTGAACATCGTTATATAGAAATGCTTTATCATCTTTTAAAATTATATCCTGAAAAATGCGCGTTTTTTCTTAAATTCGACGCATTCGTGGCGTCTAAAATATACGCCGGCGCTGATTGTTTTCTTATGCCTTCCAGGTTTGAACCCTGCGGCACGAGCCAGCTTATATCTTTAAAATACGGCACCATTCCTATCGTAAGAGCGACCGGCGGGCTTGCCGATACTATCGCGGCATTCGATACCCGTACTCAGCTTGGCAACGGTTTTTCGTTTGCCGATTATAATGAAACGGCTCTTTTAAAATGTATCGAACATGCGCTTGTTATTTATCAGAACCGTCAGTTATGGAACACCGTGATAAAAAACGCTATGAACTGCGATTATTCATGGGACGCTTCCG
>CAYQWL010000212.1:0-6097 GCA_964421195.1 uncultured bacterium | reverse complement strand
CGATTATCCATCTGAACCGTCAAAAGCTTATACCCATCCACAATTACGTTTTAATTCAGATACAGTAAAGTACCTTGTAAAATCATCACAAACGCCGGTTACCGATCCTTTAAAAACAGACGGCACACAAATTTCAACAATAGATCTGCCGGGCGGTAATTCAAGTTATTGCGAATCAGAAGATTATACAGGCGATCCAATACAGGATAAATGGAAAAACTGCGCTCACATTAAACAGGTTTTAAATCCAAATGTAGAAACACCTACCGATAATATCTTAAATTATTATCAAGCCTGGGGTAAAATAGAAATAGAAGATAAAATCAAACCTAATGTCGGAATTTATATTAAGAACACTGTAAAGCAAAATTCCCGGCGTGTTTATATGGAAGACGGCATTGAAACACTTTATTACAGAGGAACTAATTCAAAATTAGACCAGTTTACCCGCGCCAGCTTAGATTCCAATCCTGACAGGCAGAGCGCTGTTATAGATAAAACCGATAAATATAATTATTCTTTACTTCCCGATAGTTATATCCCAAACCCCAATCCTGCGGCAAATAGCGCTGGAAATTTTGATGTTCCATTTGATGATTTGCGTGATGAGTGGGTTTTCGATCAAATTCCTAAAAACGATTCAGGAAAACTTTATGAAGGCAGCGAAGCCGATCAGGACACAAAAAAAGAAGGATACGGTTTCGGCAAAGACATACAGCTTATAGTAAAACATCAGGATCTCTGCGAAGAAAACAAAGCGGCTTATTTCGTGCCGTATTATGCATACGATAATATCGATGGCCAGCGTATTCCCGGAGACGGCCAAAACTTTGTTCTTGATAACTGGTATAAAGGTGTCGCCGCGGATAATAACAACCATAATACGCCTGATAATCCAGTTTATGCCAATAATATGATTAATCTTGGCTTCGTTACCTGGGCTATAAAAGATGAAAATTACGATCAGGCTACATCTGACAGTATTTATAAAACAGGAAATCATTATGTATATCCTAAACTTACTATCAGCAACGTTAATTACGACTGGGATTGCCAGCCTTTAAACGGCGGAAAAGAAATATCCCTGTCATATGCGGTTATAGACAAAAATAAAAACCATCGTAAAATCAAATTAAATTTATTTGTAGCGCCTACTGACATGAGTATAGTCACGATTGAAAAATATGAAAAACGAAGTGAATAAATAATATTAAATGTTAAATAATAAAGGAGAATTATAAAAATGAAGCTTAAGTTATTTGCCGGCAGGCTGTTTTTAACGGCAATCGCCTCGCTCGCGGCAGCCGGTTTCATTCACTGCGTGATTAATACAGCTTCGGCAAAAGACTATGCCGCCGAAAAAGAACGTGAATTATATAAAAATAAAGGCGTTATTTCAGACGTTGAATACGATATCAATCTCAAAACCGGTAAAAAAATTAAAAAATTAATTAATAAATATAATTCAAAAGGTTTAAAAATCGAAACGATCGAATATAAACCTGATTCTCAAATCCTTGAACGGCGTTACGAATATTTATATGATACCAGCTCTAACGAAATAAGCCGTGTCGAATACAATATTGATGGAATAATTAAATCGAGCCGTGAATTTACTTATGACACTTTTGGGGTAAATCTTTTAAAAGAAGTTATATTTAACGGTAAAAATATCGCCGTTAAATTGCGTGTTTATAAATATGATAATGCAGGCAATGCAATCGAGCAATATGTTTATGGAATAGATGACAGGCTTGAATCTAAAACTACATATACATATAACGAAAATCATTGCAAAACAGAGCTTGTTATCTATGGTAAAAACAATATTCCCGCGGTTAAGTGGATTTATAAATACAACGATAAGCATAATCTTATCGAAGCCGAATCGTATGACGCTGCGGGAGAAATGACCGGAAAATGGGTATATTCTTATAATGAAAAAGGATTACTCGATAAGATTATCGGTTATAATTCAAAAAATGCCGCGGTAACTTCAAAAAAAATCGAGTATGAATATAGAACCGCCGCCCCGGTAACTGCACGCTCTATAATAGCCAGAAAGTATAATACCGATATCAGCAAGCCTTTTATAGATCCTGAATTTGGCGATCCGGACGCGCCGCATATTTTTTATTTCATAAACCAGGTGCAGGTATCGACGGCTGAAGAAATAAATAAAATGCTCGATGAAGGCAAATTCGATATAAATTATCAGGGAGATAACGGATGGTCGGCGTTAATTTCAGCGGCCTCTTACGGTAATGCCGAAGGCGTTAAAGCACTTTTAGCACGCGGAGCCAAAACCGATCTTAAAGACCGCCGCGGAATGACCGCTCTTGATTACGCTATAAAAATAAAGAATAAAGAAATAATAAAAATTTTAAGGGGCAATGTTATTAAATGATATTATCATTTTTATAACCAGCGATGATATTACAATAACGTTATTATGATAATAATCAAAATTCATTATTTTAATATACGTTAGTATATTAATGAAAAATTATTTTCGATGCTCTGAAGGGGGTGTCGCAATGAAAAAAATGCAATTGTTTTTTCAAAAAAACATATATATAAATTTTGAAAGTCAAAAAAAATGCGCCTTAATAAAATTTATTATATTATCCATGCCATCACTATTACCATCTTTTTTATCTTTAATTATATTTATACTATTTTTATCTTTAATGCCTTTATTTTTATTATGTTATAATCAGGCACCGGCATTTGCGGAAACTTTTTATTTTTATGATTCAAATTCAAAAATATTGGTAAGCGGCGGTTATACATTTCTTAAAAATTCGGGCGGCCGAATTATCCATCCGCAAATTATTAATGGCCGATGCTGGTTTTCAGAAACTATTACAATGGAACCTCCATATATCCAATTTACTTTTCTATCGGACAATTATTCAATTGATCAATCGTTGACGCCAGTTGAATCTCTAAAAATAATAAAGGGAACGCAGAGCGCATTACCGCATGGCACATATAAAATATATTTAAAAATCAGAAAAGTTGAAAACGTTTCATATTTTACCGATAAAAATAAAAACACTTTTAACACAGGCCGGAGCGTTAATTCATATTCAAACGTTAAAACTACGTCTGACTATAGTTCATCTGCGCCGGCCGTAAATTATAATTTTGGTTACAATCCGGCTCTTTCCGTGCAAACCAATTCAAAAATCTTACCTCGAACTTCAAATAATATTCAAACATATAATCAATATAATCCTTTACAAAATCCGCCGGGGAAAACTTCTGCCGAACGAATCATACAAAACCAAATTAATAAACAACCTGTATCTTTAAATCAAAATTACGTTCAGCCGTTCTTACAATCAACCACTTCTACATCTTCGTCATCTACGACGCGGGGCGGGGTAAGCGGATATCTCACGAGCGGAGGCGGAGTGCCTTTCGGAGGCGGAAACGTAATAGTCAGTGTAACTAATAGTAAAAATCAATATATTAAAAGCGAGATAATAAATACCGAATCCGGCGGTGGAACCTATCCGTACACCATTAACGGAATACCGCCGATACTGCCGGGGTCAAACGATTATTATAAAATAAACGTAATTTCAAATAATGGCTTTCAGACGGTAACTGAACCTCGATCTACAGGTAATATAAAGATATATTCAAACGGTCAGACTGTTCAGGCGCAACCCATTGTAATGCAGGCCCGTACAGGCCGGCTTAATATAACCTTATATCATGGCCGGCCGGCTGCCGGCGAAACTGAAGAATTACTTTCAGAACTTGCGCGAAACGCCGTTATAAACATATCAACTGCTGGAACTTGCGCGCGATTTACCGGTGAATCACCCGCCCGTTTTTACCGATACAGCATAGACTCAGCGCCGGCCGGAAGCCGTAAGTTATTAATAATGTTTCCCGGCCGCGACGTTTCGGGAGGAAATGAACCGGCCGTATATATTACGCCGGATTCAACTACTACCGTTTTATATACTCTTAAAAACGGAAATTAATAATAAACAAGAACCATATAAAAAAAATAAAAAAGCGCTTGACAATATTAGAATTTTATGATATTATTTAAAATGAATATACAATTTCTTTATATAGAATATAGAATATTGTAATTTAGTATTTAATAATAAATAACCTATAAGTGGTAGTTATTTAGTAGTTATTAACGGAGGTATTATTCAATGGCTGATTTTAAAAAAAATGATTTTATCAAAGTAAGCAATTGCTTGAAAGCGATAGCTCACCCTATTAGAATTCAAATAATAGAACATCTCAGAAAAAAAGAAATGAATGTAACCGAAATGATAAAAGCCACAAAAGTGAAACAGGCTAATCTATCTCAGCACCTATCGCAGTTACGTTCGAAAGAAATAGTCAACACTCGAAAAGAAGGTAATGTAGTTTTTTATTCTCTAAAAAAAGTAGAAGTAACTGAAATAATAGACCTTATGAGAAAGTATGTCTGCAGATCGAAATAAAAACGATAATTTTTCAAAATATCTTAAATATCTGCCATCTAAATCTCTGTCGCTCGAATTTATAAAATCTAACGACGGAGATTTTTTTTATCTTGCCGGTGAAAAACTTATATTTGCGCTGCTCGACGGTGCGTTAGAAAAATGCCGAAGCAATATTATACTTGGCATATATTCATCCGATCAGATTAGCCATGATTTTTTATGCGCCGAAGTATGGAGGACATTAAAAAAAGATTATAATGAAAAATTGTTGTCATCATTAAGTTTAATTAACGTTATAAATGCCACCGGCATTGTAATACATACAAATCTTGGCCGGGCGCCTTTATGTGAAACATTTTCTAACTTTAACCATGGCCGTTATTCGAATTTAGAATTCGATATCAAAACAGGGTTGCGCGGCCGGCGAGATGATCATTTAAATTTTTTAATAACCAGGCTTACGGGCGCTGAAGATGCAATATGCGTCAATAATAATGCCGCGGCTGTAATGTTAATTTCATCCGCACTTGCCGCCGGAGGCGATATTTTAATTTCACGCGGTGAATCCGTCGAAATCGGCGAAGGTTTTCGTATTAACGAAATGATAAAAACGGGCGGAGCGAATGTAATAGATACAGGTGCGACCAATTCGTGCAGTATTATTGATTATGAAGCTGCATTTACGCCTGAAACAAAAATAGCGGCCCGTATTCACACATCAAACTACCGCATAGAAGGTTATACAAAAAGCACGCAAAATTTAGAATTCATTGATTTTTGCCGGCGTTACGGCATTATTTCTTATTTCGATCTTGGTTCAGGCCTTTTAAAACATGAAGTAATCGATAAAAAAGAAATAATCGACGATGAACCTTCAGCTAAAGATTTAATCGCTTGCGGTTTTGATATAATCAGTTTTTCCTGTGATAAACTGCTCGGTGCGCCGCAGGCCGGAATTATTTGCGGCCGAAAAGAAATAATCGCTTCGCTCAGGCGGCATCAAATGTATCGCGCGCTGCGCCTGTCAAAGGAAATAATCGCTTCGCTGCAGGCTGCTTTATGCGCATATTTATTTACTGATTATAAAAATACTATTCCCGTTCTGAAAATGATTAATGATAGCAATGAAACTATAAGCGCACGTTGCCTTTCACTTTTTAATGAAATTCAAAAATTTGCGTCTTTTAAGCAAGCCGGCAATTTAAAATTAATCGAATTTAAAATAGCGGATGCTTATGCCGCCGCCGGAGGCGGAAGTACGCCGGGAAAAGCCTTTATCAGCCCCGCCATACATATCAAGTTAGGTAAACTCGCTCCAAAGCATTTGACACTTGATCAAATTTCCCGGGCAATGCGGCTTTCTAAACAACATGTTATAGGATATATTGATTCAGATTCATACATTTTAAATTTAAGAACTGTCTTCGACAATGAAATCAAAATGATAGCGGATTCCATCAACTCGCTTCTTATCGATATTGTTTCTAAAAAACATATTTTATAAAGTAATTTTTATTTTAAATTTTAAATGCAAATTATAACCCTGCAATTAAACTTTTAACAATATTAGCCTTAAAAATATGTCAAATTTTTGTGATAATGTCCTATTGTATTAAAGTAGAAATGTCCTATAA
>CAYQWL010000211.1:0-6114 GCA_964421195.1 uncultured bacterium | reverse complement strand
CTTTAAATAAAAAAACCTCTTTTTCAACCGTAACTTTTCTTTTAATATTTTTATATTTAGCTGTACTGGCTATTTTTAAAGTACCAATTTTACGATATTCATCTATTTCTTCCGAAAGCTTATATGAAACGGTAAGCGATAAAATAGAACCGCCGGATATTTTCGAAGTTATCTCGCTATCGAGAGTTTTTTTTAGTTCCGGACAATATGCGGAAAGCGCGTCGCGCTGATCGATAAAAGGTACGTCGAAACTAAACTCTTTTTTTGTCGCAAATAGTTTATTCCAGCCCACGTTAGCTGAATCATTCACGAAATCGTTGATATTATTTTGAAGAACATACATGGCATGTTCGACGCCCGCTTCAGCTATATAATGAGCGGTTGAAGATTCGACATAATTAAACGCCTGCTGAGATTCATTACGCATCATGTAAATTATTGTAAATCCGAGAAGCATCAATATTAAAATCATAATCATGGTAAATACCATAGTAGAACCGGAATCAGAATTATCAGCCGACAGCCGGCGCCGCATTAACACGTTACTATTATTATGCTTATGATTTTTAATAAACAGGTAAAATGATAAATTAAGTAATGATGATAATAATGATAATAACAAAACACACATACGATTGAACCGTATTTTAATAATCATAAAAATTCACCCGCCTTTTTTTACCGTCTAATTGATTATACAAAAAATACAATAATATGTCAAGAAGATTAACACAGTTAATGGAGATTAAAATAAAGCACACGAATAAAATTAAAAATTTTATTCAAATTTTACTGGACTTTTTTAAAAACTTACATTATAATAATTTTCAGTATTCAGCATGAAGTTTATAGCCAGATATCATTACAATAAAAAAACAAGGGGAGAACGGTATGACAAAAAGAATCCATAATTTTAACGCCGGTCCGGCATCGCTTCCGCTCGAAGTATTAGAAGAAACGCAAAGAGAGTTAATCGATTATAAAGGCAACGGCCTTTCAGTTCTTGAAATGAGCCATCGCGACAAAGTATATGATGCGATATTAAAAGAAGCCGAAAAAGATTTAAAAGAACTTTATTCCATACCCGATAATTATACGGTTTTATTTCTTCAGGGCGGAGCGACGCTTCAATTCGCCATGGTGCCTCTTAATTTATTATCAGACGGCCGCGCGGCCGATTATATTAATACCGGCACCTGGGCCACTAAAGCTATCGAAGAAGCGGTAAAGCTCGGTAAAAAAGCGAATATAATCGCTTCAAGCGAAGATAAAGCATTTACTTACATCCCCGAAAAATTCAACTTAACGCCGGATGCGGCTTATTTACATATTACATCCAATAATACCATTCGCGGAACTGAATGGCAGTCTTATCCCGATACGGGAGCAACTGACCTTATCTGCGATATGTCTTCCGATTTCTGTTCAAGACCGGTCGATATTAAAAAATTCGCGTTGATTTACGCGGGAGCTCAAAAAAACGTAGGCCCGGCCGGCTGTACGGTAGTTATTATCAGAAACGACCTTCTCGCCAGAAGCCCCAAAAACATACCTACCATGTGCAATTATTCTATAATGGCGAAAGAACCTTCGCTTTATAACACTCCGCCGTGCTTTTCAATATATATAATCGGGCTCGTGCTTAAATGGCTCAAAAAGAACGGCGGCCTTGCCAGAATGCACGAAACCAATCTGCAAAAAGCCGGAATACTTTACGACCGGCTCGATAAGAATGATTTTTATCGTGGAACCGTAGAAAAAAACAGCCGTTCACTTATGAATATTCCATTCAGGCTTAAAAATGAAGCGCTTGAAGAAAAATTCATTAAAGAAGCAAAAGCGGCCGGAATGATAGGCCTCAAAGGCCATCGTTCGGTCGGCGGCATCAGAGCGTCTTTTTATAACGCGGTTCCAATGGAATCGGCAAAAGCGCTTGTATCTTTCATGGACGAATTCGAAAAAAATAATCAATAAATTTTTATAAAATCCGATTAACAAATTAAAAAATCAATTAACAAAAATAATTAGTTAAACGGAAAAATTAAATGAATGAATATTCAATAAGTTGATCGTTAAATAATAATTAAAAATCACATAAATAAATCCGCCTTACAACATCCTTTTCGCCTGCGGCGATTGAGTATGTTTGTCCGGCGGATTTTTTACGCGAACTTACTTATTTTATATATACACTTTATTATAATCATAATCATACAGGACGTATTTTTTCTAAATAAACATGATATTCGCTATGTTATGCCCGCTATAATATTTTTTTACTTTCGTAAAAACGCTCGATATTTTTTAAGATTTTATCGACGTTTTTTTCTATCATGGCCTTATTTCAAATATTTACTTTACAAAAAAAAAAAATTATGTTATTATTTCTGCGTCCGGATTAATTTGTAATTAATATAAAGATAAAAATCACGGATTGGCGATAAAACCGCCAGGAATTATAAGGAGGAGTTTATGCATACGTCTGATAAAAACAATTTTATCAACCGTAAACCCCGGGGAATTAATTTTTTTAAAAAAAATCTTTATCTTATCTTATTTTTACTGAGCATAACATTAATAATTTTTTCCGCCGGCAATAATTCAATGCTTCGAGCGCAAAATCAACCGGCGACGCCGGCCGTTACAACCCCGGCACCCGCGCCGCCGGCCGAAACCGTTCCCGCGCCGCCCCCGGAGGCCGCGATAGCTCCCGCTCCCGCGGCCTCCGCAGCAACCCCGTGCGCGCCCGCAAAAGACGCGAAAGTTCCAGCTTCATGGTGGATCGCACCGATCGCTTCAATACTTGCCCTGATCTTCGCGGTATATTTTTATAAAGCAATGATGAGCGCTAACGCCGGCAGCGAACGTATGCAGGAAATAGCGGGCTTCGTTCGCGAAGGCGCAATGGCTTATTTATTCAGACAATACAGGATAGTTTCACTCGTGTTTGTCATACTTTTTATCATACTTACCACTTTAGCCTATATCGGCGCACAAAATCCTTTCGTGCCGATAGCATTTCTTACCGGCGGTTTTTTCTCCGGCCTCTGCGGTTATCTCGGTATGAAAACAGCTACCAACGCATCCTCACGCACCGCTCAGGGCGCGAGCGAAGGCCTTAACAGGGGCCTTACGGTAGCCTTCCGCTCCGGCGCCGTCATGGGCCTGGTAGTTGTCGGATTCGGCCTGCTCGATATATGCGCCTGGTTCTGGGTACTCAATAAATTAATATTCACCGCCGAACATATGGCGAACGGCCTTCGCATGTTCGGCCTCACCTTCGTTCCGCCCGGATGCACCGAAGTACATAAATGGTCCGAAATAACGACCACGATGCTTACATTCGGAATGGGCGCATCCACGCAGGCGCTTTTTGCGCGCGTGGGCGGAGGCATCTATACTAAAGCCGCCGATGTGGGCGCGGATCTCGTCGGAAAAGTAGAAGCAGGCATTCCCGAAGATGACCCTCGCAACCCCGCAACCATAGCCGATAACGTCGGCGACAACGTGGGCGACGTAGCCGGCATGGGCGCCGATCTTTACGAATCGTTCTGCGGTTCCATCCTCGCTACCGCGGCGCTCGGCGCCGCTATCGGCGCCACGGGCTCCGATCCCGCCGCTTCAATTAATTACATCGTTGCCCCGATGATCGTGGCTGGCGTCGGCACGCTTCTTTCAATTATCGGCATGTTCATGGTACGCTGCCGTGAAGGCGCCGACCAGAAAGAACTTCTGCGCGCTCTTTTAACCGGCACTCTCGGTTCGTCCGTACTGATAGTATTGGTAGTAGCCGCTATGGCGCACTTTAACATGATAAGCTGGGGCCTTTTCGGTTCCGTAGTTGCCGGCCTTTTCGCGGGCGTTCTTATAGGGCAGTCCACCGAATATTTTACATCGGATTCATACGCCCCGACTCAGGGAATAGCAAATCAGGCTAAGATGGGCCCCGCTACCGTAATAATAGACGGTCTTGCCACGGGCATGTACTCCGCTGGCTGGCCGGTCGTTATAATTTGCGTGGGAATACTTCTCGCTTTCGGCCTTCCCGGCGGATTCGATAATTTCAATTTAGGTTTATACGGAGTCGGCTTCGCCGCCGTCGGAATGCTTTCAACACTTGGTATAACTCTCGCCACTGACGCTTACGGTCCTATAGCCGATAACGCCGGGGGAAACGCCGAAATGTCTCATATGCCTCCCGAAGTCCGTCAACGCACCGATCTTCTCGACGCGCTTGGAAACACCACCGCAGCTACAGGCAAAGGTTTCGCAATAGGTTCGGCTGCGCTTACAGCTATGGCGCTTCTCGCGGCAAACCTTGAAGAAGTAAAAATCTGGGCCATACGTTATGCGGAGCAATCCGCAGATAAAGCTTTCCATTTTAAAGGACAGGCTTTCGCTATCGACAAGCTAAAAAGCATGGACGTTCTTGATTTCGTAAGACTTTTCGATGTTCAACTCCTTAATCCTTATGTTTTATGCGGTCTTTTTCTCGGCGGCATGATGGCCTTCCTGTTCTGCGCTATGAGCATGAAAGCGGTAGGACGCGCGGCCGGCTCCATGGTAGAAGAAGTACGCCGGCAGTTCCGTGAAATTCCCGGTATTCTTGAAGAAAAAGCGCGGCCCGATTACGCCAGATGCGTCGCCATATCAACGGCCGGCGCGCAGCGTGAAATGGTAGTTCCCTCGCTTCTCGCCATTATAATTCCCGTAGCGACCGGCCTCATTCTCGGCGTAAGCGGCATGATCGGCCTTCTCGCCGGCGGCCTCGCCACAGGTTTCGTTCTCGCTACAATGCTCAATAACGCCGGCGGCGCATGGGACAATGCCAAAAAATTCATCGAAAAAGGAAACCTCGGCGGAAAAAAGCTTCCCGACGGCAGTAAAAATCCAACGCACGGCGCCGCCGTAATAGGCGATACCGTCGGCGATCCATGTAAAGACACAAGCGGCCCCTCGCTTAATATTCTCGTAAAACTCATGAGCATGGTCGCTATCGTTACTACTCCCGTTATTCTTAAATTTGCGCCCTTTATACAGAGCATGCTCGGACTGCGTTAAACTATTAAACTACTAAAATAAAACAATATAAATCAATAACTTACGGACATTATGTATAAAACAATTAAATATAAATAAAAATTAAACGCGCAAACGGAAAACGCCCGCAATTCGGGCGTTTTCCGTTTGCGCCGACAAATTTTATTCCAGGACGGGGCATCTTTTTTTAATTACAATATGTTTATAATGATTTCCACAACCGATTTCAGATATTTTCTTAATTTTTACAGCAGGTTCATCGCTTCACTATAAAATAAAAAAATGCGGCCGTGCAGTTTAAAACCACAGGCCGCAAATAATTAAAAAATATTTATCATTGCCGTTTATTTAATTTATTATTTTATTTACCAAGGCGTTTTTTTAACGCGGCCAATTCATCATTGACCTTATCGGAACTTTCAAGTTCTTCGAATTTTCTCTTAATATCAATATCAGGCTCACTTAATTCTTGAATAGCTTCAGCTTCGGCTTCGGCATAATTTACCTTCTTTTCCATCCTATCAAAAGTTTCGAAAGCGGAAGTCGAATTTGCATTAAATTTGCCGACATTTTCATTTATTTTTTTTGAAGTTTCAGCGTTTTTTAACCGGGCAAGCAAAAGCTCTTTTTTTCGGCGAGCCTCTTCCATTTTTGATTCTAACGCCCCGCAGGAGCTTTTAAGCGCATCTACATTTTTAGTCATAGTTTCGAGCTGAGATTTAAGATCTTTAGCCGCTTCATTCTGTTCGTTTTTACGTTTCAAAGCTTCTTTAGCAAGAGCGTCATCGCCTTTTTCAACGGCCATAATAGCTTTTTCTTCCCAGTAATCGACCTGTTTCACGGTTTCTTCATATTTATCCTCGAGCATTTTTTTATCGCGTATAGCGCGTGCAACGGCCACTTTCGTTTCACGAAGACTTTCCTGCATCTCGACTAAAGTTTGATTGATCATTTTTTCCGGATCTTCAGCCGAATCTAACAACGCATTGATATTAGAAGAAATAATAGACTGCATTCTCGAAAAAATACTCACTATAACACCTCCGGAATTTAGCAAATTATTTTACACATAAC
>CAYQWL010000210.1:0-6329 GCA_964421195.1 uncultured bacterium | reverse complement strand
TAATGCTTTAACATATTCGATTGAAAGAAATCTTAATAATATCGCGCGTGTTTTAGTAGAGCATAAAGCTGATATTAATTTGAAAAACGGTAAGGGTGAAGCACCTCTTATTATAGCGATTCAAAATTATAATGCTGAGATGGTCGAATTATTATTGAAAAATGGAGCTGATATTAATGTTAAAAATTTAGAAGGTAAATCTCCATTACTATTAGCTATTAGAAAGTGCAATCTGGATGCATGCAGGCATTTGTTAAATCATGGCGTCTTATTTAATTTGAATCGTGATCAAATAATTGAAGAAATATATAATATCTGTCGTGTATCATGTTTTAATGAAGTTGAAATCGTTAAATTATTAATTGAAAAAGCCAGAGAAAATTCTATCTCGCTGAAAGGAACGTTAAAATTAAATAACGATTTTTTTCCGACTTATAATATGGATATGATTAAATTATTGCATGATAATAAAATATGTGGTTTTGAAAATATTGGCGTCGAAGAAATAAAGCTGTGTTTTAAAAATTCGAGAAATATAACTATCGGATTTTATATAGCAAATTTAATCGATATGAAACCGCAATTTGTAATTAATTTATTGAATGAATCAACAATTAATGACGATTATTTATTTATTTTAAAGTGTGCAATAAAAGCTGCTAATTTCAAATGCGCTAATATTTTAATTGAAAAAATTAAAAATATAAATATTGATGATTTAAAAAATATTCAATGGAATAAAAGTTATTTATATCAAAAAGATTATGTAAAATTAATTGAAAAAATTTTAAATAGAATTGATGAAATTAACATTTGTAATGCATCCGTTGCCGGTGAAATGCTTAAAGTGCTTGCATATTGTGGAAAAGTAAATTCAATAAAAACGTTCGTTAAAAAAAATCCGTTTATTAATCGAAATAATATAATATGTTGTAACCTGTTATGCCCTGCGATAATGGGAAAAAATATTGAAATGATAAAATTTGCTTTGAAAAATATGCCTGATGAAGATTGGTTATATGAAAAAATAAAAGATATTTTTATATTGTTTATTGATAATCCTGATGATAGAATTATTAATATATTTGAAAAGAATGGGTACGGTCCAAAAAGTTTTTATGGAAATATTATTTTACGAAAATTTATAAATGAAAATAAATTTGATTATTTTTTTAAAGCAATTATAATGGGTTTTGGTATTAACGATAAAAACAGCCAATTTAAAATCGCTCTTTTAAACACTGTATGGTATAATAAAGTAAAAATATTATCATTTTTAGCGGATAAAATTTTTTCTTTTCAAATATATAAAAAAATAATAAATTTTCAAAATTTATTAAAAGAAACGGTTGATTTTAATAAATATGAATCTCAATTAATTATCGCGATAAATGAATTTGATAATAATTTAGTTCAGAAAATAATTGATAAATCTATTAAGCTTAATTTTCAAAATTTCGGTGAATTTCCTGTAATTGAGGCTATTAATTCAAATAATGAATATGCATTAAAATTACTTTTAAAAAATGCTCCGGTTCTTGGAATAAAACTAAAGAAAGAAGTTGAGCCCGTTGAAGAGGAATGCGTTTATAAGAACGGTTCAAAAATATTTTTAGCGGATACATATTCTCTTTTATTTCATCCATTGATTAATAATAAACGTAAAATATCTGAAATTCTTGTAAAACATTTTTCAAATATAGATAAACCCTGTATGACGGGTTTGAATGCTCTTGAATTGGCCATAGAAAAAAATTATACCGAAGTCGCTCTGGAAATTATTAAAAAACCTGATTTTAACGTTAAATCTTCAAATAATAGAAATGCTTTGCTTAAGGCAATAAGAACTGAAAATAGTGATATAATAGCTGCATTAATAAAAAAAGGTATAATCTGTCATGAATTGAACATTAAAAACTTTAAAAAAACATTAAAAACTGGAAGCGGAAATATAATTGCTCTTATTTGCAAAGGATTTCATGAAGGTTATCATGCAAAGGATATATTTAAGTATCTTAGCGTTTCAGGCTTTTCTACTGATGAAATATTTTTAAATTCGATTAAAACCGGATATAACGAAATGGCTATTTTTGCGTTTTCTAAAGGGGCTAATATAGAATACAGAGGAAACGGAATACGAACCGCGCTTGCAATTGCGGTTGAAAGAAACGATATCAAAAATATTAAATTTCTTCTGAAAGCTAAAGCTAATATTAATGTTAAAGATATTTATAAAAGGCCTTTAATTGCGACGGCTATTGTGAATAATAATTTTGAAATAATGAAGCTTTTATTGGATTATGGAGCAAAACCTGATTTTGTCGTAAATCATTATTTAAATCCTTTATATTTTACCATAAAATCAAAGAATTTTCAAATGGCTGATTATTTAATCACAAAAAAAGCTTCATTGAATTTTGCAATGCTTATAGCAATTAAAAACCTTGATCATGAATCGGTTAAAATAATGCTTGAAAAAGGTGCTGATCCTGATTATAAAAATGAAGCCGGATTTTGTGCATTACATATAGCCCGTGAAAATCGTTTATATGAAATAGAGAACCTTCTTTTGAAATATGGAGCTATTTTAAAAAATGAAGAAAAATATACTGCGGAAATTGAATTTTTTAAAGCATTAGAAAATTATGATGAAAAAAAGGCTTTACTAATCGCTAAAAAAGGAATTAATTGTAAATATAAAACTGAAAATGGCATATCAGTATTAAAAGCCGCAATCAATAAATCAAATATTGATATTATTAAGTGTTTGGTAGCTAATGGAGCAGATTTAAACGAAGAACCCGACATATTAATGAAATTTATATCGCATGAAATTTTAATTGATGATAATATTATAAAAAAATTTAATAATATTAATATTATTGACGTTAAAGGTAATAATGCTTTATTTTATGGTATAAACGATAATTCTCATGTACTTGAACCGCTTTTAAAAGCTGGAATTAATATAAATATAAAAAATAATAATGGTCAGACCCCGCTTATGTATTATGTAAATAACGAATATATAAATATAATAAAACTACTTATAAAAAATGGGGCGGATGTTAATATTAAAGATAATAATGGCATGAATGCTCTTATGAATGTTTTATCTATTGAAACCTCAAAAAGAAATAGCGATGCTATAATTCGTTTATTAATAGAAAGCGGAATTAATATAAATGAAATAAATAATAATGGCGATACAGCTTTATTATTGGCTTCTAAAAATGGTTATGAATATGCCGTTAAATTATTATTAAAACATAATGCGAATTATAATTTAAAAAATAATAATGGAAATACAGCGCTTATAATTGCTAGAAATTTATCAATAGCTAATATTTTATTTAATGCAGGTGATAATATTAAAATATTTTCTAACGGTTTTTACGATATTAAAGCTGCTTTAAATCTTTTAAAAATTAATAATATTGAAATTATAAAAAAAATAATCGATAAAAATTTTAATGCTGTTCCAATTAATGCCATGCCAGCTTTTAATCAAAATCTTGTCGATGCTTTTATTAACCGGGATAAATATAATGGAGTTAAGATTTTGTTATATATAGCTCAAAAACAAAATATCGATCCTGAATTTATATATCTGAAATTATTGAAAGAAACTGAACTGGAAAATAAAGAAATTGAAAGAATTTTTCTTGAAGTTGGCGATGTTAAATTAATAAAATTTTTTAAAAAAACAAGTTTAAAATTTTTATATTCTAAATTAAAGCCATGGCATTATTCGGTTGCCGCTTATTCAAATAATATTGATTGCCTGGAATATCTTCTGGAAAAGACTGGAGAAATTGATGGAGCTATAATTAAAAATATTATCAGACAATCTGAAATTTATGAACATAATGATGTAATAAAATTAATTATAAAAAAATATGACAATATTACTTCTTGTTCTATAGATTATGCCATGGATATTTTTAAAAAAACCCGCGATACCGATGGTATTTTACTAATAACAAATAAAAAAAACTTAAAAAATGATCAGTTAAAATCGTTAAAATAAATATAACTATAAAATTACTATTGTTTTAAAATTTTTAAAAAATATTATTTTTGACAGATACGATAAAAAAATATATAATAAACTTATTATAATTACAGAACAGGAGTTATTTATATGATTAAATCGTTTAAAAAAATAATTATAATAGTTATTTTAATAATTACGTGCATGTATTCGCTTGAAACTGTTATTGCGGTTGCGTCTCCACATGATACTGAACTAATAAAAGCGGCCGTTAAAGGTGATTATCCGGCGGCGCTTCTTGCGATCGAAAGCGGTGCGGACATTAATTTTATTGATGAAAACGGTTTTACGCCTTTAATGATTTCATCTAATTTTGGCCGCGAAAGAATAGTAAAATTATTAATCAGACGGGGCGCTGATGTTAATTTAAAAGCCCTGAACGGCGATACGGCGCTTTCGATATCGGAAGCTAAAAATTATAGTGAAATAGCGGAAATGATAAAGAAAAAAATAGCCGAATCAAAAGACGAATCAAATGTTTATATAGAAAATGAAAAAAGCGCGGATATTGTTGATAATATTAGTCCGGCAGATGATAAAGCTGATGTTTCTAATACGGATGACGATCAGCAAAGCGTTTCAAAAACTGATGAACGGAATATAAAATCTTCGAATGCAAAAATGTCAAAAAGACTTACGCGAGAAAAGCGTGAGCAGTTAAATGAAGAAATGCTTCAAGCCGCATTGAAAGGCGATACGGATATGGTTAAAAATTTGTTCGAAGAAGGCGCGAATATTAATGCTCGTAACCGTGAAGGTATGACCATTTTAATATTCGCCATTAATCAAAACTCTAAAGATATGTATAATTTCGCTATTAAAAATGGCATCGATATTAATATTTGTGACGCGTCTGGTAATAACGCTCTTTTGTGTGCTTTTACGAAGGAAAATCGAGCCGTATGCGAAGAATTAATATCAATGGGCGCGGTAGTAGATCCTGAATCGGAAAAAACCCTTGATATTTTTATAAAATTGATTAAAAATAACGATATGCTCGGCGCGGGATTTCTTGTGAAAAATAAGATTAATTTAAAATCCGTCGTTATAGATGAAATTCCATTGCTTATATATTGTATTCAAAAAAATATGGATGAAGCAATGCAATTATTTATTAAAAATGGCGCCGACGTTAACGCTAAAGATAAAAATGGTAAAACCGTATTAATGTATGCGAGCGAATTTTCTTCGGATGAAATTATAGGATTATTAAAATCGAGCGGCGCCGATGAATCGGCGAAAGACTCAAATGATAAAACAGCGGCGTATTATGGTTCTGAAGAATATAAAAAAGATAAATTTATGTCTAAAGTAAAAAGTGAAATAAATTTATGCCGTGATTATTTTATTAGTTTGATGAATGTGGAAGCTGAAAATAAAAAAGAAAATTCGGCCGCGGCGTTACGTGAATGTAATGCTCAGATAGGTTATGTATCTTTAATAACAAAAGATGATGACGATGTTTTAATTCAAAAACGCGCGCCTTTTTCTCAACCGTTTAATGATAGAATTGCTGGATTGAAAAAATTGCTGGATGAAAAAAATAAAGATGAAAAAACAGCCGGCGCGCTTCTGGAATTATTAAATAAATTAACGCCTTTTAAAGAAAAAAGCGATAAATTAGACGTTATTGTTTCTAAAAATGCTACTGGCGGAGGTTCTTCCGGCAGCGGCGGCGCCGGTATAAAAGAAAATGATGTAGATGAATATATTAATGCTTATATTATAATTAAAGAAGATGTTGAAAAAAATATAGCGGCGGTTGAAACGGCGGCGGGAATAACGGCTGGCGCTGACAAAACAACGGTCGAAACTGTTGAAAACGTTGAAAAATTAACTTCTGATTTTGAAAGCGTATCAGGCGAATCTGTTTCTAAAAATCCAGTTGAGCCGGTTTCTGATGCTAAAACAGACGCGTCTGAAATAGCGAAACCGGTTTCAAATATAAAAATGGCTTCGGCTGAAGTAAATATAAAATCTGAATCTGAATCTGAAATTATAATTCCTGATTCAACTGAAATAAATATAAAGTCGAAAGCTGAAACTGTTAATGATGGCTCAATTGAATCCAAAATAAAAAAATAAACGGAGCTGATTTCAATTAAAACCGTATTCATGAGTAATATCGAGATAAACGACATAATTGTTGACGCGAAGCCGGTCAGCCATCCGGACGGGCCGCGCGCCGCGGGGCTTAAAATGACCGAAAACTGGGATGAGTGTGGAATTAGAATCAGCCTGCCCGTTTTCGAGGCTGAGCTGAGTTTTTTTTCGA
>CAYQWL010000209.1:0-6454 GCA_964421195.1 uncultured bacterium | reverse complement strand
GTAAAAAACCTGCTGCAAAAGCTGCCGAAGCTAAAAAAGCGGCTGCAAAGAAAAAATAATAACCTTATTATTCAATTTATCATTGATTAAAAATACTCCGTTGTGTTTGATAATAACGGGGTATTTTTAATTTTTATAAATATTTAAACCTCCTCGATTCCAGTTACTTCGCTTAAAAGAATTTTTTCACCCATTTTCTTAAAATCGACAATTATTGCTTTATTTCCACCTGAAGTTTTTATTGTTTTAACGACGCGGCCGGTATCGTCCCATGTTTTATGATAGATAATTTCACCGTTAGAATAAGATTTAGCGCAATTATAACAGGGGATGTCATCGTTTTCGCGGTGATGCGTGCCGCCCGACGACATTTTCGAGTAATCGTTCGCATTCATTTTAACGGTTTTTTTACGAATATTAACCGGCGCAACCGATACTTTTGAATCGGCGGATGGCGGATGTGAAGCGCGGGATGAATTAATTGTATCTGTAAAGGCGTTGTTAATGTTATTATTTTTATCGTAACATTCTGGTTTTTTATCCTGTGAAAAAAAATTTATTAATGAAGCGTCGGTTTTTGTTTTAAATGTTGAAAAATCTGATGTTTCAGAGTCGGAACGCCGGAGTGAATCGTCTTTGTTTCTGGCAGTATTTTTTAAATTACGCATAAGGCCGCGTTTTTTCTTTTTCAGGTTTCTATAGCAGCCGATACGTGCGAGCTTTCGTCTGATGGCGACAGGCGTAACGTTAAATATTCCGGCGAGTTCGAGATCGCTCATTTTATGGTAATTTTCATATAGATATCGTTCTTCGGTATCGTTCCATTGCTTTTGAAATTGTCTTATTAACTTAAGACGCGCGAGTTTTCTCTGTACGGCAATTTTACTGACCCCGAAATGATCGGCGAGTTCGCTATTATTGAGCCGGGTATAACTACTCGTAAGAAATTTCTCATCTTCTTTCGACCAGCGCTTCACAGTCATAACCATAAAACCTCCGGAATATAAATTTATTAAAAAGCGATAGTTTTTTATTGACTTTTAATGATAATTACTTACATTTTTTATTTTTAGTTAAGTTAATTTAAACTTTATTTTATAATTTTAGAAATATCTTCATCGCCGTATTGTTCGGCATAGCTTATTAAAGCGAGAAATGCGTTACGGCAAACGTCTTCGTCGTTATCATCGATCGATTCAAGAAGAATTTGAACGAATTCATCGGCTTTAATTTCGCCAAAAGCATAAAACGCTGAAGCTTTCATCCATTTATTACGGTCTTTAATCATTTCGTCGAAAGCTTTTCTAACTCTGGAGCGCAGTTCATTGAATTCCCATAGCGCTATAGCGGTATTAGCTTTTACGCGGTTAGACGAATCTTTCAGATACGGCAGGAGAAGTTCTTTTACTTTGTCTCCGCCGATTTTGCCGAGGGCTTCTACGGCGTTAGCGCGCACCCGTTTATCTTCGGACATTAAAAGGCCGGCTATAACCGGAATGGTATGTACGTTTCCCAGTTTGCCGAGAAGCGTAAGCCATATAGTCATCTGCATTTTATCGTCATCGTTTTTAAGTCTGATTATTAAATTATTTATTATCGGAATAAAATATTTAGAATCTTTTTTAGAGTCAGGATCTATTTTGATGTTTACCGCGATTTTTCCGGCGGCGAGAATCTGGCGGGAATTAAAGGAATTAAAATTTTCAAGAAATGTATCGATAAAACGGATGCCATATTTTTCAAGTTTAAGGCAGACTTTAGACTGTTCCGCTTCGCATTCGAGATCCAGCTTTTTAATGTAATCTATTATTTCTTTTGTAACGTCCACGGTCTTTTTCATCATAAATGTCCTCCAGACATCCTGCATTTCTATTTTTTTTTCAAAAACAAATACTCGTTTTTTGAACAGCCTTTGTTATTATACTTTAAAAATTATAAAATTTCAAGTTTGAATAATAAAAAAAGATAAAAATATAACGATTTTTATCTTTTTTTTATTGCTTATTCAGTTTTTGTAGGCCGTTATAGTACCATTGCCTGACCGTACGAGCGGTTTAATGGTTTTAAAATTTTCTTCCAGCGGATATTCTTTGATTTGCGCCAAGTTCTTCGTCGTAAAATGCATAATCAAAACGCCATTCATTAGAATTAAATCCGGCGCCGATTGAAAGTTTTTTATTATTAACGCCGGCGCGTAAAGCTATATTTTCACTCACTTTTCCTTCGACGCCAAATTTGACTTTAAAATCTTCGCTGCCGGTTTTTTCAAGATCGAGCGCCGTAAGGACTTTTGGTTTCCATTGATACGATACGCCGGCTACCGCCGTTACTGGAATAGTGTCTTTAACGTTAGATCCGCCGCTCCATTTCATTGAAGCTCCGAGGTTTTTAAATACGAGTCCCACATGCGTTCTGTCATTGGTTTTATACCGTCCGCCGAGATCGAGTCCGAAGCCGTTCGCGCTTGAATCGAATAATGAATGTCTGAGCATTTTTAACGATCCGCCATAGCTTCTTTTATCGTTGATTTTGCGGCCGAAAGTAAGGCTGTAACTATTTTCTACGTCTGAAAAGTAACTGAAAATTCTTACATTGCCGTTAGCGTCGAGCAGCGGATTGCCAGCGCCGTCAACTCTTGTTTCAGGGATCTCATCGACGCCGAAACGCGTCCATGAAAATGCCCATACGCCTTTGCGGGCGGGATCGGGAAGCACGTAATTAGCGAAGTCGAATTTACGATCTAAGCTGAGCATGGCGTGCATGGTATGGATTTCACGTTTTTCGAGAGTTCCTATTCCGGCGGGATTATAATAAGCCGCCGAAGCGTCGTCGGCCACCGCGCTAAAAGCTTCGCCCATGCCAAGGGCGCGGGCCGAAACGCCCATTTTTAAATAAGCGGCGGCGCCGCCGGCCGAGCCGGCGAAGGCGCCCGTAGCCAGCACCGCAACCGTGATCAATGCGGCCGCGATAACAGGTATAATTTTTATTTTAAGGTTGATTCTCATTTTAATTCCTCCACCGTCAGTGTATTTTAAACTTTTCGGTTATGCTTTATATAGTTTCGCGGTTTTTTAGCTGGCTTCGGCCAGTGTGAGAAGATAAGAAACTTCGCTGTCTTTAATAGCGTTGACTTCGCCGCCCGTTACGTTATGTCCGGGGAAATTGACTTTTAACGCGCGTTTTCCTACAGGAACGTTATTGAGGCGGTAACGATAGAACCTTGTCGGGCCTTCATTAACGAACATGGATTCGATTACCGCGCCGTCAACCGATACGGTTGCCTGAGCGGCCATAATTGATAAATCAGCTTCGCTTGGATGACCCGCGAGTAACTCAGCCGCGGTTATGGGTTTATGATATAACGTTACCAGCACGGTGCCTTTTTCAGACATAACGGTTATAGGCGCTACCTGCACCGATTGCGAGGTCTGTCTTAAAGATACTCCGGAAACGCCGCCCGCCGGGTTAATCATATGAGCGGAATCGCTCGTTATCTTAACGGTATATGTCGAAGTGGAGCCGGTAAGGATAACCGGCACGTTAGCGACCGAATAATCGGTTGAACCGGTGGTAACGTTGTTGATGGTTTTTTGCGTCGATGCAATAACATCCGTGCCGTTTCTTAATATCTGTATTATGTAAATGCCGGGCGCGAGAGTTTCACTTGGAGCGGAAATTATATTACCGGTTATGGTTCCGCTGCCCGGATCTACGAGAATATCGTATTCTATGCTGCCGTTTCCCGGAACCGTTACCTGATAATTTATTGCCGCCGTTATTCCAGGAATTGTAGCGTTAAGCGCCTGTTGACCGGATGGAACGTTCGATAGTTCGTAATAGCCGGGTTTGGAAGGTTTATCCGTAGTGTCTATAATTGAGGCGAAATTACCCTGGGCGTTAGTAAATACCGTCGCGTTAGTAATAGGCTCTCCAGTAACGCGGTTTTTGACATATCCTTTGATCGTACCCGTTGACGGGGAATCGGCCCTTATTAAATATCCTATTATATCGTAAGTTTTGCCCTGTTCTACCACTATACCGGCGTGAATATCGGGTATAAATTGAGGTTGAACGTTGGCGCCCGCCGGAGGATCCTGATATCCTTCTTTCGATATGGCAACGGTATATCTTCTATCAGGCGGAAGATCGCTTGCCGTAACTTTACCGCGTGAGTCCGTTTTAAGCTGTCTGAGTATTGAAACAGGGCCGTTATCGCTTTGAGGGTCCGGGCCGGTTACTAAAACATTAACGTTATCGAGCGGAGCTTTAGTAGTGATATCCCTGATTTCAAACCGTATCGCGGATTCGGTGACTCCGGAGCTCGAAGTCCCCCCATTGCAACCGTATAAAAACATCGTTGAAAAGAACAACGTGAGCACCAATAGCAAACGCTGATTTTTGTGACTGATCATAAAATCCTCCTTTGGAATATATAAAATTATTTTTTATTTTGCTTTTTATAAAGTTCTTTGTTTAGTATCGGCAGCAATTAAATAAATTTTACATGGAGCTAAAAAAATACCGGTTAAATTCTTTTATAGATATTTATTTACTTACATATTCTTTTATGATATAATTATTACTTATGATACAGGTCATATCTGGACTGGATTCCGGGCTTTCGGCCGCGGCGCGTTTTATTACGCGCGTTTTTTATCCGTGCCGATATAGTTTATCGTATTAATTTTTAAAAATTTCATTAATAAAGATTGATAATAAAGAAATGAATTTAAAAAAATATATAAAGCCTCATATACTTTTACTGACCACTGGCGGCACTATTACAATGGTGCGTGACGGCAAAACCGGTTCGCTCGTTCCGGCGCGTTCGTCGGATGAACTGATCGGTCATTTTCCCGAAGTAAAAAATATAGCGCAAATAACGAAAAAAGAAGTTATAAACATCGATTCGACCAATATTCAACTCGATCACTGGCAAAAAATCGCGCGCGCCATTTATTCGAGTTATCATGAATACGACGGGTTCGTAATAACTCACGGCACCGACACTCTGGCATATACGGCTTCGGCCCTGTCTTTTATGCTGCAAAATTTAAATAAGCCCGTAATTATGACGGGCTCGCAAATGCCGCTCGGCGAAGTGGGTTCAGACGCCCGCAATAATTTTATTAACTCGTTTATAGCTGCGACTAAAGATATACATGAAATCGCCGTTTTATTCGGTGAAAAGATAATTAGAGGCACGCGCGCGAAAAAAATATCCGCGTTTCATCTTAATGCTTTTGAATCAGTTAATGAAAAACCTATCGGCGAAGTCGGATTGGCGATAAAACTTTTTGAGCATCGGCGTCGAAGATGCGCCAAAAAAATTAAAACGGCTTATAATTTTAATAAAAATGTTTTTTTATTAAAATTGTTCCCTGCGATATCGCCCCGAATATTCGATAAAATAATTGAAATGGGTTATGAAGGAATAGTGATAGAAGGTTTTGGCGCGGGTAATATTCCCACCGTAGAAAACAGTATTTTACCTGGAATTCAGAGAGCGGTAAATAAAAATATTCCCGTCGTAATAGGCACGCAATGTCTTCTTGGCGAAGTGGATTTAAGCCTGTATGAAGTGGGAATGAAAGCCGCCAGAATCGGCGCTATACCGGCTTTTGACATGACGCTCGAAACCACGCTGTGCAAGCTGATGTACGCGCTTGGAACGACGTCCGATTTAAAAACCGTTGAAAAAATAATGAAAACTGATATCTGTGGAGAAATAAAAATAACTAAAAATTGATTAAATATTTAATCGAAAATAATAAAGGACTTTATCATGTCTGAAATGGCGATATTTCAAATTGTAGGCTTTATAGTAGCCATAACCGTGCATGAAGCGGCGCATGCCGCCGCCGCTTATAAATGCGGAGATACGACCGCTTATGACGAAGGGCGGGTGAGCTTGAATCCGATTGATCATATAGATCCTTTCGGTACGGTTATTCTTCCATTAATGCTTCTTTTAACTGGATCGTCCTTTATGTTCGGCTGGGCGAAACCGGTCCCGGTTGATCTTCGTAATTTAAAAGATCCTAAAACTGACGAGTACTGGATATCGTTAGCCGGGCCGGCTTCTAATTTCGCTCTCGCGCTGGTGTTCGGAATTTTTATCAGAAGCATTATCGCATATGGAGATTCGCTCGTTAATGCCGGGTTGCTTTCGGTATCGACGGCGGTTATAGTTATAAAACTTTGCGCCGCTATTATATCGGTCAATCTCGTGCTTGGAATTTTTAATTTAATACCGGTGCCTCCGCTTGACGGTTTTAACGTTCTTAAATCCATGCTGCCCGATGAAATATATGAAAATCTTTATATTCCACCAGGAGCCGGTTTTTTAATATTTATAGTACTTATCGGTACGGGAGTTACATCGTCTATCATATCGGCGTTTTATGAACCGCTTTATAATTTGATTATAGGACGGTAATTTTTAGCCGTTTAT
>CAYQWL010000208.1:0-6482 GCA_964421195.1 uncultured bacterium | reverse complement strand
TTTAATTCCGCTTATCTGATAATAAGCATTTTTATTATCGTCTATTATAATCCTGGCAACGGCGGTAAAATAAGATTCAAGCTTGAGAATTTTAAAAATTCCCATTATTTTAACGCCATTTTCTGAAATTTTAACCTTTAAATCTTTTGCGGTAATTTCCCCTGCCTGGCTTTTAGATGCAAGCAAACGCCGGCTTATATATGAATTCAATTCAATTTCTTTAAGATGAATTTCAACGGTTCCGCCCTTTTGAATATATTTTTGAAATTCAAGCATATTTTTTTCAAGCGTATCCGCATCGTCTTTTGTTACAGGCAATGCAGCCATTTCTTTAATATTATCTTCGGAAGGCGCAAGAAATTTATTTAAAAATTCAGGCCCGCTATAAAACGCATAAGCTAAAAATAATAAAAAGACAAAAAATAGAAATGATACAATTAAAAGGCAGCCGGAACATGAACAACAACCTTTTTTACGCGGCGCTTTACCGTCAGAAGGCTGCTGCTGCTGAATCGCGGCTTTCACCGGAACGCCGCACTGCTTGCAAAAATTAGCCGAAGGCTCGACCGGCGAAGCGCAGTTAGGGCAAAACATAAATTACCATCCCTGAAACAATAAATTTTATTTTAAAATTAAAAAAGCCTGATTAAACGATTACATTTAATACAGGCTTGCATTTTATATATGGAGACGGCGGGAATCGAACCCGCGTCCGAAGATCCGTCACAAAGTTGTTCTACGTAGCCTGGCCGCCGATTGAACTCGGATAAAACAGGCCCAGCGACACGCCTTTTTTACCTGAGGCGCCTTATGATAATTTTAAAAGGTATGACGCCCAAACCATTTAAAATGCCCGGACTTATTAACGCTCATACCGCCGCCCCGGACGCCGCCGGCATGAACGACCGCCGCTAATTAAGCAGCGAGTAAATATTCGTCGTGTTCTGCGACTATTGTTTGCCTGTTTAAGGAGTCAGACTCTCCGCCACGCCCAGCAATGCTCTAAATCCCCGTCGAAACCTGTCGTCCCCGCATGGCGCGAATGATCCCGCGCGCAGGATAAAACAGGAGAACATATTTTTTCAAAGAATCGGGACGAAAGGATTTGAACCTTCGACCTCATGGTCCCGAACCATGCGCGCTAGCCACTGCGCTACGCCCCGAATATTTCGATTTAATCTTTACATAATAAAAATTAAATCGATTTAATTATAACATATTTCATATAGCCTGTCAATTAAAATTTTTCACAAAACAATAAAAACATAGTTTATTTATTTTTATCGCCCGGTGCGGACGCTTCAAGCTTCAACGCCGTTTTTATAATGCCGGAAAGTAAATTAAGCGCATCGATCGGCGTCATAGCGTTGACCTCAAGACGCCCGATATCGCTTATGAACCCGGCAATTTCCGGCGGCACCACAGGAACGCCGGCTGATACGGGCGCTTCAAATAAATCGAGCTGGTTTTCATCGGCTTTATAACGCGCGCCGGATGCTTTTTTCAGCAATTTAGCTATATTCGATTTTTCATCGCTCGCCTCGAACGATTTTAAAATCTCCGCCGCGCGTTCTACAACCTGCAAAGGCAAACCGGCGATCTTCGCGACGTGAATGCCGTAAGAACGGCCGGCCGGCCCCGGCAATATTTTATGTAAAAACACGACGCCGGACTCATTATCGCTGACCGCCACGTTTAAATTTTGCACCTTCGAAAACGATTTATCGAGTACGGTAAGTTCATGGTAATGAGTGGCAAAAAGAGTTCTCGACCCATCGGTAAGATTTCCGCCGCCGCTTAAAATATATTCGATAACCGAATAAGCGATAGCCAGGCCGTCGTATGTAGAAGTCCCGCGTCCTACTTCATCAAGAATAATAAGGCTTTTCGGCGTCGCATTATTTAAAATATTGGCCGTCTCGATCATTTCGACCATAAAAGTCGATTGCCCGGCGGCAAGATTATCAGACGCCCCGATGCGTGTAAAAATCCGATCACAAACGCCAATACGCGCTTTTTTTGCCGGAACGTAAGAACCCGCCTGAGCCATAAGAACTATCAATGCAACCTGCCTGATATAAGTAGATTTGCCCGACATATTCGGTCCGGTTAAAATCTGGACATGAGCCTTATTGCCGCCGAGCATGGTATCACTGCTTATACACCCGATATAATTCATCCTGTTTTCAACTACCGGATGACGGCCGTCGCATATTTCTATTTCGTCATTATTATCTATTTCCGGACGTACATAATTATATTTAACGGCCGCCGTCGCGTAAGAGGCTAAAACATCCGTCACGGCGGTCTTACGCGCCGCATGGTAAATTTCATCCGTAAATTTTGAAATATCTTCGAGCAATTTCATAAACAATTCGTATTCAAGTTTTTTACGACGTTCATCCGCTGTAAGAATACGGCTTTCCATCTCCTTTAATTCAGGAGTATAAAATCTTTCCGCATTAGCGAGAGTCTGTTTTCGTATATAATTGTCAGGAATAGAATCAAGATTGGCCTTAGTTATTTCGATATAATAACCAAACACTCTGTTATATTTAATTTTTAAAGATTTTATGCCGCTGCGCTTCTGTTCTTCACGTTCTAAATCTAAAAGCCATTGCTTGCTATTACGAGAAATGCCATTTATTTCATCGAGCTCGCCGTCGAAACCGTTCTTTATAAAACCGCCGTCGCGTATAGAAAGCGGAGGCTCGTCCATAACCGCGCGTTCGATTAATTCACGCAAATCGCTAAAATCAGGTATCGACGAAAAAAAATCTTTAAGCCCGCGCGCCCGGTCCGAAGCTTCATCGATCGCCGATGAAAGATTTTCTATAGCGATAAACGATTTTTTCAAAGCGATTATATCGCGAGGATTACAACTTTTCAAAGCCACCCGCGACATAATCCGTTCAACGTCATAAACTCCGGAAAGACAATCAGCCACGGCACGTCTCAATCCGGAATCCTCATAAAATTCAGCGGTCAGTTTCTGACGCCATATTATAGCGTCGATATCACAAAGCGGAGATTCAAGCCATGTTTTAAGTAAACGCGCACCCATGCTTGTTTTACAAAAATTAAGAACATCGAAAAGCGACGGCAATATATCGAGCGATTGTCTGCTTTGCGTATCGAGATGCATAAATCGGCGCTCCATGCGCAAATTTATTTTTCTGATATGATCCGCCGAAGTTTTTTGCGTTTGATAAAGATATTTAATTACAGCGCCGGCGGCAATACATGCGACGCTCGAATTCTGGACCGACAAACCAAAACCTTCGATCGACGATGTTTTAAAATGAGTACATAAAAAATCATGAGCCGTTTTATAATCTAAAGGATAATCACAGGCAAAAGGCGTTATCGTAAGCCGGCCGGGACAGGCGCGCCTCAAATCAAGTTCGAAACCCGGATCGTGAAGTAATTCAGGCGATACCAGAATCTCAGGCGGAGCGACGCGGCCAAGCTCATCTAACAGCTGCCTTAAAGCGGTATCCGTCCCGAATTCCGCCGCATAAAAATCCGTGGTAGAAATATCGGCATAAGAAAATCCAAATATTCCTTTTTCATAATGTACCGCCGCCAGATAATTATTGCTCGTTTCATCGAGATAATTCGATTCGATTAAAGTGCCCGGAGTTATTACCCGCGTAACATCACGCCTGACTATTCCTTTCGCTTCTTTCGGATCTTCTATCTGATCGCAGATAGCGATTTTATATCCGCGCTTAACGAGACGGGATATATAATTTTCGATCGAATGATACGGCACGCCGGCGAGCGGCACGGGATCATTTTCTTCGCGGCCGCGGGCGGTAAGCACTATATTAAGCTCCGCGGCCGCGGTCTTAGCGTCTTCATAAAAAGTTTCATAAAAATCGCCGACCCTGAAAAATAAAAGCATATCGGGATATTCGCTTTTAATTTGATCATATTGCTGCATCATCGGCGTCTTTGACATGCAGGTTCCTCCGGAGTTTTTACTTAAAATATTGCTTTTCTACTTCTATCAGCACCGGTTTACTAACGTTTTCACCGCTTTTTTCATCTTCAGCCAGTTCGCCGGTATCGATTTCAAATACTATAGGACTGCTTCTCACTACATTAGCGTAACATTTAATCTGCTTATCCACACGCACGTAAGCGGCAAGCGAATCGCCGAGCTTCGATATTTTAATCTGAGTTTTACCGCGTCCGATCACTTTAAAACTGAGCCGCGTATCGGTTTCAAAATAATCAAAAACAAGAGCTCGCGGCGAAATCATTAATTTCCGCTCACGATCAACGAAAAGCTCCATGTCGGAAGGCGAATATATTAAATCTATCCTATTTTTGCCGACCTTCAAATTATTTATTTTAACCTCATCGAGAGAATAAAGATTACCAAAACGAAGTTTTCCATCCATCTGAACCTCTATAAATTCATTCATAAAAATCAAACCCATAAGCGAGCCCCAGGTATAAAAAGGCGCGCTGCGGGAATAGACGCCCTGTTGCGCCTCGCCATATCCAGTATAAGCGCTGTAATTTTCATGGACATGGGCGGATTTCTGCCATTCGAATTGAAATTGTCTCAATGAGCCAAGCGCAAGTTCATAAGCTTTTTTATACATGCCCTGCATTTTCAAACCCTGATAAACCAGGTAATTTAAAGGCGGCCAGACTCTTCCGCGCCAGTAATCGCCGTCTAACGATACCGCCGGGTCTGACGCCGAAAGCGACATCATTTTAAATATAGTCCCGAAATAACGGGTATCGGTAATTTTTGAATATAATGCTTCTTTAATATTCTTCGGCAGCTTAATAAAAAGCGCGGGATAAAAAGAAACCGGGCTATAAACTTTACCGAACGAACCGTCTGATAAAATATTGGTAAATATAGCGTTATCAATATCAAAAAAATTCGCAAGAATAGAATCCTGAAAATTAGAAGCCTCAGACGCAAAAAACGAATAATCTTCCATCATTTTAAGCTCATTAGCCATAAGCGCCATAACCGCCGCGGCCAATCCGCAAAGGCAGCTTAAATCAAGACATCCTCCGTTTAAAGTCCGCTTTCGTTCATCAAAAGAAAATTCATCCCACATAGGGCTGTCGTCTAACCCGGATTCATACGCCGCGGCCGTTTTCTCCTCCATAACAAACGGAATTTCAGAATTAAACATATCGCGTTTTCCGCCGCCGGTTTCATCCGCGCCGCGCGTTGCGCCCGAATTGTCTTCATTTAAAACGCTTTCACAACGCGCACACGATTCGGCGCCCCATGCCATAACATAAGGTTTTATACCGCCACGGTTGTTTTTGAGATAATTATAATATTTTTTTAGCTTATAATAGCAGGAAGAAAGAAATTCACGGTCTTTACAATATAAATAAACCGACCATACCGAATAAAATATCACCGGAGGATTGGTACGATCCGAAACGTAATCATCGAGCACGAACTGCGGCAATCTTCCGGACTCATCCATATATGAAAGTTGTTTTAAAATAAGATCGGAAGCCAGTTCAGAATTAAAAGGCGCCGAGATAATAGCGCTAAAAGCGTTATCCCAGTTAAATATCAAAGGACCGCCGCGTTTTTCATTTTCAATCTTCAAATTATTTTCCATCATTTCCACCCAGTATTTCCTCACGGGCAGATAAGCGCTTTTATTAGCCGGATTATAAGACATATTCCAGAACAGCGGAGCGCATATAGCGCTTCCTATATCATTGAAATAATTAGTGGTAAATGTCGTATTATTAACGAAAAATTTCTTTTTTGCCTGAGCGAATATGCGATCGAAATCTTCAATTTTTGAAATTTGACTCATTTCGAGCTCTGAAGATACGCCGAAATAAGTCGTAACATGAGGAATCACGCAGAAAATATCGCCTTCAGTTATATCCTCATAAAGAAAAAGTTTACCCTCTTTAAATATATTTTCAATTTTCATATTAGAGGAAAGGACCGCGTAATTTTCTAACTGGCATTCTGAACGATAAGCGTGTATGGCGCCGCCCGGATGATCAAAAGCCTCGAAGCCAAAAAGCGATTTCGATAAGGTGCGGGATATATTTATAGATTTTTCACCGCTTCCTTTAAATAGTAATAAAAAATATCCTTCTTCGGTATTTATAGAGCACGGCTCCATTTTAATAAAAATATTGAACGGATCCGTTTTTACGAACGTAACATCAAGCGATGACGCATTATAAATATACTTTATGCGGCCGTAGTTAAGATTAAAATCTCTGATATCAGCCCGAACAGGCCTGATGCCTGGATTATCTTTATGTTCAGGATGATTTTTCGGGTTTTGATCGCTCTGACCTACATTATACCCAAACCTGTATTCGAACGAATCGCTTTTTTTATCATAATAAAAAATACATATTTCAGTCTGATTTTCGATATTGGTAATTAAATTCAGGCCGAAAGCACTGTGCGTATTATACCCCAGGGGGTAACGATCTCCAAATAAATATTGTTTAAC
>CAYQWL010000207.1:0-6545 GCA_964421195.1 uncultured bacterium | reverse complement strand
ACGCCGGGATACATAGAATGCGAATTTCCTGTTTACCCTTATTTTTGCGCTATGCTGCATTTTTTTACGAGTAATCTCGAAATTACATGCCGGGCTGTATCGGCTTGCTTTTCGACGCTTACTATTTTATTTTTCTGCCTTTTAGTCCGTGAATTGTCTAACGATAAAAAAGCGTTATTGTCCGCTTTTTTTTATTCAATTATGCCTTCTACCATTTATCACGGCCGAGCGATAATGCCTGAAGCGCTGATGTTACTTTCGATAGCCGGCGGACTTTATTATTTTCGCTTAATGACTTTAAGTAACAAACGTAAGTATTTTTATTTTTCTGCTTTTTTTATATCGATCGCTGTCGCTTTAAAGCCATTTTGCCTTTATATCGGGCTTCCACTCGCTTATTTATGCTATATTGCTTACGGCCGTAATTTTATATATAAAACTCATCTGTATTATTATGCCGCTATAATAATATCGCCGGCGGTTTTATGGTATATTCACGCTCACGGCCTTTATATTCAGACCGGATTAACTTATGGAATATGGGAATATGGAACGGATAAATGGGGAGATTTTACCTATCTTATAAACTCCGAATTTTACAAACGTATTTTTTTCGAACGGCTTTTGCGTCAGCATCTTACAATGACCGGGTTCGTTCTTGCGATCGCTGGATTGCTGTTTGCCAGAAGAACTGAAAAAAAAGAGTATTTTTTCGACGCCTGGCTTATTGCTTTGATGGTATATATTTCAATCGTAACTAAAGGAAATTATGTTCATGATTATTATCAGCTGCCATTAATAATGCCGGCCGTTTTTTATATGAGCTCGGCCTGTTTTGAAATTATCGGCAATTTTAAAAATATTATATCGAAGCCGGTGGGATTATTAGTTTTATTATTTGTCTTATTAATGCCCGCAATATCGTTTCAATTTATTAAAACCTATGCTCGATGTGAAACTTTATTTTTTAACCCCGAAATAACCGGGTTTATAAATACGGTAAAAAATATAATTCCGCCGGAACAAACTATCATTCTTTTACAAAATAATGCCGATCCTTCAATGCTTTACCATTTTAATCGTAAAGCCTATTTAATTAATTATAATTGTTTAAATCGCGAATTGCTGAATCGAATTAAAAATCAGGAAGTTAAATTTATCGTTATCAATAAACTCAATACAACTGTATCTTATGTTTCGCCTGCCGCGCGCAGTTTATCTATGTACGCCGGAAACGATTTTAAAACGATTATTAATGGTATTAATGATTGTAATAACGATAATAACAATGAAATCGAAAATATATTCAATAAAAAAATAAAAATTCATTATAATAAAAAATCAGGCGTTATCGCTGAAATATTATAAAAAAATTAATGTAATGTTTTAAAATTTAATTAATGATATTTATTAACGGCGATATATAACCGGACAGCATTACTTAATCAAACGGCATAAAAAATAATAGTCTTATAAACATAGTATTAATTTGCCGGATATTGTAATTTTAATTTGACAATAGTATTAATTTGAATAGGTATTATATTAATTAAATGTCAAATTAAATTGTATAATTTAGATAATTATGCTATAATTAAGCAAGTTAAATGGTTCGGCATAAAAATATAACTAAAAAATGAGGCAGTTTTTGAATTTAGTATATTTTATAGATGCATATTTATTTATAATTTTATCATATTCGCTTTATACCGATTTAAAATACGGTAAAATATATAATTTTATAACGTTTCCATCTATCGCAGCCGGCCTTATTTTTAACGCTATAATCAATCCCGCGGGAATGACGGCCGGATTATTAGACAGCCTGGCCGGCCTGGCCGGAACATTTATATTTTTTATTCTGCCTTATATTTTCGGCGCTTTAGGCGGCGGCGACGTCAAATTGACAATGGCGATAGGCGCGCTTAAGGGTTATTATTTTACCGCATGCGCTATTTTATTTATTGGGTTAGTGAGTTTTGCGTTATCTTTATTTGTTTTTGCAATGCAGCTTCTTAAAGACCGTAAATTTAGCGGTATCCTTGATATAATAATCGGATTTTACTTTAAAAATATATTAGTCAGCGGCGATGAATTAAAACCTATATTGAAAAAAAACTTAAAATTCGGCATTTCAATTTTTTTTGGAACGATTATTGCTTATTTATACTTAAGCCATAAATAAAACAATATAAAATGTTGTGAATGTCATACAAAATTATATAAACATATACAGTAACTTGATTGATTAACGGGAGCGATCGATTATGAATAACGCTATATTCAGGCTTAAAAAACGGCGCGGTCAATCGTTGGTCGAATTTGCTCTTGTTTTGCCTGTGCTTATTTTATTTTTTATAGGAATAGTTCAAATCGGGTTAATCATTAATGATTACATAGCTCTTAATCGCGCGGTTTCTGATGCCTGTCGTTTTGGCTCAACGCTTGTGGGTTTTTCCTCCGCTGAAGTTCTCATCGTTGGAAAACTCATCGACGGCCTGGGCGAAAATATAAAAAAAGATAAATTGCGTATTGTATCTTTTACCAAACAAAAATATGGGCCTTATAGTAAAAGTTCATCCGGCGCCGTTCTTAATAGTTCCGGATTACCGGTAACATCGTTTGCCGAAATATTATTTTATCGAAAAGATAATGGCACACCGGTTGATTTTGGCGATGACATTGTATGCAGCCCTAATAGTCCGGAATGTAGTTATGTATCGATAAGCGTTGAATATGAGCATCAGGTGGTTATTCCCTTCGCGGATCTTATCAATTCGGCGACCGTTAAATTAAACTCGTCGAATACCTGGCCGATTAGTTCGTTCTATCCTGATCTTCTTAATGACCGCAGCCTTTTCAGGCTTAACGGTTCACTGCCTATAGCGGTTAATGAAAAATCATGCGTCTATACCGGCAATCCTGTTGTAATTAAGGGTGACTGGATACTGCCGGGCGGATTTGGCTGGCTCGATTTATCGGTTTATTTTAACAGCGGATTAAACCCTAATGCCGGACCGAACGATCTTGCCGACTGGATATCGGGAAATCCCGATAATCCGACTATTAATATTACTCCGCCGCAAAAAGTTTATTCAATGACCGGACAAAAAAATGCCTCCGAAGTTAGAGACGCTCTTGCGACGCTGCTCGGTAAAAATATAATGGTTCCGATTTACGATACTATTGGTTCACAGGGAAATAATGGTTATTACCATGTGATAGGTTTCGCGGTATTTAAATTAGAAAGCGTTCAGGATTATCCTGACCTTATGGCGACTTATGTAAAAACTCTATACATAACTCATGATTAATAATGAATCGAGAAAAAAGAGGAATAAATATGAAATTAAAAAAAATGTTTAATAAAAATAAAAAAGCTCAGGCAATCGTTGAATTTGCCCTTATATTTCCGATATTAATAGCTTCTATAATGTGCATATTCGAATTCGGATTGCTTTTAAAAAATTATCTCGGTTTAAATTACGCTCTCGGCCGCGCCGCCAAAGAAGCCGCGTTTTGCCGCGGTCAGCAGGAATCGAATATTAAAGTAATAAAAAAACTGCTCGAAGGGGCTGTCGCGCTCAATACTTTTAACCTTCGCATAGTATCTTCGACTGGCGCGCTTTATGGGCCTTATAAATTATCCGGCAATAAAATTTACGATTTTAACGATAACGAAATTACCTCTATAGGCGAAGAGCTTTTCTTTTATAACGATAACGGCACTCCGAATAATCCGTCCGATGATTTTAAAGTAGATCCCGTGAATGTGTCTTTGCCGTCATACGCTAAAATAAGGGTCCGATACACACATACAATGATTAATGCTCAAATATTGGGCCTTGAAGAACAGGGCACATTTAATCTCGAATTAACCATGCAGGCCCGCCTTGCGCCGCAGTAATCAGGCCGCGCGCGTAATTATATGAAATCGATGCAGGTATAAACCGTTGTTTTAAAATATTATAATATTCTGTTTAAACGAGAAAGGGGATTAAAATATGGATTTATTTCGTTTTATAAAAACGAACGCTATTTATAAAACTATAGGTTCAGTCCTTATTTTAGTCGCGTTCGGAATGGTCGCATTTTGCGCTGTAGCAGCCGTTGTTATTGACCTTTCACGCGTATATTTTGAATCGGCGCGAATCGATGAATCGGTAGAAGCGGCCACTATGGCCGCCGCGAGAGAAATGGCCCGTTATTCCAATTCGACGGCGGAGCTTACCGCGACTCTGGAAACGGAGATTAAAAATATAGCGATAGCTTTCGGCGCTCGAAACGATATCGTTATTACAGCGGATATGATAGTTATCGCGGGTAATCGTGTTTATATAGATTGCACGAAAAATGTAGATTATACCTTTGCCAGAATTATTGGTTACGATAATAAAGAAGTGCGTACGCGGCGCGTCGTAGAAGTCGGGCGCGACGGTAAGCCTAAAGTAATAAAGCAGGCGCAGTATCATGTTATGCCCTGGGGTCTGCCGCATCGCGAACTCGACGAGCCTTACAATCCGGCCAATAAAATTATAGATATGACTCCCGGCGGAGCTTACGATGAAATCGATAAACTCGAACCAGGCCGTGAATATGTTTTAAAGCCTGGCAGCGATACGGCGGCCGGCGATGATGATACGCCTCTCGGCACTTATGTTTTAATTCCGATGGGTTCAGAAAACGGCGTTAATGATCAATGGACGGTAGGGTATAAAAGAGCATACGGCCTCGTAATATGGCTTTTAACGGCGGAAAGCGCCGGGGGCGCAGGCATAGAAAATGTCAAATGGCTGTTAGATTATCGCGGCGGTTCGTTTATGTTTGCTTATAACCCTGCCGTTCTTACCCGCCTTGGCGCGCTTAAACTATCGGGTGGCGGGCTTTTCGGCACTTCCGGCATGTTCACCAATATTAAAGATTCCTTTACCGGCAGGCCTCTGTTTCCATACGTTAAATATCAAATTGTTAAAAACGCCAATACTATAACGGAACAGGCGGCCGCTGTTATCGATATGACTGCCGCTCCGGTGATTGGAGTTTATTCGTCAGGCGAAGATGCGGTTACAAGAACGCTTGACGAGGCTGGTATAATTTATGAAAAATTTTACGATACTCAAATTATGAACGGTATTCTTGATGATCCGCTTCATTTAACCTGGATATACCTTCATCATGAAGATTTTTACGGCGGCGATACTCACGGTCAGGTGCCGATGATAGCCATAAGTGACATAACCGGCGATCAAACGGGGCCGCATAGTTCGCTTTTAACCGTGCGAGGCTGGAATTGGAATTCGGGCAAAGAAGGATATCAATTAATAAGAATATATTTTGGCGAACAAATTATTACTCCGACACTGACCGGAACATACAGCGGCTGTGGAACCGGTGTGGATGCCGGCGGCCCTTATGTTAACGCTAACGACAGCGGTAATTTTGAAATAACTTTTCCTATACCGGTGAAACCCGATGGTGATTATTTCGTTTACGGTCGTGTAACGGCGGACGGTATTGAAGATTCATCAAACTATGTTAATTACCGGATTACGGATTCGTCTATCGTGCCTTTGATTACCGCGGTTAATCATGTTTTGTTATCAGATACCGCTGCTACCGGCGATCTTATAAGAGTATCGGGCTCTAATTTCGGTGCGTACCAGCCCGGCATAATCGTCAGATTTGACGGAATAGGGCAGGCCGTAAATAAAACCGCTACGTTTCCGAATTGCAGCGTGATAACGTCTCTTATAAACGCTGATGAAAACGGTAATTTCGAAGTAACGTTTCCCGCGCCGGACGCGCTTGACGGCACTCATGAAGTTTATGCGCAAATCGACAATACTCTTTCTAATAAAGTGATAATTAATATTAATAATTATCGAACGCCGGAAATAACGATAAGCGACTGTGCGGGAATCATTGATAGCGGTCCTGCCGGTTCGACGGTTTATGTCGAAGGCCGTGGTTTCGTGCCTGATTTTTACGGCGTTTCGGTTAAGTTTAATTCCGTTACCATGAATGTAACCGATACGCTTAAATATACCGATGATTGGGTATTTGGCGCATCTACTATTTATACCGACGGAGAAGGCCGTTTTGAAGTGAGCTTTAATGTGCCGGATTCCATGCCTGATGGTATTTATGAGATTAAGGCATTCGCCGGGCTTACATCTTCTACTGAAGTAAAACTTTATACCGTTAATAATACAGTATCGCCGGAAATAACGATATCTGATTCTAATGGCATGCCGCTTTACGGTCCCGCGGGTGCTGAAGTTATCTGCAATGGGGCGTATTTTCCGTCTCATGCAGGCAATCTTAAATTGCTTTTCGGTTCGGATGAACTTGAATTAACGGGTACTACGTCTCTTTATAATGATGATGCGGTGGCGCCTTCCGAAAAAATGATCGTTCCGAACGAGAACGGCCGTTTTGAAGTTAAATGTCTTTTACCCGCCGCTATCGCCGATGGAGTTTATAATATAACGGCAACCATCTAAATTATAGTTTTTTGTCAAATGTTTGTAGACTATCTTTGCTGG
>CAYQWL010000206.1:0-6577 GCA_964421195.1 uncultured bacterium | reverse complement strand
CAATAATCGCATACGGGATTTTTAATATCCGCGCCGGGAACGGTTAAAAACGATTCACCGCAACGCGAACAAATAGCCGCAGGCACGATATCGTCTTTCGCCGGCAAATTAACTTTAACTTTTTGATAAGATAAAACTTTTCTTTCAGCCCTATAAAACTCATTAATCGTTTCTTTTGATAATTTAGAACGTGAAACTCCCTGGCTGTAATCACGGCTTTTATTAAAAAATGCGAATAATTGAGGATAATCGTTTTTATCGATTTTTTGAATATCCATATATACTCTAAAACCGATACCGGTATCACGATTATATAAAATAAGCGCGTAACGGCCTATATTCATGGCATCGAGCCTTAAATACTTATTACCGACGGTGCAGCCCGTCATTACCTGAACGGGATCGATAAGACAGACGCGCGTTTCGCAGAGCGCGTTCATCGTATAAGAATCACGATCAGGATAAAGCGAATCAAGCAGCTCAAGGGCGTAATCAACCATATAAACGCCCATAATAACGCCCGGCGCGTTTTTTATATGAAATGCAAGTATTTTATCGACAGCCGGTTTCAATTTTTCATAAAGCATTTATACCACCCGCTTAATTTTTTATTTATCGGTCAGGCCGAGATTTAAAAGTATGGTGCCGCACGGAGTATTTACGGGTACCACCAGATGCTTGAGCTGTAGAGCGTCGGTTATTAATACTTTATTACCCGTGAATAAAGAAGGCGGCGTGAGATCGAATTTATAGCCAAGACCCGACAACTTAGCTACGGCGGTTCCCGTTATCATATTCGAAAGCTCGTTTATAGTTGAACGGGCCAGTTCGTTAAATTCTTTAAATTCCTCGAAATTCATTTTAGAAACTACATGCAGCGCGGTTTCCTGAGTCATATCATAAATAACGCGCCCTTTCAGCTGACCGGTGAGCCCCACCAGCGCGGCGACGCCGAGCGACGACAGCGGCTCGGAAATAACGGTAAGTTTAGTTTTTTCGATACTAACTCCCTGCATGAACTGCTCTAAAACATAAACCGAAGCTTCTAAAAAGGGGTTTATATACTCAATTTTCATTTCTCATACTCCTTATTTTTTTTGATTAACCGCACTGATCAATCTCGAAGCTATTTTAGAAAGATGAACCACCTCGATTGCCGCATCTTCTTTTATAGCCACTTTCGGCATTCCGAAAACCGTGCAGGATGTTTCATCCTGCGCCATGGTGTACCCGCCGGCCTGCTTAATAAGTCCGAGCCCGCTCGCTCCGTCGCGGCCCATTCCGGTCATTAAAACGGCGACGGTTCTGGCCCCGATCTCCCCGGCGAGCGATGTAAAAAGAACATCGACGGACGGACGATGACCGGAAACCGGCTCTTCTTTAGAAAGACTCACTTTTAAAAAACCACGGTCTTTTTTTACGCGCATATGATAATTACCAGGCGCCACCAGGATTCTTCCAACTTTTATAAGATCGCCGTCTTCCGCCTCTTTAACTTCAACCTGCGATTCGGCGTCGAGCCTTTGCGCAAAAGCTTTAGTAAACGTATCCGGCATGTGCTGGACCAGAACGGTAGCCGGAAAATCAGGCGGCAGCATCGGAATAACCTGCCTTAAAGCGACCGGGCCCCCGGTGGAAATACCGATGCCCACAACGCAGGAAGACGGCCCCGCCGCCGGACGCGCCGCATTTTTTTTATCGATTAAAAACGCCGGTTTAACGGTTTCGATAATCGGTTCTTTTTTCTGAATTAATTTTTTCAACGCTATGCGATGCTTATTATTATAAGCCTCGGTAACTTTTTCTATAATTTCCCCGGCTATTTTTTCAATATCTTTCGATAATCCGCCCAATGGTTTTGAAACGAAATCAAAGGCTCCCGCTTCAAGACAGCGAATGGTAAGCAATGCCCCTTCCTGAGTAAGGCCGCTGAGCATAATTACCGGCCGCGGCCCGTCTTCCATAATTTTTTTAAGACATGTATAGCCGTCCATCACCGGCATATCCACATCGAGTGTAATAACGTCGGGATTCAAAGCCTCGATCTTTTGCAACGCGATCTGACCGTTAATCGCGGTATCCAGGACTTTCACTTTTCCGGAATTATTCAGTATGTCGGCAATGATCTTTCTCATTAGAGGAGAATCGTCAACGACAATAGCCGTAATTTTATTATCTGACATATTATTACCTCGTATAAATATAACTTTAACGATTTAATGACGACGCTCGAAGGCGCCGGAAAATAAACCGGCGTAAATAAAAATTCGAAACCTATTATTTCAAAGCTTTCGACACGGCCGAAATAACCCGTTCTTCATCGAACGGCTTAACTATAAAATCTTTCGCGCCGCCTTTAATGGCGTCCATAAGAGCGTCGCGCTGATCTATAGCCGTTATGACGATAATGCGCGCGGTTTTATCTATTTTGATAATTTCTTTTAAAGCCTCGATACCCGTACATTTCGGCATTATTATATCCATCGCAATCAGCTCGGGATTTAATTATTTAAATCCTTCGATAGCTAAAAACCCATCGGCCGCTTCGCCGCATATTCCATAACCGCCGGAAACCGTTAAAATATCTTTTATCATCATACGCATTATCAAAGCGTCATCTACTATCAATATCCTCTTTGACATATTTCGGGCGCCCCCTGTTCAGTTTATTTTTTATTAAATTTCGTCATGGCTTTTTCGATAGATTCAAATATTTTAAATCGATCAGCCAGTTTAATCAATTTTAATAAATCGATAAATTCATTATTAATAGTCGTGATAATCAGAGCGCCTTTATTTTTAGAGCAAAATGTTCCAAGCGAAAGTAATATCAATATAAATTTAACGGAATCTATTTTTAAATTCGAAGACAATTCAATTACATAATTATAATATTTTGACTTAACATAAGACATCAAATCATCATAAAAAAAAGCCGAAAAAATATCGTCAAGATTTTCTTCTATATTATAAATTATAACATTGCCTTTAATTTCCGAATTCATAAATCCGCCTTTTCGCGCTCAACTAATTATTTTTATTAATTTTCTATATTACTTTATCCCCCACGTTAAAGTGAGATATTTTTATTATACCGGTTTCAGGATCGGCGATAATCTTTCGGCCGGTCGTTCCGCCAAGATCTTTAGAATGAACTCTTATACCGAGTTTCGAAAGAATTTCAAGAGCGGCCGTCTGATTACGCGTACCTATATCGGTTATCGAATTCGAGCTAAATCCCGCGAACATTTTCGCTCCGCCGCATAGTTTACAGATAAGATTTCTAACCTGCGCGCCTTCTTTTTGCATCATCGAAAGTAAAGCAAGAATGCCGGTATCGGCGAATTTAGCGGGATTATGAGCGGAGCCGGCGTCTTCGGGAGCAAACGGCAATAAAATATGCACCATACCGCCAAGTTTCATGCGCGGTTCGTAGAAAAAAACTCCTATACATGAACCAAGAACCGTTCTTAACTGAAGAGGCGGTGAAGCTACCTTCATATCCGCCATATTGACGTTCAATAGATTAAGTTCGCTCATTTAACATCACCGTCGGGATCATCCGCGACCGATTTAAGCATAACGGGCAAAGAATCAGGGGTTGGAAGTATAAAAAAATAACCGGAAATCTTATTATCCGCCTGTAAATACTCAGTGTCTATAAAAAACAAATCTTCACCATAAGAGCAATATTCGCTAAAAACATTCGCCATAACGGCGCCGCCGATATCACAGCATACTACCGGAGCGGAAGGCAGAAGCTTAATTTTTAAAAGATTGACTAAAGAATTCGAAAAAGAAGACCCCACTATATTACATGTTTCAAGAACGACGGACTGCACGACTTCGTCAACTTCACAGGTAGTCCCCATCGGCCGTTTTAAAACCATATCAACCATTTTAAAAGCGTCTTCAATTTTAAAAATAAATAAAAAATGCCCTTTGACATCTCCAATTAAACCCGTGGCGGCCGCGAAGACAATTTCTTCGTTCAATTTCATATTAGCCGCGATATCTTCGATAGTAGTCATATTAACGTTCAACACGTTTAACGAAATATCGCTTTTAAGCCATTTAGAAATAACGGAAGAAGCATTTTCAGCGCTTACCTGCGCGATTATTCTTATATAATCGAGCTTCTTTCCGTCTATTAATAAATTATTTTCGGCCATTTCAGCCTCTCCTTTATGATAATATTTTACTTATATTCGATTCAAGGCCGTCATCGATAATAACAAAATAATCAGGTTTAATAACTAATTGGCCTTCATCGAAATTTTTATCCGAAGTTAAAAAAACCACTCTAACATTCGCGAAATCATCGTTAAGTTTCATTATAGCGCATAAAGAATGGCCGTTAAATTTTTCGAGAACCTGAAAAGTAAAGAGAACGTCACAACCATTCCGGCATATATAATCAAGCGCTTCCATAGCCGATTTAGTTTCGAAAACCTCATAACCTTCATCGCGGAGCATACCGCATATAATATTCTTGGTAAAACGAGCATTATAAGCTATAACAGCCCGTTTTACAGCGCCGCTTTTCAGATTAGCCCCTTTTTTCATCGATTTTTTATTTTCAGAAGCCTCATCGATTTTTTTTTTAGAATGATCCGATTTTACATAATCCGATTTAAATAAAAGTTTTACAATAACGGGATAATTAATTATAATATTTTTAAATTTTTCAGCGCAATTAATATTTAATGCGTTTAACTTTCCATTTTTTTTATAATTAGATTTTATTAAACTGAAAATTTCAACAATTAACTCAAGTGAATCAATTATAAAAGATAAAGAATCGATTGTCAATATAAATTTTTTATCCCGTATAAGCGACAGAAGATTTTCAAGCGCGGCGGCTATATCGCTTACCGGCCTGAAACCATAAGAACCGGCAGTCCCTTTAAGCCCGTGAACTAACCTGAAAGTATCATTAACATCGAATTCTTTAATATCGTCCTTAGATTTTTCCATAAGCGCGTCTATAAAATCGGATATACGATCGATCGATTCATCGAGATAATTAAGCTGCATATTAATAAACTCATCATCATATATTTCAATATCTTCCATAACAAATTCCTTTATAAATTAAAATAAAAAATTATTTATTTAAACATATACATAAAATTGCAATCAGGCAGGCGCATATACTAATAGATTATCCCGCGGCGTTTTTTAAATATTAAATTTTTCTATTTCATAACCCGCTTTATTACCGCCGGAACATCAAGAATTAAAGAAACCGTTCCATCGCCAAGCACCGATGCGCCCGATATTCCTTCTACATTTTTAAAATCTTCCGACAACGATTTTATAACTATTTCTTCTTTACCGATAAGTTCATCGACGCATATACCAATATATTTATTTGAAGAACTTATAACCACTACGGTCAACACATCGTCGATTCTGGCGCGCTGAGGCACGCCGATAACATCGGCAAGCTGAGTAACCGATAAAATTTTATTTCTGAGTTTAATCGTAAGCTCGCCTTCGACGGTATGCAGTTCGCGCTTCGGCAATTTAGTGATTTCAAGGACGGACTCAAGAGGTATCGAAAATATCGCATCGTCGATTTTAACGAGAAGCGCTGATAATATAGCGAGCGTCAGAGGCAGTCTTATAGTTAAACGGGTGCCGGCGCCTTCCTCTGTATTAATCGTAATAGACCCTTTAAGATTTTCAATAGCTTTTTTAACGATATCCATACCCACGCCGCGTCCTGAAATATCAGTCACCTTTTCAGCAGTTGAAAATCCGGCCATAAAAATCAAATTCACTATTTCCTGTTTTGAAAGTAAAGCGCCTTCGGCCTCCGTTATTATTCCTTTTTCTATGGCCTTTTTAAGCACCTTATCGCTTCTTATGCCGCGCCCGTCATCCTCTATATCTATACAAATATTCGAGCCTTCATGATATGCGTTTAAAACTATATTTCCCGTATCGTCTTTTCCCGCTTTCAACCTTTCATCAGGCATCTCTAAAGCATGGTCGACGGAGTTTCTAATAATATGAGTCAACGGATTGCCAAGCTCATCAATAACTTTTTTATCTAATTCCGTTTCTTCGCCGCGAATTATTAAATTAACTTTTTTATTCTGCGCTCTGGCAAGATCGCGTACGACGCGTTGAAAACGCTTAAACAACTGGCCTACCGGAACCATTCGCGTATCCATGATTCCGGTTTGAAGATTATTGATTATTTTACCGAGTTTATAAGCGGCTGCGTTAAAATCAAGAATATAATTTTCATTTCTAAATAAAGCTTTTAATTCATTTTGAACGAGCTTTAAAGACGGAACTATATTCGATAAAAATATTAAATTTTTATTATTATTCATTATCAATGTGTTTATAATACTTGAATAATCGGCTATTTCAGCTCGCGCCGAACGCCTTTCACGTCTGGTTCCTTCTTCGCCCTGTTCGGCGGGCGCATTAAGGGACTGCATTGCTTTTTCAATTTCAGAAGATTCATTGATTAATTCTTCTTTTTTACGCTCTATATTATATATCATGTCTTCCATCGAAAAAATAAATTTCTTGTTTTGAAAAATTTTACTTAATTGAC
>CAYQWL010000205.1:0-6578 GCA_964421195.1 uncultured bacterium | reverse complement strand
AAGATAAGGGATTTTCAGTCGTTTGCGCCGCTGACGGTGAAGAAGGATTGAAATTAGTCGAATCCGAAAAACCCGATATAATGCTTTTAGATATGCGCATGCCAAAACTCGACGGTTACGGCACTCTAAAAAAACTCCGTGAGTATAATAAAGAATTGCCTGTAATAGTCATAACGGCATACGGTTACATCTGTCAGGTCATTCAAATGATGAACCTTGGCATATCAGGATACATAACGAAACCCATCGATTACGACAAGCTGTCAGATAAAATCAAAGAAGTGCTTTCGTTAAAACAAAATGAGACCATTTAATAATGAAAATAGCAAAATTACTTTCATTACTGAATAAAAAAGTCCCTTTCAGGCACTGCGAAAAATGGGATAATGCCGGGTTGGCCGCCGGGGATAGCAAGGCTGAAATTACCGGTATGATAGCGGTTCTCGATCTATCCGAAGAAGCCGTCGATTATGCCGTTAAAAACGAATGTAATTTAATTATCGCCCACCATCCGCTTATTTTTAAACCAATATACTGCGTGCGTTCAGACGATCATACGGGGGCGCTCCTTACAAAACTTATAAAAAATAGCATTAACCTTATAGTTTTACACACCAATTTCGATAAATCGATTTATAACCAATCTTATAACCTTGCGAGAAAATTAGGCCTCGATAATCTCGAACCGCTAAGCATTACCGATTCTGAATATTTATGCAAACTCTCGGTTTTCGTGCCTCCACAGAATTGTGACGCTCTTAAAAACGCGGTTTTTGAAGCTGGAGCCGGAAAAATCGGCAGATATAGCCGTTGCGCATATACGACCGAAGGCCACGGTGAATTCATGGGCGGAGCCGATTCAAATCCCTTTACAGGCCGGCCTTTAGAACCCGAAAAAACAAAAGAAATCAAACTCGAAGCAGTTTTTAACGAAAACTTACAGGCTGCTATAGTGGAAGCCGTTTTAAAAAATCATCCTTATGAAGAACCAGCTTACGATATTATTCAATTAAAGAATAAATGTAAGAATTATGGCTATGGAATTTATGGGGAATTCACAAAAGAAATTACTTTCGAAAAATTTATCGATGAATTAAAAAAAATTACCAATATTTCTAAAAATAAAACTGTTTTTACGGCAACCGGCAGTCCGCCCGTTTTCATAAAAAAAACCGCTATAGTTAACGGTTCAGGATTCGATTTTTATAAAAAAGCCATAGAAAAAAAATGCGATGTTTTTATAAGCGGCGATATTACATATCATAGAGCCCTGGAACTAAAAGCGGCGGGACTTTTCACTATCGATTGCTCTCATTTTGCGACTGAAGCTAATTTTGGCGAATGTCTCGAAACGCTTATCAATGAAATAGAAACTGAAGAAAATTGCCCGCTTAATTATAAAAAAAATAATATCGAAGAAAAAAATCCACTGGAGATTATTTAATTTGGAAACTAACGAATTATTATATAACCTTCAAAAATATGATATTACTATAAAAAATGCTGAAAAAGAACTGGCTTTCATCCTTCACAGCAGAGAAGAAATAATTAACGGCCGCGCGGCGCGCAATTTAGAAATAATAAACTTCGAAAATAAATTAAAAGAATATATATTAAGCATTTCTAAATATGAAAAAGAAGCCGAATGTGTAGAAATGCAAATCCAGAAATTAACCGATAGATTTTTATTAATAAAAACCGAAAAAGAGCTTTCTAAATATAACGTCGAACTCGAAAAATTAAAAACCGATAAAAATGCCGCCGAAGAAAAATTTTTAACAGTTTTAGATAAACAGGAACGTTTAAACGCTAAAATTGAAAAATTAAAATCAAATCACGTTATAAAAAATAACGAAGACGATGATGCATTATCAATTCTTGAAGAAAAAATTAACGCACAAAATGCGGAAATCGAAAAATTAAAGGAATACCGCAGCCGGTTCATAACGCAAATTCCTTTATCAGCCATTGAATTATATGAAAAATTAATAATTTCTAAAAACGGACTGGCCGTATCGTTAGTTTCCAGGAAAATATGTTCTGGATGCCATCTTTCAATATCCGACAACACGCTCAATCAAATTAAATTTAAAACCGCGCTTGTTTGCTGTCCGAACTGCCAGCGTATTATTTTCATAGAGTAGAGATGTAAAAATGCAAAAGTTATATAAATATCTGCTTGCCACAACCGCCGCATTAATCATAGCCCTCGGCGGTTATGTATATTACGTTATAACTTATGACGCCGGGCTTATCAATATTACCGGGTTTGTAAACGATCATACTCAGAAGCTCGAAGCCGATTTTATAACGAGCATCGATAATATTTGTCAGAATCTATCACAAAAAACCCGAATACATCTTATTATAGTATTGCTTCAAAACACCCGGCCTTTCGATACCGGAATATATGCAGCAAGGCTTTTAAAAAAATACGAAGACGATCATCAGAGCATAGACGGCGCTATTATAATGCTTATCAACCTCGATCGCGGAACTGTAAATCTCGAAGTTATGCCGCGCATTCAATTTATGTTTCCACTTGCTTATGGCGAAAAAGTGCTGAATGAAAACATCATTCCTATTCTTAACGAAGCAAATAAAGCGGCGGCTGAATTAATAGCCGGCGGCAAATCTCGTGAAGGCGCAAATGAATATATCGGCCGTGCCGTACTCGAAGGCGCAAGAGCGATTGCGCAAAAAATAACCGACGAACATGCAAAACAAAAATTTACAGATGAAATGATTAAACAAAAAAAAGCAGCGGAAGACGGCGCGAAAGTGAAATGGTCTTTTTCAATATGGTTCTATACCGGAATCCTGCTTTTCTTCATTGTAGCTTATACCGCTTTTCGCGTAAGAAGTAAAATCAGATGTCCTAAATGCTATTATAAACTAAAAATTAACGAAGAAACTATCGAGATACCTGAAAAAGAAAAACCGGGGCTTACTATAGAAGTACTCTCATGTAACCATTGCGGTTACTACGATATGAGGCGAATCGTCACTTATGAACGCGGTTTTTATTTTTCACACTTATATGAAGTTATAAAAGATGTTTTAAAAAGTTATTATCGCAGAAAAAAAAGAGAATACCGCAAAAAAAAATACGATGATTAATAAAATATAGAAATATATAAACACAAACAAAAACGCGCCGATCTGCCGCGAAATTTTTTTCGAGGAAAGTCCGGACATCTAAAGGCGGCATGCTGGCTAACGGCCAGTGAACGGAAGCGAAAGCAGCCGTTTAAGGAAAGTGCCACAGAAATTATACCGCCGCTTATGCGGTAAGGGTGAAATGGCGAGGTAAGAGCTCACCCGGCCGGCGGCGACGACGGCCGATGGTAAACCCCATGCGATGCAAGGCTTAGCAGGCGCCCATAAACAGCCTTTTTTCAGCGTTAAATACGCGGGGCGCCGGGTTAGCTGCTATGATTTTTATGGAAACATAAAAACGAGACAGATGGCAGATAAACAGAATCCGGCTTATGAGCGCGTTTTTGTTTGTTATATATTTTATCGTTATAATTGACACAAAGTTATTTTTTATGTTATAATTTAGAGTAGGAAAGAAGTATTAAAAAGGAGGTGAATAAATATGAAAAATTATCTTTATTCCGGTAAGCCTTCCATTTATTATAATGCAATAACAACGGCCGCAACTGAAAATAATCGTTTCCATAAAAATCAAAAATCAGGCAATTATATCATGTTTATTTATAATTATAAAAATATCCGCCGGGCATTTACTTTAGTTGAAATAATGGTTGCCATGCTTATTATGGTAGCCGCTATAATTCCGGTAACCGCGCTTATGACCAATAACGCTAAAGAAACAAATGTCAGCGAAGCTTATGGCGCAATGATGCATCAATCCACCCGCATACTCGACACTCTTCTCGAACGCGTTAAATACAAAGACATAATAGAAGCGGCAAAATTGAACGGCCTTGCAAATGATGCGGCTACAAACGAAATTATAATAAATAATCTGCTCGATATAAAAGACAGCACTAACGGTAACGTGGCGGTGTTTGATCAGGAGCTCAGACACAACGGCCCCGGAATAGCGGCTGGCAAGACCTGGCAATACGCCGAACCAAGCCGCCAATTCGAGCCTATAATTTATCAACTGCGCATTACCCAGGTAGATAAAACCTTCAGATACCTCCTTAATGCCGGCATTAAATCGCCTGTTACCGCTCTGGCGCAAATTCCATCGTTCGATACGCCCGACGATCCGCCGAATACTCCGCCGGACCAACGTAAAGTAGGAAGAGTTTTTTTAAGCGGTAAGCTTATGAAAATTACGCTGCACGTCGGTTGGGGAACGCCGCGGCCTGGAATTAATCGGACTTATCAAAATAATTATTCATTAATCACATTTAAAGCCAATCTGGAAGATTAGCTCAACCGTTGCCAGGTAACGCGTTTGAGAGGACGGTGTAATAATGCTGAATTTTAAATTTAATTATAAAACGAACAGCGGCATGGCTATATTATTAACGCTTACCATTTGCGTATTTTTATTAGTTTTTGCCACCACTCTTTTTCAACATAACCGTGAAGTGCGGCTCGTCGAATTTAAAGTAAAAGAATCGTTGCGCGCTCAATTTCTCGCCAAGGGCGCCGTTCAGATGGCGCTTTTAAAAATACGCGCGTTGCCTACTGAATTTTATGACGCCGTCAGGTGGTCAAAAGGCTGGGTGGATAAAACACAGGTTCCGCCGCCTATAAATATAAAAAAATTTATTCCTAACGTTTCAGTGACCATACCGGGTTTCGTGTCCAATCCATCATCGCCTAATGACGGCACGCCTAATTATCTTGAATTTTACGTCGGCTTTCATATCGACAACCTGAATCCCGTCGGCAACGTACAACTATTAGGCAGGCTTGTAGCGGCTAAATCAGATTTATTTTACGCTACCGACCCGAATCCGCCATATAACGATCCGTTTAAAGGCGATTGTTTAGTTAAACAAATAAGACTTATCTCACAGCATAACAATAATATTTCTGATAATGTCGAATTTGTAGCTGAAGGCTCTGAAGATTCCGGTAACGCATATATGATGAACAATAATCTCGGCCATTTACAAAATGTTTCTATTTCTCAATATAATTCGGTTTATCGTACTATGATCGATATCGGATATATGGTCGTAAAATAAAAAAAAATTCACCTCTATTTTAAGGAGGTTATATCGTTATGATTCAATTATGTTTAAATAAAAATATAAAGCGGAAACGACCCGATCAAAACCACCGCGCATTTACGGCCATTGAAATGCTCGTTGCGGTAACAGTTTTTTCCCTGCTTTTTTACGGCGCTTACCAGCTTCAAAATTCCGCGTTGACCACTTTTAACGTCGGATACTGGAAAGCCGATTCACAACGCAAGCTCGTCAACGGATTAAAACGCATACGCGACAATATTGAAAAAGCCACATATCCTTCAGTGGTTTTCGAAGACGGCACCATGATATATGGAACCGCGCTGCCTACCTCATTTTCATATATCAAGCCTAGTGATAATAATACCAATGGCGGAATAACAGGGCTTGAAAATTATTACCTGCGTTATAAGTCGTGCCCCGGAAATACTCCTATTACAACGCCTACCAACGGCCCGATTATCTCATTTTATAAATGCACGCCCGTTATTAAAAGTCAGCTTATGACTAAATCAGATGTTGCCACTTTCACCGATCTTAACGGCACGCAAACTCAGGTACAAATTATATGGCGCGGGCCTAACGCGACTTCACCTTATCCCGCTATTCAATACAAAGAAGGAAACAATGCCGCATTCGATATAATACCTTATGTAACCGAAGTTCTAATTACCGCCCGCGACGTTACTCCTCCAGGCACCATGGGCGCCCAGGGCCAATTTTCTATTTATAACATCCACTCCGTCATAAGCATTAAACTCACTCTCAGCTCGTCAACCGAAAGCCGTGTCAGACGTTCGGCGGGAAACGATACAAATGTAATAATCAACGATGAAACAAAAGCGCGATGCAATGTTCATGCAATTGGTAACTAAATTCAAAAACTCGAACATTAAGACGCTTAAATAAAAATATTTTACCGGCTAACTCACTTCATTGATTAATTTATATATTAATATAAATTGCCATAATGAGCATTTTTTACAGTCATTTATAGACTGCACATGCTCTTTATGGCAATATTTTATTTTTAATATTTCAAAATATCATTATTATCAAAAATAATTATATTTTCACTTAGTGTCAGTTATTTTTTAAGGTTAATTTCTTTACAAATACATATTAATTTGATATAATGATTTATTCTGTGGATATTATTCACTATAAAAAAGCATATTTAAAGAGGTGCAGATATTATAATGGAAAAAATTAAAATCACTTTATTAGGCCAGGCCACTCAAGAATACGATAAAAATATTAAATTAAGCGATCTGTCTAACATATTTCCCAACCCCAATCCGCGTTTTCAGACGCTTGGCGCCACGGTAAACAACGTCGTCAAGTGCCTTCAATGCTCTCTTGATTCTGATTGCACGGTCGAGTTTCTCACTTATAAAA
>CAYQWL010000204.1:0-6592 GCA_964421195.1 uncultured bacterium | reverse complement strand
GCGAAATTACAATGCTGAAATCATAATTTACCCTGTCGAATCCGTCAATTTCAACGAGTTCAAACCCCGGCGGAAGCCCGGCATCATTTCCGGGTATAGTTTGAACCGACAGCAGAACGTTTATCAATCCGCCGGATAGTCCGGTCAGCCCGCTTATTTCAGAAAGCGAAAGCCATGAATATTTTTCAGCCGCCGCCGCTTTTTCCTGCATGGAAACGATAAGATCGCAAAAAGTTTTATCCGGTAAAGCGCTTATTCTTACCGGAATCGTATTTATAAAAAGCCCGGCAATTTCTTCTATATCGGCTACGGCGGCGCCGCGCCCCGAAGTTACCAGGCCGATCACGGCGTCGTCCGACGAATTATGACGCATTAAAACTATTCCCCATAACGCCTGAAGAACGATGCCGATGGTTACGTTATAATCGGCCGCCAATTTTTTGAGACGGCCGGAAGTTTCCCCTGAAAGCGATTTAATTTTATCGGCGAATAAAGCTTCGTCTGACTTTTTTTCCGCCATACGCGCGCCCGGCGGAAGCGTCGGCCGCGTTACGCCAGAAAGATAGCCGCGCCAGAAATCCGCCGCTTCGACGCTATCCTGCTCGCCGAGCCAGTTTATATAACCCGCGAACGAAGGAGGCATGCCGCGTTTTATTTGCCGGCCCGCTTTAATAAAACAATAATCGCGAAGCAAAAATTTTTCGATCAGTCCGGCGCTCCAGCCGTCGAGTATTATATGCAAAAACGTTAATATAACCGCGTTGACTTTGCCTTTAAATTTTAATACGGTAACTCTGAACAGCGGAGGAAATCTTAAATCGAACCCTTTATTTCGCTCTTCAACGGATACACGTTCTATAATATTTTGCATATCTTCGACGCCGGCCGTAGCACAATCGATAAAAACAGGCCGGGCTTCGACGTTTTTCATAACGATCTGCCTTACGGCGCCGATATCTTCATAAGTAAACCCCGTTCTTAAAATATCGTAATAAGCGAGCATATCAGAAAAATTAGAGGAAAACAATTCTTCATCCATATCGCCGGTAAGCCTGTAAACGGCCTGTTCGAGATATTCGCAGGATTGTGAACTGGCGGACATGTTAAAAAATAACATTCCTTCCTGCATCGGAGCAAGCGGATATATTTTTTCAACATCCGGCCCGTAAATTTTTTTCACGGCCTGGAATTCTTCTTCGGAAAGTCCCGAATCAGCGATATCCACACGGGTATATTCACGGCTGCATCCGGCGCAGGCCGCCGTTATAGCTTTGAGCGCCTCCATATAACGGCCTCGAAATTCTTCCATCGTTTCATGTTTATAATTTCCGCTATCATAGCCGATAGTAACCTTTAACGCACCCGATTTTAAAGCGGCGCCGATATACCATTTAAAATCGGCGGCCTCGCCGGGATCTGAATCTTCTCCGGCGAAATTCCGCCTGATAGTGAAAAAATCTCCGGTACCGGATGGCGCGTCCATTATATCGCCGAAATAATTAAACTCGATTTCAGGTTTTATTCTTAATGCGCCTTCTTTTTTACCGGTAATTTCATCCGCCCGGCGGATAATTTCATAACTAAAACCATGATCAGGAACGCTTCTTATACTATCTTTAGAGTTTTTAACGAGCGCGCGCCAATCTTTTAAAGCCGAATTAAAAACGACGGGATAAGTTGCCGTAAACCAGCCGACGGTACGCGCGGCGGAAATTTTTAAGGATTCGCTGCGGCCGTGGCTTTCTAAAGTTACCGCGATAACTTTTGCCCGACCGCCGCTCCATTCATTAACGGCGCCGGAAAGCCCGGCCAGTAAAACTTCTTCCATGGACGCGCCGAAAGAATCGCGGGCGGCATTCGATAATTCAACAGTTTCTTCGGGTGAAAGCTCGAACTCGACCGAATGCTTATCAAAAACGCGGCCCCGCGCCGATAAAAACGCGGAATCATCCGGCAGCGCATCAATTTTTGATGAATCGATTTCGCGCCAGTAATTTTTAGCGGCTCGAAGCGAAGGGCTTAACGCGTATTTTTCAATTTTTTCAGCCCATTCTTTATATGAAACGGTCTTATCTATAAATTCGGGCCGCATGCCAGCCGATCTGGCCGAATAAGCAGCGCCAAGATCCTGCCTGATTATATCCCAGGAAACCGCGTCGATTACTAAATGATGAATAACAAGCGCTACATAATCTTTAACGCCGGAAGCGGGCCGCGGCTTAAAAAGTCCTGCCTGAATAAGAATGCCGGCCTGGATATCTATATTCTGCTGAAGGCGGGCGGCCAAAAAATTTATTTCGTCAAGCGCGTCTTTATCGAAGCCGGCATTCAGCTGAAAAACTGTAAGATTGAAAAATTCACCTTTTCCGGCTTCGCGATTATATTGTGAAACGCCGCCGGCGTCGAAAGCGTATATCATTCGCAATGCATCGTGATATGTGATTATATCGTTAATGACGGCGCGCAGTGCGATCTCATCGATAGAATCCGCCGCTTCGAATATAATAGATTGGTTCCAGTGGTTCGGAAATTTAAATTTTTGCTCAAAAAACCATTTCTGGATCGGCGTAAGCGGCGCCGCGCCGCTTACCGGCGCATTATCCGCCGCGCGCGTAACGCGTTCGAGATATCCGGCTAATTTAGCGATGGTAGGCGCCTGAAATACTTTACGCGTATCTAAATTATAACCATATTTTTTAAGCCGCGCGGCGATCTGTATAACTTTGATTGAATCGCCGCCGAGACTGAAAAAGTTATCGTTAACGCCGGGTTTATTAACGCCGAGCACGCCGGCCCATACCGATGCAAGCGCTTCTTCGCGTTCGCCGCTCGGCGCGGCATATTCCGATACCGCCGCCGTATGATGAACTTGCGGTACAGGCAGCGCTTTTTTATCTATTTTACCGTTCGGCGTCAGCGGTATATTATCTACGAAGACAAAAGCCGACGGAACCATATAATCAGGCAATTCCTTAGCCAGAGAGGCTTTTAAGTCGGTCTCCGACGCCGTTGCGACCATATAAGCGCAAAGATATTTCATTCCGCTTTTATCAGTTAAATCGAGGACTACCGCGTTTGAAACGCCGGGCAAAGAAAGAAGCCGCTGCTCTATTTCACCGGGCTCTATTCTATAGCCTCTTATTTTAACCTGCTGATCGATGCGTCCCAGAAATTCGATATTACCGTCCGGAAGCCATCTGGCAAGATCGCCCGTGCGGTATAAAATTTCGTTTATAGCTGAAACGGCGTAAGGGTTTTTAACGAATTTTTCCGCGGTCAGTTCGGGCCGATTGAGATACCCGCGCGCCATCTGCGCGCCCGCGATGCACAATTCCCCGGCGACTCCCCGCGCCGTAAGATTAAGCGAGCTATCGAGAATATAAACCCAGGTATTAGCGAGCGGTTTGCCTATTGGAATATTATCCGAATACCTTTCAACGACAAACGCCGTGGCGGATATGGTATATTCGGTCGGGCCGTATTCGTTGACGAGCCGATAACCTCGTTTTTTAAAACTTCTGAGCTTGTCGCCGCCGGTAACGAGCGTTTTTAAAGACGCGCCTTCGGCTATTTCCATAAATTGTTCACAAAATTGCGTCGGGAAATTAGTTATGGTTATGTTATTGAGCATAAAATAACGGTCTAATTCTTCGGGTTCAAGCCTGATATCGTCGGTTATAATATGAAGCGCCGCGCCACAGGTTATAAAAGGAAACATTTCCCATATAGAAGCGTCGAACCCGAAACCCGAATAAGCCGCGGCGGCGTCTTTAAAGGTGACCGAATGAAAATGATTATGCCATGCGCAAAGATTGGCGAGGTTTCTCTGCTCGATCATAACGCCTTTAGGTTTTCCGGTCGAACCCGAAGTATATATCACATACGCAAGATCTGACGGCGCCGGACCTGAACATTGCAAAACCGGCGGTTTGGAACCGGCTGAACACATGTAAAGCGATTCATCGCCGGTATCGAACCATTCAATATTTGAAACGGCCGTGAATTTTTCTGATAATTCGTTTTGAGTTAATAATAATAATGCGCCGCTGTCTTCAAGCATATACGCTATACGATCCGGCGGATAACCGGGATCTATGGGAAGATAAGCGCCTCCGGCTTTCATAATAGAAAGCGCGTTAATCATTATATCGGCCGATCGTTTTACCATAACCGCCGCCACACGATCGGGCCCCACGCCTTTAGCTCGCAAAAAAGCGGCGATTTTATCGGTTTTTTTATCGAGCTCGCGATAGGTATAGTTGATATTGCCGCATACTAAGGCCGTTCTTTCGCCGTATTTTAAAACCTGTTCGCGAAAAAGCTCCGGCACGGTCTTTCCCAGCGGCGCCGGAAGGGCGGTCTTATTAAAATCTTCAAGTAAAACTTTTTTTTCGCCCGCACTCAACATATCGATACGTTCTATCAAAACATTCGGATTGTGGACCACGGCGTTTAATATGTTTATATAATGGCCCGCCATACGCTCGATGGTGTCCGGTCTGAAAAGTTTTACACAATATTCTATCAATAATTCAAGGTTCGGACCGATTTTTTCGGCTTCAAGCGTTAAATCAACCTGTGATATGCCGTTTTGCAGATTCCAGGGCCTCATTTTAAAATCATCGGTATCAAAAGCGGCGACGCCGGCGTTTTGAAGCACGAACATAACGTCGAAAATAGGGTTGCGGCCAGGATCGCGTTCTATACCAAGTTTTTTAACCAATTCAAAAAATTCGTAATGCTGATTATCGAGCGCGGCGAGCGTCGATGGTTTCAAACGGTCTAAAAATTCGATAAACGTCATGGCGCCGGCCGGTTGAGCACGAATAACGACGGTATTGACGAACATGCCTATAACGTCTGATAACCCGTCATGCGGCCGGCCGGCGGCCGGCGTGCCGGTGACGATATCCTGCTGGCCGGTGTATCTATAAAGCAAACAGAACCATGCGCCGAGCAATACCTGATAAAGAGTGGCCCCCGTTCCAGCGGCTAATTTTTCTATACCGGCTAAAAGGCCCGGGCCTATCGTAAAGTAATGCTTTTCTCCCTCAAAACTCTGCACGGCCGGCCGGATAAAATCGAGCGTCAGATTCAATGCGGGAACGCCGTCCGAATATGTTTCGAGCCAGTATTTTTCCTGATTTTTATACGCTGCGCTCTTTTTAAACTCGCTTTGCCAGATAACATAATCTTTATACTGAAACGAAGGTTCAAGAAGTTCTTCGCCGTTATAAAACGCCCGGATTTCATTCATAAAAATACCGGCGGAAACGCCGTCAAAAACTATGTGATGAACGCAGAGCACGAATAATGCTTTGTTGTCGGAAAGTTCTATCAGAGCGGCATTAATCAATGGCGCATTGGTAAGATCGAATCTTTTTATAAAAGAATTTGCTATTCGATCAATATTATAACCGCCGCCGGTATTGTCTATTTCATTTGCTTGAAAGTATTTTAACTGAAATTTAACTTCGTCTTCTATTATTTGTACCGCGGCTGATTCGGCGCTGCGTTCAAAACGCGTACGAAGCGCCTCATGCCTTTTAATAACTTTAAATATAGCGTTTTCAAGTTTTTTACAATCAATCTTTCCTTCGATGATATTTACCATTGGAATACTATAACCATTAAGGCTGTCCTGATTATCGTTTAGAATATAAATAGACATTTGTGAAGTTGTAAGCGGATATTCAGTCATTTTCACGTTTTTTTTCAATTCCGGCAGGTCCGTCAGCGCGAGATTTTTCAGGCGCGCCGCCATAGTTTCAAGGAGCGAATAATTAAAAATATCGGCAAGCGCCATTTTCACCTTTAAAACTTTCAGAATTTTAGACTGCAAAACACTGGCGTTAAGAGAATTGCCGCCAAGAATAAAAAAATCATCTTTCAAACCGATCTTTTCAATTTTAAGTATATCGGACCACAGGCCGGCGAGAATTTTTTCCGATTCGGTTTTCGGCGCTTCATAAGCCGCCGTGTTTTCTTCGATTACAGGTTCGGGCAGGGCGCGGCGATCCACCTTTCCGTTCGGCGTAAGCGGTATCTGTTCAATCGTTATGAAATAAGAAGGGACCATATATTCAGGCAATTTTTCCGCGAGCGCATTTTTAATGTTATCCTGATCCACGGCGCCGTTTTTAACGACTATATAAGCTGCAAGATATTTATTGCCGGCCGTATCGGCCGTGTCGATGACTGCCGCATCGCTTATTTGCGGCAGTTTTAATAATTGCTGTTCTATTTCACCGGGTTCGATGCGATAGCCTCTTATTTTAACCTGCTGGTCGATTCTTCCAAGATATTCCACGACTCCGGCGGTTGTCCAGCGTACAAGATCGCCGGTCTTATACGTCTTAGAATTCATATCGCAGGTTTTAAAAGGATTATCTATAAAATTTTGCGCGTTAAGATCCGGCCTGTTAAGATAGCCGCGCGCTATCTGAGCGCCCGCGATCCATAACTCGCCGGGTACTCCGATAGGAACAATTTCCGCCGAAGGATTGACTATATAAAGCCATGTATTCGCAAGAGGCTTGCCTATGGGAATATTATCGTATTGTCCGTCAACCGTGAAAGCGGTGGCGGAGAT
>CAYQWL010000203.1:2029-6598 GCA_964421195.1 uncultured bacterium | reverse complement strand
GTAAGAAAAATCTTCTTGCTAAGTCCGCCTGTAAGCCGGGTTCTAAGCTTTGCGGTTTTACGGATTCGCTCAGTATATTAAATTATGCGCCGAAGGCGACTAAGTCGTTTACGCTTATTACTCAGCCAAAACTCGTGTCGCCGTTATTTAACGTTAAAAAGATGGGGGCGTCGTTTTCGCGGGCTTATTCTATGTGTGAATTAATTGCGCGCGCTTCTGAATTTGACGATAAAATGCCTGAAATATACTATGCGCTTAAAAATTCTTTGATAATAATGGACCTTATGGCTTCTGACGATGCCGCCATGGCCGATAAAATATTAATGAAATTCGAGCTTTTTTTTCTCGATTATGCCGGGTTTGCTATGAATTTTGATAATTGCTGCCATTGCGGAAAATCTATCGGCGATAATCCATCTTATGATTCTTTCGCTGGCGGCGCTATATGCAGTAAGTGCGCTATCGGCCGTCCCGGTATTATAGAATCCGGCGCGGCGGCGGAATTCGTGAAAAAGCTCAGTATGGAATCCGATCTTGAAAAAATAATTAAAAGCGTTTCGCCGATGCATTTGATAGGCGAAGCGGCCGCGCTTATTAAAAGTCATATTCAATCTAATTTAAATGTTACGTTGAATTCCGGCCGGATTATTATGTGAGATATGATTATTTATGGAGAAATCAAACGATGCTTGAAATCAATAAAAATAACGTATTTGAAATAATCGAAAAGTTCGGGGATGAAAATTGGAATGTCAGAAAGCGGACTTTCGCTCTCGTTAAAGAAGCGGCCGCGGGCGCTGATGAAAATCTTTTGCGCGAAGCAGTTTTTGCTATAAATGAAAAGATCGAGCTCAGCCGTTCGAGCCGGCCGGAATCGGAATTTAAAAATATACTTTACTGGTCGATAAAAGCTCTTGGTTCGTTTACAAAATCTTTTGCCGCACGCGAAGTTTTAACGTCTATCGCTTTTGACCGGGGATTTAAAGATAAATATCGTGAAATAGCGGTTAATGAATTGTTTAATTTCTCTTATTGCGAGAAATTTAGAGACTCGCTTATCAAGTTTCTCTGTGATCCCGATTGGAAGATACGGCAGATGGCGGCCAGGCTTTTAGAATCTTTTCCGGCGGAGTCCGTATCGAATTATCTTATAGCGGAATTTTATAATTTTATCGATGATGATGTTATTTACTGGGTTCTTCAGATAATCGCGCACCAGCTTAAGGAAAGTTCTTTGACTTTTTTCGGCAGTATTTTATTTTCATCTCCTACCAATACTAAATTATATGTGATTCTTGCGCTTTCAGAAATAGATTCCGATGATTCATTTAAGCTGATAGTCGATTGTTTTGACGATACTTCTTATATGATCAGAACTCAGGTGCATCAGATAATAGGAAAAAATTTAAAAAGATGCGCGCGTTTTGTATATGATTTTGCTTTTTCTACTGATTTTCGGACCCGATGCGAGGCGTTTAAATTTTTAGTTAAATCCATGGACCCTCAATACTATGGTATGATAACTCAGATGATCACTTCCGGTTCTACTGAAAATCGTGTTCTGGGATTAATTTCACTCGGCGATACCCTTGATTCTTCCATCGTTGAATTTATATATCAACGCTTTAGCGATGAATCATGGTATATTAGAAATTTTGCCGCATCTATAATGTCCGGGCACGGGCAGGCGGTCTGGCAGTTTTTATGTGAACGGTATCTTGCGGAAAAAAATTCTAATAATCGTTACTGGATATTGATATGTATAAAAAATATAATTAATCCGGACAGCGAAAAGCATATAAAAGATATTTTTATGCTTTTTAAGCATTCTAAAAAAAATGAAAAATTACAAATATTGAATGTATTATCTTCGGCCGCTTCGAAAGTTACGGGCGTATCGGCGAAAAACAATCTTATTATTTCATTAATAGAAGCGCTTAACGATCGAAAATGGTTAGTTAGAAAAGAAGCTTCTTCTATAATCGAAAAATTTGAAAAGCAGATCGTGCTGTCTAATATAAAAACCGTCGGGATCCTGACTCCGGATCAATCTTACTGGCTTAAATCGATTATAACGGGCGACGCGGAAGAACATTCGATTTAAATTTTAAAATTTAAAATAAGCGGTTATATATTATTCATATTTATATAGTTGACATATCGGTGAAATTTTAATATACTAATCATATTATGACTGAATCCTGCGAGCTTACCTATAGACTTGAAAAATCTTCCGGCGGCGCCTTGTCAATTGCGCCGGGCGGTGTTTTTACTTTAAACGGCGCCTCTTACGAAGTAATGGAAATTTTGAAGGTAATTTCGGGCGAAGCTGATCTTTATATTGTAAAAAAAAAAGATGACGGTCAGATGTATATTTTTAAATATTATCGTCATAATATAGAACCAAAGCGGGCTATTGTCGAGGCCCTTTCGTTAATCGAATCGGAGCGCGTCATACGGTTACTCGATTATGGTACGAGCAGCGAAGGCCGTTTTTATGAAATTCAGCAATATGCTCGCTGCGGATCGCTCGATGCATTTCTTAAAAATAATCCAGAATCTGTCGATTCTAATTTTATAAGATTATTTATTAAAGAAATGAATCTGGCGCTCATCGGGATACATTCAAAAAAAATTATACATCGCGATATAAAACCTTCGAATATACTCGTTAATTCAATCGACCCGCTTTCGATTGCTCTTACCGATTTTGGCATTTCATCGGTTTCATCGAGCATAATACATCAAACGAACCTGGATCGCACCATTACTTACGCCGCTCCTGAAGCGTTGAGCGGCGTGGTATCGCAGGCGTCCGATTACTGGTCTTTCGGCATTATAATAATTGAAATGCTTTTGAAAAAGCATCCTTATGACGCCATGGACGCAAGGACGGTTACTTATTATATTACGACGAAGGAAGTGCCTGGAGTCGAAGCGGCGCCAGGAGAGTTTTATCCGCTTTTAAAAGGCCTTTTGAACCGTGACGATAAAAAACGCTGGGGTTGTAAGCAGGTGACCGATTGGCTCGATAATATAATTAAAAACGATTTTTATGAGCCTTTTTCGTTTTACGGTAAAAAATGTTTCGATTTAAAGGAACTCGCGAAGGATTTGATAGTCAACTGGGAAAGGGCTGCTGAAGAAATCGTGGCCGTCAGACAGTGGTTTTTAAAAAATACCTGCGACCGCGGATTGGTGCCTTTAGTGAAAGGCGTATGTAAATCCGGAATGTCATCCGATGCGAGTTTATTTGAATTAATATATATACTCGATCCTAGAATGAAAATGATATATAAAAAAGTGAATATAGATGAAAATTTTATCGTAGAACTGGCTTTTAAAATATATGACGGTGAATCTTCCGAAGAAGAAAAGGAACTTTTTAACGAGCTTATCGATCGATCGTTATTTGAAAAATATTATGAACTTGCGCGGCCCGCCGGCGATGAATGGCGTCGTTTGCTTGAAGCGGCCCGTGAAAGCCGCGGGCATGACGAAACTGAAGGCAGGGCTTCAATTTTTTTAAAACATATAGCGCCGCAAAAGCAGGCTGAAAAAGGCGGTGTTTTTCAAGCGGCGAAAAAGAAAATTAAGTATTATTTTAGCGATGAATATATGAAAACGTATTTTATAATTATAGCGATCGGAGCCGTTTTAATTATTTCATTGATTATAATAATTATTTATGATTAAATTAACGATAATATTATAAACGATTTACGAATTTAAGGAGGAAAAAATGAATAAACTTTTAATTCGTGACGCCGGTGAAAATTTTTGCGTGGAATTAAATAAAAATCAATTTATTATCGGACGGCTCGGTGAATGTGATATAACGCTCAAGAGTAATTCGATATCCCGTAATCATGCAAAAATATTTTTAAAAGAAACTATGTGGTTCTTAGAAGATCTTAATTCTACCAACGGAGTTTATGTAAATAATACTAAAATAGATTCTATGCTTGCTCTTATGCATAAAGATATAATTAAAATAGGCGAAAGCGTTATTGAATTCGTTGACGAAGAATTTTTGGCTATCGATGATACTGTAAACGATATAGCGGCGACATTTCATAAACATTCTAAATCTGTAAAACCGGTTACCCTTAAAGAATTTTTAAAAGGCGTAAATGAGATTAAAAATAAAATGTCGATACTTGCTTCTTCTATGGCCGCGTCTAATATCGAATCTAAGCGCGCCGCGGAGCAGGTTAAGCAGATGGCGTCCGGGCTTGGATCTTTAATTAAAGGTTATATAAATTCCGGAGTATCGACTGAGACGAGCGCTACTCTGGTGCATGGCATGGAAACCCGTCTTAAATATGACGGCATAAGCCAGATGTTTGAAGCGGCCGTTTCGAAGGATAGAGAGAGCGGTAAGGCGGCGTCGGAAAATACCGATTATATTTTTGCGCTTGACGAGATTAAAGTGGCGTCGGAAAATGTTTCGGACTATAAGAAGTCAAGTTATTTAATTCTTTCGATAGCTATGAAAATTCTTGGTTTGAACCGCGGTTTTATAATAATAAAAGATCCGGCAAGCGGCGCAATTACACCAATCGTATC
>CAYQWL010000203.1:0-2019 GCA_964421195.1 uncultured bacterium | reverse complement strand
ATAAAAACGATATGAATGAATCCAGTCCGTCCATGTCGGTAGCAAAATATTCCATCAGTAAAAATTATGCGGTTTTTATAGATGATCCCGCTCTTGATCCTCGATTTGCGGATAAGTCCCGGAGTATTATAAGCGGCGTTATAAAATCGGTTATATGCGTTCCGCTTTCAAAAAATTCGATATGCCTTGGCGCTATATATCTTGACAGTGATGAACAAAAAAAGAATTTTAACGATTTTGACCGTGATTTCGTTATAAAACTTGCGGGCCATATAAGCGAGCTGCTTGAAGTAAGCGGATTATTTCATGAATTGATAAGCGAATATGAAGGAATAGATGAAATACTGACGAAATTATCGAAAAAGTCGGAACTTGAAGATTTATTAAAAAAAATAGTTATGGCCGATGTTAAAACTAAAATATCGGCTATAGAAAAGGTATCGTTAACGACTGACGAACATATAAATTCAGTATTGAAAGAAAATCTGGCTGGAGAAGAAAACCGTTTTTTAATTGCCACTTATATTAAAATTATAGGAACTATCGCTAAAGAAAACGATATAGATTTTATTAAAAAATATCTTTTACATCCTGATGCCCGCGTTCGAGCAAACTCGATAGGCGCGCTTTTGAATATGAACGCCAGAGAGCGCGTACTTGATAAAATAGTTAAAATGGTTTCAGATGAAGATGCGAAGGTACGGGCCCTGGCTTCACATTATATTTTGAGTATGAACCATAATTTAATAATAACCGAGTTTGGTAAATATTTTAAATCGTCTTCGGATTCAGGTTTTCTAAAAAATTTGATGGCCGCGTCTTTTTTATTGTCGCTCGATAATATAAAAGTTTTATATCTTGAAGTTTTTGCAGGACTTGATGATGAATTAAAATCTATGGCTGTGGTTTTTTACTAAAAACGGCTGGCGCTTCTTATTTAAAACCTGCTGAAGGAAATAACGAGAAATCGCCGGTTCCTATTAAACCTGTGCTTGAACAGAAACATGATATAAAATCGTCTTTGAAAACTTCGGCTGACAGCGTTCAGGAAATTAAGCGTGAGGTACGTGAAAAGGTAGATCAAACGACCCATTCTTATGAGTCGGAGGAAAATATAGATGATGATATAATGTCAGAATTTCAAAGTGCGCTTCAACGCGTTAATGAAAGCGCGAAATCAGAAAACCGGATGAAATCTATTATGTACCAGTTAAAAGCGGGAAAAAAGCGTTAAATTTTTTTTACGATAGTAAGTAAGTTGAGTTCGTTTTTTCGTTCATATTCAACTCTGTCAGATAGTTTGCGGATGAGATGCATTCCGAGTCCGCCTATCTGACGTTCCATTATATCAGTTCCGGTGTCGGCGCTTTTTATGCTTAACGGATCGAATGCGCCGCCGTCGTCATAATAACGGATAATAAGAGGAGATCCGGGAATATATTCGAATTCGATTTCGATCGTGCCTGAAGCGTTTTCGTTATAAGCATATGAGACTGTATTTATAAAAAGCTCTTCGAGCATTAAATTTATTTCACCGGTAATTTTCGTGTTAAATCCCCATTTTTCACCTGCGTCTTCTACGAATGCTATTATTCGGTCAAGTTCCGCCTGATCGTTATATAGTTTTATATTTTTTTTCGTTTCCATTTTGAGCAGTCCTTTTTTCTCAGTAATTTTTAGTAATATTTAATTGTGAGTATGGTTATGTCATCGGATTGATCTGCGCCATCAGTAAAATCGCCGAGGTCTTTTGTCAGTGTTTCTATTACCTGCCGGGGTTTTTGTCCGGCAGTTTTATTTAATTGTTCACGGAGACGGGCGTCGCCGTAAAATGAACTGTCCTTGCTTACAGCTTCGTTTACGCCGTCGGTGAATAAAAATATCGAATCGCCCCTGTTAAGTCTGGCTTCGAAAGTTTTGTAATCTCTTTCAATTATGCCGAGCGGCATGTCTCCGGGAGCGGGGAATTCTTCTATTTCAAAATTATTACGTATGAAATATGGCGGATTATGTCCGGCG